>NZ_JBFBAH010000026.1:0-98512 GCF_040682115.1 Streptomyces sp. NPDC051364 | reverse complement strand
AGTGCCAAGGCGATCGCCCAGCAGATGATCAAGGACCCGGCGCAGTTCGCGGCGTTCAACAACATCGTTTCCCGTGAGAGCGGCTGGAACCACACCGCCACGAACGCCTCCTCGGGTGCCTACGGCCTGGTCCAGGCCCTGCCGGCCTCGAAGATGGCTTCCGCGGGTGCGGACTGGAAGACCAACCCGGCCACCCAGATCAAGTGGGGCCTGGACTACATGAACTCCCGCTACGGCAGCCCCGTCGGCGCTTGGAACTTCTGGCAGACCCACCACTGGTACTAAGCCACCAGTAGGCAGACCAGTAGGTAAAGCAGACACACGAAGACGCCCGGCCGGGACTTTCCCGGCCGGGCGTCTTCGTGCGTATGCGCCCGCCCACTCTCCGTCGACGTCGCGCGGAGCCGCGCGGGTGCCGCCCGCCCGCTCGCGCCACTTCCGGGCCTGCTGCGCATCTTGGTCGTGGGTGAGCGTGGCGGCGACGCCGTCCAGGATGCCGAACGCGCGTCCGTTCGCCGTCGGTGGGACGGAGACACGGCCGCTCATCATCGACGGGAGTGGGGACAGTGAGGCGGGGGACGTGGGCCGGTGGACCGGCGGGAGACCGGGAGGCCGCCGCGGGACGCCGCAGGCCGTACACCGGCCCCGGTCGTTCGGCTCAGGACTGGCGGCTGCGGCGCGCCCACCAGAAGGCGCCGACACGCTCCGCTCGCCGCCAGGTCACGGCGTGATGCGCAGAGCCGTGCTCACGGTGACCTGGTCGATCTCGGTGGTGCGAATCGTGACGTCCAGGTTCCACGTACCGGCCATGGGCAGCCTCAGGTCGTACGTGGCCCAATAGCCCTTTTGATTCTTGAGCTTGGCGTCGAGCGGGCCGATCCCCTGGTCGCGTTGGGTGAGGGCGAGCCGTAGCTCGGGGACGCTGGAGATGCCGCCGTCCGGTGTGAACACCACCGCTTCCACCGTGTTCTCGCCGACGTGGCCCGGCGCCAGAGTGATCTGCACCGTGCCCTGATGGTTCGCCGTCCCCATGTCGAACGGGACGGTGACCACCTTCACCGCCGGTTCCTGCCCGGCGGGTGCTGTGGTGGCGGCGCGGCTCGGCTGGGTACCGGTGAGCAGGGTGGAGAGCACCAGGACGACGGCAGCGACTGCGGCCTCGACAGCCACGGTGCGGCGCAAGCGGCGCCGGTACCTCCCGGCGTCGAAGGCCGGCGGCTCTATGTCGATGCCGTCGCCGGGCTTGCTTCGAGCAGCCGCGACCTTCTTGCCGCCCGGCCCGGATCCCTCCGGCGAACTCGGCCCGCCGACCGTCTGCGGGACACGCACCTGCTCGAGTTCGATGGCGGCCGGCTCCGTCACGTTCGGCGACGCGTCGCCCACCAGGCGGGCGGTCCACCTTCGGGAGAGAGCCGCCACGCACAGCACCAGGACCACTGCGGCGACCTTGAGGCAGAGGGTCCTCCCGTACGACGTGGTGGCGAGGGCAGCCCAGGAGCCCACCTGCCGCCAGGACTGGTACACCCCGGTGCCGACCAGAACGACCACGGCGGCGAAGGCCAGCGCAGAGAAGCGCCTGACCGCGGAAGCCGGGATCTCACGGCTGTCGGGCCCCCGGTGGCGGAGGGCGCTCGACAGAGTGATCAGACCGCCCAGCCACACGGCCATGGCCACCAGGTGCAGCACGGCGACGGGAGTGGCGAGGGGCACCTGGATGCCGGCGGATGCGTGCTCGGCGGCAGCCCAGGTGAGCGCCAGGCCCAGGGCGAGGGCCGCTCCGGCGACGAGCCGGAGACGGACACCGAGTCGTACGGGCGTCTGCCGCAAGAACACGGCGGCGAGCGCGAGCAGTACGAGCCGTGCGGTCAGGGCGATCCCCGATCTCCCCGTGAGCGTTCGGCCGAGCAGGGACGGGTCGAACGCCGACGACAAGGGGCCGCCCGCCTCGTAAGGGCCGCGCAGCAGCAACAGGGCCACCGTCGACGCCACCAGCGTCGCCCAGCCGACGGCCAACAGCCGGCGCAGCGGACGGATCTCAGTCGCGCCCGGCCAGCAGACGAGGACGAACGCCGCAGCTCCGACGAGCAGCGCCAGGCCGCTGTAGGCGACGTACCGGAAGAAGCCGTACAGGCGGCTGGCCGCTGTGTCGTCCGGGGAGGTCTTCGCCACTACTGCGGTGGTCTCGGACGGCTTTCCGACGGAGAAGGTGAACGCGCCGGAGATCGGGTGACCGTCGGCGGAGACCACCCTCCAGGCCACGGTGTAGGTTCCCTGGGCCAGGTTCCCCTCCAGTGTCACCCGGGCCGTGTTCGCCTGGCCGTCCGCATGTTGCGCCTGGCGCGGGTTCACGCGGTCATTGGCGGGCGACAGCACGCGCAGGGATCCGTCGAGGAAGCTCACCGATTCGGTGAACGTGAGTGTGACCTGCTTCGGCGCTGAGTCGAGGACGGCACCGTCCGCAGGGTCGGAGCCGCTGAGCCCGGCATGCGCGAGGGCAGGGCCGGCCCCGGCGAGCATCAGGGCCCACAGGGCGGCAACAAGCGTCAGGACGGCCGCGGACTTCCTCGCGAGGCTCGATCCGCTGGGCATGAACGGCGGCCTCCGGGGCGGTCGTCATCGGCGGCATCGCCGTCCGCACCGGTCGCTCGGGGCCGCAGTCGGACGGTGTGGCTCGCCTGAGGTTGCAGAGAACTCCGGCAGGTACGGGGTCCCTGCCGCAGTGCTGGACGATAGCCCCGCCGACCACGGGACAGGACGGGTTGCGCAACTTCCGCTAAAGGCCACCGCCTTGTGCGCGGCCGGTGCTTCCCTCCTGTATGGGTTCGGCCGTCGCGCGGAGCTCGGGCGTCAATGCCGGCCTTTTGCCGACGGCCGAGGGTGCAAGAAGATGCTGACCTGCGTGGGGACGGAAATAACGTGGAACGTCCTGGAACTGCACCGGCCGCAGCCAGGCGGACATCGAGGAGTTCCACGACGAATGGATGACCGGCACCCGCTATGGCGAGGTCAAGGGCCATGACGGTCGATGCAGCCGGGCGCCGCCGCCGACGGCGGATCGGTACCTGGCCCCGGCACGTACGCCCGCGGTGCCCGTTGCGCGCCTCCCGGTCGGCGAAAAGCGCGCCACACGTAGGCCGCGACCACGCCCAGCCCGTAGCCGATGGCGGCGCTGATGCCGCAGATCGGTCCCTGGAGTACGCCTCCGCGGGGGAGCAGCGACGGGGTGAAGGACAGGCAAGCCAGGAGGAGCGCGCCCCAGCAGCCGGGCAGCGTGAGGTGGGGCAGCCAACGGTGCTTGCGCGGTGCCGGCTCTTCCGGCGGAGGGACCGGCGGGGGGGTCATGGGCCATGGTGTCCTCCGCGGTCATGGTCCCAAGGCCCGCTCGGTCGTGCCATCCGACGCGGGCGGCCGCGGTTGGCAGGCCGCGCGGGGTCGGCGCTCGTAGCCTGAAGTGGGTGCCCGACCCCTGTCCGGCAGCCCGTGGAGCGGCGGGAGGTTGTGCCATGAGCAGGCGTTGGACCGCGCGTCTGGCCCTGGCGACGGGCCTGGCGGCGCTCGTCGTGCTGGTGGTGTTCGGCGGCCTCGCGAGCCTCCTGCTGATGGTGGTGGGCTGGGCGGGACTGGTCCTCACGGCGGCAGGCGTGTGGTGGATGCTGACCCACACCGGCTGGATCAGGGTGCTCGCCGCGCTGCTGGTGGTCGTCGCACCGCTCGCCGTCCTGCTTCTGTACTCGGCCGCCGGGCTGCTGTGGGTCGTGCTGGTCTCGCTCGCCCTGTGGGCGCTGGCCGTTGCCGCGGGCAGCGCCGCTCTTGCCGAGGACGCCTCGAGCATGCCGGAGCGCTCCGCCGTCCGGGCCGAGCGGCCCTTCCTGATCATGAATCCCCGCTCGGGTGGCGGAAAGGTCGAGAAGTTCCGCCTGGCGGAGCGGGCCAGGGCACTGGGAGCCGAGGTCGTCGTGCTGGATCCGGCCCGGCGGCAGGACGTGGCCGAGCTGGCGCGGCAGGCCGTCGAGGGCGGGGCCGACCTGCTGGGTGTCGCAGGCGGCGACGGTACGCAGGCGCTGGTCGCCGCCGTGGCCGTGGAGCACGACATTCCGTTCGTGGTGATCAGCGCCGGCACGCGCAACCACTTCGCCATGGATCTGGGCCTGGACCGGCAGGATCCCTCCCGGTGCCTGGAGGCCCTGACCGACGGCGTCGAACTGCGCGTCGACCTCGGCTACATCCATGAGGGAGAACCGGCGGACGGGAACACGGGGCGCGTCTTCGTCAACAGCGCCTCGTTCGGCGTGTACGCGGAAGTCGTGCAGAGTCCGGCCTATCGTGACGACAAGGCCCGCACCATTCTGGAGATGCTGCCGGCTCTGCTGACCCACGACAGCGGCTCGCGGCTGACCGTCCGTGCGGATGCGCTGGTCCTGGACGGCCCCCAGGCCGTGCTGGTGAGCAACAACCCTTATCAGAAGGGTGATTCGGCGGGGCTCGGGCGCCGTGAGCGACTGGACTCAGGTGAGCTGGGGGTGCTCGGCGTCGAGGTCTCGAGCGCCGCCGAAGCGGCGGGGCTGCTGCTGCACGGCAGGCAGGGCCGCGGGCTGACCGCCGTCACCGCCCGTGAGGTCGTCGTCGACGCCGACGCTCCCGCCATCCCGGTCGGTGTCGACGGCGAGGCCCTGGTGCTGTCCACTCCCGTGCGCTGCCGTATCGCGTCCGGCGCCCTGCGCGTGCGCGTGCCCCGGCACCGTCCCGGGGTGCCGCGTACCGTGCCGCCGATGGACTGGCGCCGGGTGCGGCGGCTGGCGCTGACCATGGGACGGACCGCGGCGGGACGCGGTGCCGCCTGAGCGGCGGCCGTCGGCGCCTTCCGGTGTCTCCCATCCGGCGGGCGGTCACTTCTCGCCGGTGGGCGCCGGACCGGTGGGCCCGGGTTCGGGCCCGGCGGGCGGTTCGGCGGTGGTGGGGGACGTCCACTGCGCTCCGCTGCGCAGGCGGAAGGCGGCGACGGCGGCCTCCACCGTGGGGAAGAAGTGCCGGGGGTCGATGGTCCGGGTGAGTTCGTACCGCTCGATCTTCCGCCGCACGGGGTCCTTGAGCTCGGCGAACACGAGGTGGATGTCTTCCGCGTTGAGCGCCTCGTCGAGCTCTTCCAGGACGTCGGCGGCGGTCGTGTCCACGTCGGTCATGGGCTCGGCCGCGACCACGATCCAGCTCGGCCGCGGATCCGCGCCGGCCAGCCGCCTGACCTCGTCCCGGAAGGCCCTGGCGTTGGCGAAGAAGAGCGGGGCGTCGAAGCGGTAGATCACCAGGCCCGGCAGCTGCCCGGCCTGCGGGTAGGAACGGATGTCGTGGTAGCCCTCCAGGCCCGGCACCCGCCCCAGTACGGTGTCGTACGGCCACCAGGCCCGCCGGAAGACGTTGAGGACCGACAGGCCCACGGCGATGGCGATCCCCGGCAGCACGCCGAGCAGGGCCACGCCGGCGAAGGCCGCGAAACACAGCAGGAACTCCGCCCGGCCCTGCCGCCACAGCCGTACGGCTCCCGGTACGTCGGTCAGGGACAGTGACGCGGTGATGACCACGGCGGCCAGGGCCGGCTGGGGGAGGTTGCGGAACAGGCCCGGAGCCAGCACGAGCATGAGGACGATGAGCGCGGCTCCGACGACCCCGGTGAGCTGGCTCCTGGCCCCCGCGCGCTCCGCCACTGCCGTCCGGGACCCGCTGGTGCTGACGGGGAAGCCCTGGAAGAGGGCGGCCGCCAGGTTGGCCGCACCGACGCCCCCCATCTCCTGGTTGCCGCGGACCTCCTGCCCCGTACGGGCTGCGAAGGCGGACGCGTTGGAGATCGTGTCGGCCAGGGACACCAGGGCGATGCCCAGCGCACCGCCGAGCAGCGGTGCGAGGTCGGCGAGCCGCACGTCGGGGATCGTGAACGGCGGGAAGCCCTCGGGCAGCACCCCGACCAGGCCGACGCCGTGCTCGTCCAGGTCGAAGGCGGCGGCCGCGGCGATCGCCAGGACCACCATCACGAGCACCGCGGGAACCTTCGGCAGGAAGCGCTGCAGGACCAGGATCAGGGCGATCCCGCCGAGGCCCACGGCGGCGGCGGCCGGCACCGTCGCCCCGTCGGCGATCTTCTGCACCAGGCCGGCACACTTGTTGAAGACCGTCGCGCCCAGGAACGTCAACACGAACGTGACCAGCAGGAGCAGTACGAACCGGATGTACTTGGTGAGGTTGTCGTAGATCGTCCGGCCCTGCTCGACGGCGTAGACGATGGTGGCGAAGTTGTCGTCGGAGAGGATCATGCGTCCGGCGTTCTTCGCCACGTCCGTGCCGCTGCCCATGGCGATCCCGATGTCGGCGGCCTTGATGGCGGGAGCGTCGTTGACGCCGTCCCCGGTCATCGCCACGACCTCGCCCTTCTTCTTGAGCGTGTTCGCTAGCAGTACCTTGTGCTCCGGCGCGACCCGCCCCACCACGCCGATCCCCTCGATGCGGGAGAGCTGCTCGTCCTCGCTCATGGCGGCGAAGTCGGCGCCGAGGACGGCCTCGCCGGGGATGCCGATCTGCCGGGCGATCGCCGCCCCGGTGGTGACGTCGTCCCCGGTCACCAGGCGGACCCGGATGTGCGCCGCCTGTGCGTCGGCCACCGCGGCCTTGGCCTCCTCACGGGGCGGATCGACCATGCCGACGAGACTGGTCATCCGCAGATCGGTGACGTACGCGAGCAGGTCGCCGTCCGGATCGAAGCCGGCCGGGTCCAGGTCACGGCCGGCCGCGGCCATCACGCGGCGGCCCTCGCCGCCCATCCGCTCGCTCGCCGCCTCGGCCCGGCCGAGCAGTTCGGCGTCCCACGGCACGGTTTCGCCCGCCGCGAGCGCGGTGGCTGCCCGCGCCATCACCGCCGGGGCCGCTCCTTTGACGAAGCAGCGTACGACCTGCCGCCCGGAGGCGTCGGCCGCCGAGTGGAAGGTGGCCATCAGCTTGTACTCGGGGTCGAACGGGAGGGTGGCGAGCCGGGGAAGGGCGTCCCTGGTGGCATCGGTGTCCAGGCCGGCCTTGTGCGCGAGCACCAGAAGCGCGCCCTCGGTGGGATCGCCCACCACCTCGCCGCCCACCAGCTTGGCGTCACTGGCCACCACGTACGGGAGGATCGCGTCCTCGATCCCCGCGGCGACCCCGGCGGACCCGGCGGCGTGGTGGATCTTCCCTACGAGTCCGTAACCCGTGCCCGACACGGTGTACCGGTCGGTGGGGCTCAGCACTTCGACGGCGGTCATCTGGTTCATCGTCAGGGTGCCGGTCTTGTCCGAGTTGATCGCCGACGTGAACGCCAGCGTCTCGACCGACGGCAGTTCCTTCACGATGGCGTGCCGCTTCGCCAGGTTCAGGCTCCCGACGGACAGGATCGCCTGGGTCACGGTCGGCAGGGCCTCGGGGATGGCGGCGATGGCCAGCGAGACCGCGCTGACGAACAGGACGTCCCAGGCCTGGTCCCGCTGGCGTCCCAGGGCGAACATCACGATCATGGTGAGGCCCGCCGCGCCCGTGATCCACAGGGTCAGCCGGTCGAGCTCCTTGGTGAGCGGCGGCACCTCCTTCTCGGTGGCCGCCAGCATTCCGGAGATCTTGCCGAGCTCGGTGTCCGCGCCGGTCGCGGTGACGATCATGACGCCGCTGCCGTGGGTGACCGGGGTGTTCATGAACGCCGTATTGGTCTGGTCGCCGGGCGACAGCCGGCTGCCCGCCAGCGGACCGGTGTCCTTCGCGGCGGGAACGCTCTCACCGGTGAGCGCCGACTCGTCGATCTGCAGGGCGCTGGCCTCGATGAGCCGTCCGTCCGCCGGCACCTGGTCCCCGGCGGAGATGAGCACGACATCGCCGTCGACGAGCTGTTCGGCGGAGATCGCGGCCTCCGTGCCGTCCCTGCGCACCCGGGCCGTCGCCTTCATCATCGACTTCAGCGCGTTCATGGCGCTCTCGGCCTTGCCCTCCTGGCGCAGGCCCACGACCGCGTTCAGCAGCGTCAGCACGATCAGCAGGATCGCGGTGGTCCACTCCTGGATGACCAGCGAGACGATCGCCGCGGCCACGAGGACGATCTGCATGTAGCTGCGGTACTGCGCGAGGAACCGGCGCCACGCCGGAGTCCGCTCCTCCTCGGGCAGCGCGTTCGGGCCGTGCGCGGTCAGGAGTTCCGCGGCCCGCGCCGCGGACAGGCCGACCGCGGGATCGACACCGAACGCCGCCACGACCTGCTCGGGAGAGCGCGTGTACCAGCCGTCCCCGGCAGCCCGGGGCTGTTCTGCCACGGAATCCGACCGCACCGTCATGGTTGTGCCTCCGATCCGGGGCCGCGGACGCATCCGGGCCGGTCGCGCGCCGTACGAGGGTCGCTAGCCGCGCTTCTTCCCGTGCCCCTTCCCGTGCCCGTGGGCCCGGCCCGCCGACGGGTGCTGCGCGCCGTAGGGATCGGCCGCGGCCCCGGCAGGGGCCTCCCGCTCCAGCCCCCGTTTGGTGACGAGGAGATCCTTGCGGGCCTGCTCCCCCACATCGGGGTACTGCGGATCGATCTCCATCAGGGTGTGCGCGAGGACCGCCGCCGCGCAGATCCGCGCGAACCACTTCCGGTCCGCCGGTACGACGTACCACGGGGCCCAGCGGGTACTCGTGGCGGACAGCATCTCGGAGAACGCGTGCTGGTACTCGTCCCACCGGCGCCTCTCCCGGACATCGGCGGCGGAGAACTTCCAGTTCTTCTCCGGCAGGTCGATCCGCTTCAGGAAGCGGGTGCGCTGCTCCTCTTTCGACAGGTTCAGGAAGATCTTCACCACCTTGAACCCGTTGTCCGTGAGATAGCGCTCCCAGCGGTTGATCTCCCGGTAGCGACGCTCCCAGATGCCCGCGCCGAGTCCGTGCTCGGGGAGCTTCTGCCGGAGGAGGATCTCGGGATGGACCCGTACGACGAGGACCTCCTCGTAGTGCGAGCGGTTGAAGATGGCGATCTCGCCGCGCGAGGGCAGCCGCTGGGCGTAACGCCACAGGTAGTCGTGGTCGAGTTCCTCGGAGGACGGCCTTGAAGCTGCTGACCCGTACGCCCTGGGGGTTGACGCCGCTCATGACGTGGCGGATCGTCCCGTCCTTGCCCCCGGCGTCGAGTGCCTGGAGACAGAGCACCACGCCGTACGTGTCCTGGGCGGCCAGCCGCTCCTGGTACTCGGCGAGCAACGACACCCCGGTCTGCAGCAGCTCGGCCCCGGCCCGCTTCTTCATACCGGCCTTGTAGCGGGGATCGAAGTCCCGCTCCAGGTGCACCTTCGACCCCGGTCGCACCCGTAGCGGCTCGATGAAATCCGCGATGCGTTCGGCTCTCTCGTCCGACATCAGCCGTCACCTCACATGAGGATGTGCGTCGTGGTCATTCTCTGCTCGGCCGGACATGATCGCCCTCCGGACGCGGTTTCCTCGGAAGGAGTACCGCGGCGGCGAGTCCGGCGAGACCGATCACGGCCAGCGTGATCATCGCGGCGGCGTAGGCACCGCTGGTCAGGCCGGCGACGAGGATGGTGCCGGCGACTGCCGTGCCGAGGGAGGAACCGAGGTTCGACACGCAGCGGGAGAGGCCGGATATCTCGCCTTGCCGCTCTTCGGGGAAGCTCGACTGGACGACGTTGACCGAGGGGGTCAGCATCACGCCGAGGCCCAGTCCGATCAGCAGGAGTCCGGGGGCGAGGGCCCACGGGTTCGGGGAGCCGCCGGCCATCGCGATCAGGACGACGATGCCGGCGATGGTGACGATGAAGCCGGTCATGATGAGGGTCCGCTGGGGCCGCCGCTCGGCGAGGCGTTCGGCGGCGAGCGACGACGCGAGCAGGCCGACCGTGGCGGCCGTGAAGATGACGCCGGTCTGGATGGCGTCGTAGCCGCGCACGACCTGGAGGTACGTCGCGACGGTGAACGAGGAACCCATCAGGAGCAGCCACTGAACGTTCTGCGTGACGAGGCCCAGGTTGGAGGTGCGGTCGTGGAACAGGCTGGTGGACAGCAGAGGTTCCTTGCCGGCCCGTTCCTTGGCCCGTACGGACCGGAAGAACAAGAGGAGCACGAGGGCGCCCGCGGCGAGCAGGCCGATCATGAGCCAGACGCTGTTGTCGGCCGCGAGGATGCCCATGACGACGAGGATGAGGCCGGCGGCAGAGAGGACCGCTCCGGTGGTGTCGAAGGAGCGCGTCGGATCGGCCGGCAGCGGGTCCTCGAGGTTCCGGCTCAGCACGATGATCAAGAGAATCCAGGGCCTGGAACACGAAGGCCGCTCGCCAGCTCAGCCACGAGGTGATGAGCCCGCCGATCAGCGGCCCGGCGGCGGCCCCGATGCCGCCCAGCGCCATGATGACGCCGAAGGCGCGGGCCCGGGAGGTCAGGTCCGTGAAGATGAGCGTGGTGAGGATGTAGACGGGCGGGATGAGCAGCGCCGTTCCGATGCCTTCCAGGATCGAGTTCCCGAGGATCAGTACGCCCAGACCCGGGGCGGCGGCGCTCAGCAGGGCGCCGATGCCGTAGACGACGAGGCCGACCAGGAGACAGCGCTTGCGGCCGTAGCGGTCGGTCAGCTTGCCGCCGGGGATCATCAGCGCGGCCATGACCAGGAGGAAGATCGTGATGGCGATCTGCACTCCCTGGACGGTGGTGTCCAGGTCCTCGCTGATGTCGTTGATCATCACGTTCATGTTGGACCCGGCGAAGCTGCAGATGAACTGCGCGAGCGCCAGTGGGGCGAGGATGCGTCGCTGTGCGCTCGACGGCCGCTGCGGGGTTCGTGTGTCGGCCACCGGTATCACCTCCGGACGTCGGTCCGCCGGCCACCGGTCGACCGTGCCTCCGGAAGACACCCACGCTCCAGCGTGCGCCGCATCAGGGCCCGGCGCATGCCGGAGCAGGACGGGCGTCGGCGATCGGGCGGCCTGCCCTACCGTCCGCGCGGGCGGGTCGGGCGGCGGCGGGAGATACGGGGCCTGCGGGCGGACGGGGCCGGTGGGGCCAGGGCGAACGTCACGGTGATGTGCGCGCCTCCCAGGGCGCCGCGGCCGATGCGCATGGAGCCGCCCGTGGCGCTCGCGGCCCGTTGCGCGATGTCGAGACCCAGCCCCGTGGAACCGGTGCTGCTCCCGCGGGAGAGGGCCCGCTCCGGGTCGGGGATGCCCGGTCCGCCGTCCTCCACCACCAGCTCCACGGCCTGTGCCGTGCGTACGACGCGGACGGCGAACGGGGTCCCGGGCGCGGTGTGGCGGAAGATGTTGCCGATCAACGCGTCCACCACGGCGGCGATGTCGTCGTCGGAGAGGCCGATGGCCGTGGGTTCCTGGGTGAGGTCGAGGGAGCAGGAGCGATTCTGCTGTTCGGCCAGGACCGTCCAGAAGGCGGTGCGGCGCCGGACGACGTCGGCCGTCTCGCAGCGGGGGCCGGACGCCCCCGCGCCGACGGCGCGACGGTCTGCAGGCGGTTCCGTGCCGAGCAGGCCCTGGGCCATGGGGCCCACGGCGAGCGGGGTGCGCGCTGCCGCGATGATGGCCCGGAGCTCGGCCTCCAGTTCGCCGACCGCCGCCTCCACCCTGGCCGACTCCGGTGTGCCGGCCATGCGCTCGGACGCCAGGTGCAGGGCGGTCAGCGGGGTGCGCAGCCGGTGGGACAGGTCGGCGACGAGTTCGCGTTCGACGGCGAGCAGCTCCGTCATCCGGTGGGCCATCGCGTTGAAGGCGACGCCCGCGTCGCGTAGTTCCCTGGGACCCATGGGGTCCACGCGGGTGTCCAGGTCGCCCTGGCCGAGGGCCCGCGATGCCCGCGCGAGCCTCTTCGAGGACCTGACGACCTTCGCGCCGAGGCGGTCGGCGACCAGTACGGAACCGCCGACCAGCCCCACGGCGAGGAAGGCCATGACCGCCCACGACTCCTTGACCCCGCGGGTCAGTTCCGCTTCGGGGACGAAGTTCTCGATGACGGCGACCCGGTCGCCGGGGAGCACCACCGGCTGAAGGCATATCCAGCCGCCCGGGATCGCCTGGGAGATGGACTCACGTGCCTGCTGGGCCCGTTCGAGCAGGTTCGCGGGGGCCTTCGAGCTGCCGAGGGGCCCCGCGTCCGGCAGATGCACGACCAGGTGCTCGGACGCGTCCAGGCTCGCGGCTGATTCCTGCAGGGCGGAGGGATCCGAGGTCAGGGTGAGGACGGGGGCCAGGGCGGCGGCACGCTGCTGGGCCGCGGTGACGCCCTGCTCCTTGACGAGCGACATCACCAGTGCGGCCAGCGGTATGAGGAAGGAGAGGGCGACCATGGAGGTCACGGCGAGCGCCACTCCGGCCAGCGAGCGTCTCAACGCGGTGCCACCAGCTTGATGCCGACGCCCCGGACGGTCAGCAGGTAGCGCGGGGCCGCCGCACGTTCGCCGAGCTTGCGGCGCAGGGACGACAGGTGCACGTCGACGGTCTGGTCGTCCACGTACGGCTCGCGCCAGACCTCGGTCAGCAGCCGGCGTTTGGAGACGACCTGGCCGCAGTGGTGGGCGAGGAACGCCAGGAGGTCGAACTCCCGGCGGGTGAGACGGAGCTCCTGGCCCGCCAGGTACGCGGTGCGCGCGCCCGGGTCCACCGCCAGCTCGCCCACGGTGGTGGGGCGCAGCGGCTCGGTCGCCGCCGCCACCGGTGCACCCGCCGGGGTACCGGCAGGGGGGACGTGGCTGGTGCGCCGCAGGACGGCGGAGAGGCGCGCGATGAGCTGCCCCCCGGAGAAGGGCTTGACCAGGTAGTCGTCTGCGCCCGCGTTGAGGAGCTTGATGATCTCCCTCTCGTCGTCGCGGGCGGTGGCCACCAGCACGGGTACGGAGGAAATGCCCCGGATCATGCGCAGGGCGTCGCCTCCGTCCAGATCGGGCAGTCCCAGGTCGAGGACCACGGCGTCGACGGGGGCCTGGGTGACCTCTCGAAGCGCGCCGAACCCGTCGGCAGCGCTGCGTACGGCATACCCGTGCTCCGTCAGGACCTCGATCAGTGACTGGCGGATGCTGGGGTCGTCTTCCACGATCAGGACGCTCGGCATGGGGACACCTTAGGGTGCGTCGAACGCCGGGCCGTCGCCGGTGACGCGCAGGTGCACGGGGTGGTCGGACACCGGGATGGTGCAGCCGTCCTGTGTGCTGCAGCTCGCATAGCCGAGGAGTACCGTCGCCTCGCCGTCGGTATCGGCGCGGACGGGCAGGGTGGTGGTGACCGGGCCGTCCGGGTAGACGGGGACCGGGGCGTCGACACCGGGCACGCTGATCGACCGTACGTCCGCCGCTGCCGTCAGCTTGCCCTGTGCCTTCAGGGTCCCGGTGACGGCCATCGCGGTCGGCCTGCCCACGCCCTCGATGCCGGTGGGCGGCAGATCAGTGCTGTAGAGGTGGAACCCCTTGGCCTCGGGCGTGAAGACCGCGGTCAGGGTGCCCTGCGAGGCGTGCCAGTCGGACACCGAGAGAGTGACGGTGCCCCCGTTCTCGGTGAAGCGCGTCGTGCGCGTCGCGGGTGGCGGGGAGCCGCCGGTGTCCTTGGCGGGCTGCCCGCCGCAGGCCGCGAGTGCGGCAAGGGAGACGAAGGAGAGCAGGGCGGCCGCGACAGGGGCGATCCGGGAAGGCCTTGTATGCGCAGAAAGGTTCATATGTGCCTCTGTGTCAGGTGTCGGGGAGAGAGGAGGGCTTTGACCCTGGGGGCGAACAGCGGCCGTCCAGGTCGTCACCGGCCAGTGCGGGCGCCTCCTGCCGGGCACCGGGATCCACGACCGTCGCCCCGGCCGCGGCCCGGACGGCGCTCACCCGCCCGTCCGGCGCCCCGGAATCCGTACCGCCGACGGCGAGGACACCGCCGACCGCGACCGCGAGGCCGGCCCCGGCGAGGACGACGGCGGAGAGCCGCCCACGCCTCGGGACCTGCGGGGCGGGTCGTCTCACGACGCCCACTTGCGCAGGAAGGAGTTGATGCCCTCCGAGGTCAGGGACGGATTGCCGGTGACGTGGGTATCGGTGCGCACCGTGCCGGACGGGGAGACCACGACCAGTACGGGCATCGTGTAGGTCCCGCCCGAGGGGCTGTACTTGCGCAGCAGCGCGGAGTTGGCGGAGCTGTTGCCGCCGATGTCGACCTTGACCAGGTGGTACGAGGCCCCCAGGATCGCGGCGGTCTGCGACTGGCCGAACACCTTGTCGGCGGCCTTGCAGTTGCCGCACCAGTTCGCGCCGAAGTCGAGCAGCACCGTCCGCCCGTCCGACTTGGCCGCGCGCAGCGCCGCGTCGATCTGCTTCTGGGCATCGGCCGAACTGTCGTAGCCGGGACCGGGTATCCGGGCCGGTTCGGGCGCGGTGGAGGTACGGGTCGGCTTGGCGGGCGTCCCGGCGGGGGCAGCGGAACCGCTCCGGGCGCTCGAGGGAGTCGGCGAGGAGCCGGGCACGGCGGTGGCGGACGCGGACGGCGAGGCCGACGCGGTCGGCGACGCCTCGGGGGACCCGGTCGCGGACTCCGTCCCCGAGAGGAGGGCCTGCGAGGACTGTCCGGGCACGGACGCCGCCGCGGATCCGGCGGGCTGGGAGGAAGGCCCGCAGGCGGCGGTCAGGCCCGCCGCGACCACGGCCGCGGCAACCAGCGGCAGCCGCGTCCCCAGGGGCGAGGGGGAGCGGCGCGGGGTCGTACGGCGGTCGGCAGGGACGGGTCGGAGCATGTGAGGACGCATGGCGAGGACACCCCAAGGCACGGTTCGGACTGCGGGAGGGCAGAGTGCCCCCTCGGCTCGGTGAAGACGGCGGCCCGACGGTCCGCCGGGGTGTCACGCCCCGGCGCCGAAGGCCGCTCGGCTGACGTGAGCATAGGACCGCTGCGGGCGGCCGGAAACGTATCGGCGTGATCTTGAGGTTGCCCTAAGGTGCCCTAAGGAACAGCTCACCTTCCGCTTCGCCGGAACCCGGTCCATCAGCCCGTACAGCGTGGTGAATTACGCGAAAGGGACCAGAACGGTCCAGTGGTGCGCATCGGTCGGGACGGCTGAGGAGACCGGGCCTCAGAACGAGGACTCGCGGACGGTGGCCTTCGCCCCCGGGTCGACCGTCGCCGTGATGACCGATCGGTGGTCGGCGCTGGTGAACGTGACCGTGAGGGTGTCGTCCGCGGTCTGCGAGGTGGTGGCCTTGAAGCCGAGGGCGGGGATCGCGGAGATGAGGCACACGCCCCGGCTCCCGTACCGCACGGTGGCCTTGCCGCCCTGCGAGGGGACGGTGTACAGGCCCGCGCCGCCGTCCTCGCAGTCGACGGCGGATTTCGGCGGGGTGGGCCGGGGGGTCTTCGACGAGGCCTTGGCGGGGGTGGGCGCCGCGGCCGAGGGGGAGGGCCGCTGCGTCACCGTGGGCGAGGGGCTCGTGAACGCGGTCGGGGACGGCGGGATCTGGCCCGCCTGCCATGCCGGCGGCGTTTCGATGACCGTCGGGGCGGACCGCGCGACCGGGGGCGTGGGCCTGGTCGTGCCGACCACGAACTGGACCGTGACGAGTACGGCGGTCACGCTGGCGGCCGTGCACGACAGCCATATGAACAGGTAGCGCGGAATTCGAGGCACGGCCCCATAGTGGCCGACGCGCCGGCCGGCCTGTCACCCGTCCCCCCGGAGGAGTGGCCGGGAGCCTCACGGGACAACGCCGACGTCCTCCGCACCCGCGCACGGGGTCGGAGGACGTGGACGCCCGCTCGGCGGCCGGTGGGGGGTTCGTTCGTTCGGCGCCGGTGGGGGTCTGTTCGCACCGCGGGGTCGGCTACCTCGGGGTCCCGAAGTCCTGCGTCCACCACGGGCCGCCGTCGCCCTTGTGGACGCCGATGCCGATCTCCTTGAACGAGCAGTTGAGGATGTTCGCCCTGTGGCCGGAGCTGTTCATCCACGCGTTCATGACCGCGTCGGCGTCGGACTGGCCGCGGGCTATGTTCTCGCCCAGGCCGGACCATGCGTATCCGGCGGCCTCCACCCGGCTGGTCATGGTCGACCCGTCGGGTCCGGTGTGGGACATGACGCCGCTGCGGGCCATCGTGTCGCTGTACGTCCGCGCCGCGGCGCTCAGCTTGGCGTTCGTGGTCAGCGGGCCGCATCCGGCAGCGGCCCGCTCCTTGTTGACCAGGGCCAGAACCGCGGACTCGGAGTTGCCGTCGACGGTGCCGGAGCCACCGGAGCCACCGGAACCGCCGGAGCCACCTGAGCCGCCGGACCCGCCGCCCGTCGTGGTGGCGGGCTTGCGCGTGGCCTTGCCGGCCTCGCCCGACGCCGACTTGGCCGCAATGCTGCTCTCCGCTGCCTCGGGCTTCGTCGGGGCGGCGGACGCTGATGCACTCGCGTCGGGGGTCCCGGACGGACTCGGGCTCGCCGTGGTCGAAGCGTCGCCGGTGGGTGTGGGGACGGCAGGGGTGGAGCTTCCCGTCCGGTCACCGTTGCCCGCCGTCGGGGACGCCGTACCGGCCGCGCCGTCGGCCCGCCGGTCCGCGCGGGCGTTGCCGTCGGAGTCGGCCACCGCGACGCCGACCGCCACCGCCGCGGCCGCCGCGGTGACGGACAGCACGATGCGCGTACGCACCGTCTTCCTCCGCCGAGCCTCGACGCGGGACGGCGTTTCGGGACCGGGAGTTCGGCTGCGGCTCATGCCGGTAACACCTCACAGGAGAGGGGGAAGAGGGGAGTCCGCTCGAGCCTAGGCCGGTGATCAGCGAAAAAGGCCACCTGGAGGGGTTCTTCAAGTTCCCTTAAGGAAGCCCGCAGGGTCAACACAGGGACGAGCCCGGCATTCCCCCCAACCCGACCGACCCGGCCCGGCGGGGGAGCCGCCGGGCCGGGGGAGTTCGGGGGTCAGGCTACGAGGTGTTTTTGCGGGGAGGTCTTCGAGGGCGTTCCGTGCTGTTGCGTCAGCTTCTCGCCTTCGACGCGATGAGTGGGAGACGGGTGGGGTGGAGCCGCGCTCACTGCCTGGCGGTGCGGCCGAAGGCGGAACGCGCCCAGAAGTAGCCGACCAGCGTGAGACCGGTGCACCAGGCGAGCGCGGCGTATCCGCTGTTGCCGATCTCGGTGCCCATCAGCAGGCCGCGCAGGGTCTCGATGACCGGGGTGAAGGGCTGGTACTCGGCGAACCAGCGCAGCCCCGCCGGCATCGAGTCGGTCGGCACGATGGCGCTGCCGAGGAACGGCAGAAAGGTCAGTGGCATGGGCGTGTTGCTCGCGGACTCGGGTTGTCGCAGGTGGGGGCGTTGGCGCCGGGGCCGGCGGCTCCGGCCCTGCCCGGGACTGGCGGACCCAGCCCCGCAGGCTCTGGCCGTGGCGCGGGACGCGGGTGGCGGGCTGGGTCGCCGCGCCGGCGCCCGATTCGAGGGCCAGGGACACCGCCCGTACGAGCCAGGCGTTGACCGACAGGCCCTCCTGGCCCGCCGCGTCCTCCACGCAGGCCTTGAGGTGCGCCGGGAGCCGGAAATCGATGCGGGCCGCACCGCCCTCGTCGCCGTCCCCCGCGATGGGCTCCACCGGTGCCACCGAAGGCCGACGACGCCCACATCGAGGGTCGTCCCGTGCCGGTGTCCGCGACGACGGCCCGCCGGACGGTCAGCCGTGCAGCAGTCTCGTCCAGTCCTGCGGAACCCGGCCGGCCGGTCCCGGGACCGACTGGTCCCCAGGGTGGGCGGCCGGCGGCGTCAGCTCGGGCCCGGACTCGTACAGCTCGTTGGTGTGGTAGTCCCAGAACCACTCCTCACCCGGCTCGAAGCTCTGCACCAGGGGATGACCGGCGGACTTCCAGTGGGCGGTGGCGTGCTGCGCCGGTGAGGAGTCGCAGCAGCCGATGTGGCCGCACTGGGCGCAGCGCCGCAGGTGGAACCACCAGCCGCCCACCGCGTCGCAGTCGGCGCAGCCGGTGCCGGTGGGCGGGACGCTCGGGTCGATTCCGTTGATGTCGTCGGTCATGCCGGCTCCTCGGCGGTCTCGGATTCGGGGGAGGGCTCGGGGTGGGGGGAGGGCTCGGGGTCGGGGGTCAGCGGCAGCAGCACCTGGAACCGGGTGTCGCCCGGTGCGGACTCGACCTGGAGGCTGCCGTGGTGCTTGTTGACCACGATGCGCCAGGAGATGTCGAGGCCGAGACCGGTGCCCTCGCCGACCGGCTTGGTGGTGAAGAAGGGGTCGAAGATACGGCTGCGGATGTCCGCCGGGATACCGGGCCCGGTGTCGCGGAACTCCACCAGCAGCCGGTCGCCCTCGCGTGCCGTGCGGACCGTCAGCGTGCCCTCGCCACCCGTGCTCCCGATGGCGAAGACGGCGTTGTCGATGATGTTCGTCCACACCTGGTTGAGCTCCGCCGGATAGGCGGGTACGTCCGGCAGGGAGCGGTCGTAGTCCTTGACCACCCGGACCCCCCGGCCGATCTTGCCGGACAGCATCAGCAGGGTGCTGTCGAGGAGTTCGTGGACGTCGACGACCCGGTGCGGGGCGCGGTCGAGCTGCGAATACTGCTTCGCCGCGTCCACGAGGTGGGAGATGCGGGTGGCGGAGTCGTTGATCTCATCCATCAACAGCTCGGTCTCGACCGTGTAGTTGAGCCAGCCGATGGCCCCCGGCAGGATGTCCTCGGCCACGGTCGCCGCGACCTGCTCCAGCCAGTCCGTGTCCAGCCCGGCCTGTACGAAGGTCGGCGCGATCCGCCAGCCCTCCTGGATGCCGTGGTCGTCGAGCCAGTCGGCGAGCTCGTCCTCCCGGTCGGAGGCCTCCATCGGGCTCAGCACCGGTGCCTTGGCGACCCGTTCGGCGGTGCGCTCCTGGATCTCGATGAGGTCGGCGAGCGCCTCGCGCGAGTAGGGGCCCTGGGCGATGACGGCCAGCTTGTGCCGCATCTTGCCCACCCGTTCCCGCAGCGTCGCGGTGGCCCGTACGGCCGCCGCGGCCGGGTTGTTGAGCTCGTGGGTGAGACCGGCGGACAACGACCCCAGCGCCAGCAGCCGTTCGCGCTGGCCGATGGCCCGCTGTGTGTTCCTGGAGCCGAAGAACAGCCCTTCCAGCAGGTGCGCGGCCATCGGGAACCAGTCCCGCATGACGGCCGCGAACGACTCGGCGGGGAGTACGAAGAACCGCGTCGGCTCCGTCACCCGCATCGAATTGTTGTAGGTCTGCGGCACCTGGTCGCCCAAGTACGCCTGCATGGCCCCCGCGTACACGCCGCGCTGCGAGGTCCGGCTCACCTCGACGTCGTCGCCGCCGACCCGGCGGGAGAGTACGACGGTGCCCTCGACCATCACGTAGAAGCAGGTGGCCGGGTCGCCCTCGGTGTACACCGGGCCGACGTCGAACCGCTCCACGCGCCCCTCGGCGCACAGCCGCCCGAGCTGCTCCGGGGTGAGCTTCTCGAACAGGAACAGCGAGGAGATCTCCTGCGGGCTGCACGGCATGAGCCGGCCGCCGCTCATGACTGCTCCAGGTACCGGTGGACGAGCATCACGGCCATGGCTCCCTCTCCTACGGCGGACGCGACGCGCTTCGCGGACCGGGCGCGCGCGTCGCCCGCCACGAACACGCCGGGGATGTTGGTCTCCAAGTGGTAGGGCGGCCGGTCCAGTTCCCACTCGGCGGGCGGCCGCCCGTCCGCAGTGAGGTCCGGCCCCGCCAGGATGAAGCCGTGCTCGTCGCGCAGCACCGTACCGTCCAGCCAGTCCGTCAGCGGGGCCGCGCCGATGAACACGAACATCCACTGGCAGTCGACGAGTTCGGTCGCACCGCTGTCCACGTCCCGCAGCGTCAGCTGCTCCAGGTGCCCGTCGCCGTGCGCCTCCTCGACGACGGTCCGGGTCCGCACCGTGATGTTCGCCGTCTCCTCGATCTGCTGGATCAGGTAGTACGACATCGACGCCTGCAGGGACTCCCCGCGTACCAGCAGCGTCACCGACTTCGCGCCGCGCGCCAGGTACATCGCCGCCTGCCCGGCGGAGTTGGCGCCGCCCACGATGTACACGTCCTGCCCCTGGCAGGCGGCCGCCTCGGTGAGCGAAGAACCGTAGTACACCCCGCAGCCGGTCAGGGAATCGCAGCCCGGTGCGTGGAGCTGCCGGTACGACACCCCGGTCGCCAGGATGACGCTGTGCGCGGCGACCGCCGAGCCGTCGGAGAAGCGGACGACGCGGGCCGCGCCGTTGACCTCCAGCCCCGTGACCTCGCACGCCGTGAGGATCTCGGCGCCGAACCGGCCGGCCTGGCGGCGGGCGCGGTCCGTGAGCTGCGCGCCCGAGACTCCGTCGGGGAAGCCGAGGTAGTTCTCGATGCGGGAGCTCTGGCCGGCCTGCCCGCCGGTCGCCGAGCGCTCGACCAGTACGGTACGCAGCCCCTCGGAGGCTCCGTACACCGCCGAGCCGAGCCCGGCCGGTCCGCCGCCGATGACGACGAGGTCGTAGAAATCGGCGGTCGGCGTCGTCGCGAGACCCACGTGGGCGGCCAGCTCGGCAGCCTCCGGCTCGATCAGCACGGTGCAGTCCGGCGTGACCACCAGGGGCAGCCGCTGCCCGTCCGCCCCGGCGGCCTCCAGCAGCCGCTGCCCCTCGGGCTCGTCGGAGGAGTACCAGCGGTACGGCACCTGGTTGCGGGCCAGGAACTCCCGTACGCGCGAGGAGCCCGCCGACCAGCGGTGCCCGACCACCTTGGTGGCGGGTACCGGCCGGTAGTCGCTGGAGCGCCAGGCCGTGAGCAGATCGTCCAGGACCGGGTAGAGCTTCTCCTCCGGCGGGTCCCAGGGCTTGAGGAGGTAGTGGTCGAGGTCGACGACGTTGATCGCGTCGATCGCCGCGTTGGTGTCGGCGTACGCGGTCAGCAGCACGCGCCGCGCGCCCGGGTACACGCCGAGGGCCTGTTCGAGGAACTCGATGCCGTTCATCTGCGGCATGCGGTAGTCGGCGAGGATCACCGCCACGAGGTCGCCCCGCAGCTTCAGCTCGTGCAGCGCCTCCAGCGCGGACTCGCCTGACTCGGCGCGCACGATCCGGTAGCCGGCGCCGTAGTGGCGCCGCAGGTCCCGGGCGATGGCCCGGGAGACCCCCGGGTCGTCGTCCACGGTCAGGATGACGGTCCGCGCTGTGTCGGCGGGCTGTGCCATACGTCTCCACCCCGAGTGCTCTGGGCGGGCAGCCCGGCGAGGCGCCCGCGCCGGTTCCTGCCCATCGTATGTTCGATCGTCCGGGACCGCCCCGGGACGCCGCGGGAATCGGTGATCAGAGGTTCTGCCCTCCGGAGACCTCGATGTTCCGGGCGGTGATCCAGCGGCTTTCCTCGGAGACCAGGGTGGCGATGACCATGCCGATGTCGTCCGGCTCACCGATCCGTCCGAGCGCGAACGTACGCTGCTCGCCCAGCGCCCGCCGGCCACGGTCACCCCGCGGCCGCGCCGGAACTCCAGCAGCCCTTCGTCCGCAGCGCGCGCAGCCCCCGGCATCTGCCATGCCCCAGGGTGCACGAATGATCCCATAGGCAACAAAACGGGCAAGTGGTGCATTGTTCGCATTCAACTCTGTTCCGTTCATATGCCTCTTGAGGGTGTGTCAGTCGCAAACCTGCGAGGCATAATCGGCCCCGGTCGTCTCCGGAAGCAGTGGAGCCATCGGGACATCGACCGACCTCCCAGGCGGAATTCCGCACCGGACCGACCTCAAGGCGCTGTACATGTCCCTGGCCAGCCGCACCCGCATCGCGGCCCTGCTCGCCGCGGTCTCCGTCGGCGTCGCCGGCGTGACGTCCTGGGCCTACGGATACGGGACCGACCGGCAGGCGACGGCCCCCGAGGCGGTCGTCAGGCCGAGTGTGACCGAGGGCTCTGCCCTCCAGGTCGTCGCACACCCCGACGACGACCTCTTCTTCATGAACCCCGACCTGAGCCGCTCCATATCGACGGGCATCAAGGTCACCACCGTCTACCTGACCTCCGGCGAGTCCGACGGCAGGAACGAGGCCCACAGCCCGCACCTCGAGGACGCCGCGGGGCCCGCCGACCGCGCCGCCTACGCGGAGGCCCGGCAGAACGGCATCCGGGGCGCCTACGCCCAGATGGCCACCGGCGACCGCACCAGCGCCTGGCAGCGGAAGTCCGTACCCACCGCCGGCGGGGGCAGCGCCGAGGTGGACGTCCTCGTCGCCAGGCCCGAGGTCAACCTGGTGTGGATGGAGCTCCGCGAGGCCCGCAGCATCTCCGGCGACAATCCGGACAGCCTGCGCGGCCTGTGGGACGGCCGGATACCCGCCCTGGGCGCCCAGCTGACCTCGGGGACGCCGGTCAAGCTCGCTTTCTCGTACACCAAGGACCAGGCGATAGCCGCCATCGCGGACGTGTTCGCGCTCTACCGGCCGACGACGATACGGACGCAGGACCCGACCCCCGGCAGGTCGGAAAGCGGCGCCTTCCTCGATCACCAGGACCACATGTACGGCGCCCGCTTCGTCCAGGCCGCCGCCGAACGCTACGCGCAGTCCACGGACCGGCCGCACTTCTCGGTCCAGAACTACATGAGCTATCCGAACAGCTCACTGCCGCCGACGCTCGACCCGCAGACGGCCGAGGAGAAGCTCGGCTACCTCAGGACCTACGCCTGGATGGACCATGACGACTGGTGCGGCAGCCCCGCGGGCTGCGGCGACCGCAAGACCGCGACCAGGCCCACCGGCGCCGGCTGGAGCCAGACCATCCGCTACAGCCGGGGTGACGGCACCTCCTGGATGACCGAAGGCGTCTCCGGGCGGCTGTGGGCCTTCGCCGTGCTGGACAACCGGATGGCGTACTGGTCGCGCAGCAGCCCGCAGGCCCCCTGGCAGGGCCCCCGGTTCCTGCCCGACGCCGGCCCCGGCACCGGAATCGACGCCGGCGCGACGGCGCTCCGGCTCCCCGACGGCAGGATCGTGGTGTTCGCCACCCGCACCACCCTGGGCACGACCTCCCAGGGCTACGGCCGGGACATCGTGTACGCCGTCCAGACCACGGCCGACGGCGCATTCGGCCCGTGGCAGTCGCTGGGCACCCCGGACACCACAGACAGGTCCGTCACCTCGGCGATCAGCGGACCGGCCGTCGCCGTGGACCCGGCCGGCCGGATGACGGTGTACGTGCGCGATTCCAGGCGTACGCTCCGCGCCCGGACCCAGACGACCCCGGACGGCGCGTTCGGCGCATGGCAGGCCCTGGGCGGCGCCGGCCTCCTGGGCGATCCGGTCACCGCGACCGACGGCTCGGGGCGGCGGCACGTGTACGCGGCGACGGCCGGCTCCGTACTGGCCTGGGTCCAGCCGACGCCGGGTGCCCCGTTCGGCGGCCCGTTCCCGACCGGGCTGCCGCAGACGACGGGCGTGCTCTCGGTGCGCCCGGAGGGCGACGGGGTCCGGCTGTTCTTCCGCCGGCCCGGCACGGGCTCCGTCGGTACGAGCCTGGCCGCCGCGGGCGGGCCCGCGCCGCAGTTCTCCCGGGTCGCCGCGGCCGGCGGTCTCGGCGGGTACGGCGCGGTGGGCGTCGCGGGCCACCTGCTCGCGGGCCGCGCGGGCGCGGGCACGGTCAGCGTGGCGGGCACGGGCGGTCCGGAGTCCTGGCAGGAGTCCCAGATGCTGTACACGGGGGCCCCGGCAGGCGTGGCCGACTCGGGGGCCGGTACGGCCGTCGCGGCGGCCCTCGGCCTGGACGCCGATCTGCACATCGTGACGACGGTTCCTGCGGCCGGATCCGAGCAGGTGGCCGGCCGGACCCCCACCCCGTGGCACCGGGCGGTCCAGCCCCGGACGCTCGCACAGGCCGGGGGCCGGTAGCGGTGGTGACCTGCGCCGCAGCGTGCGCCCACGGCCCCTGGGCCGCCGGGTGGCAGCGCGGATCGGGGCGGGCGAGGATGGCGGGCAAGGCCACCTCGCCGGGCGGTGGCGGGGATACCACCTGGCCGGCGACGGCAGCCGGACTCTGACCCTCGGGCGATCGGGGCTCCCATGACCCCTCCCTTCCTCTCGTGCCGACGCATACGCATACGCCGGGGAGCGGGAACGGTCCGCGCCGTGGCCGCCTTCGCGGCCCTCACAGCCCTCGCGACCGGATGCAGGAACGACACGGCGCCCGCCTGGGAGTACCCGGAGCTCGGCACGACCTTGAGATCGCTTTCCCACCACCTGGACGAGGGCTGCGCCGAGACGGCCCCTGCGAGCTGCGTGGACGAACTCGACCGGCTCGGCGGGCTGGCGGAGCAGGCCTTCGCCGAGGTCCTCGACCACAAGCTTCTCGCCGGCGGATACGTGGCAGCGATGAACGACCTGGCCGGAGCGAGGGAGCTCCGCCTCGCCGCCGCGCAGGAGGCCCGGGCACGCCGTGATCCGCACTACCTCCCGTTCAGGCATGCGGTGCAGGCGGAGCGGCTCGCGTACCGGCGCCTCCTCGCCGAGCTGGAGAGCCTGCGTACCGCTCCGCCCCCGGGTGACGGGACCGAGCCCGTCTGAGGCGGTGCCCGGAGCGCGTGACAACAGGACCTACCGGGACCGCAAGGGCGGGGTGGGGAGTGGCTTGCCGTCGAGTGCCACGAGGGACAGGAGGGTGATCGAACCCGTCCAGGCCAGCGGTGCGACCGACGAGGGCCTGCCCTCTCGGTTCACCTTCTCGGGCAGCTCCCCGAGCGAGTTCCGCTTGGAGAGGACCCAGTCCAGGACCTGCCTCGCCTTCGCCGTCTTGCCCGTCCCGGCCCATGCGAGGGCGAAGAACGAGGTACTGGGCGTCCAGGCGTTCCCGCCCCAGGGCGCCGTCGGATCGTTGCCGGGCGTGAGACCCCCGTTGGGCAGGAGCAGCGCCTTGTGCGTGGTGTCGAGTGCCCGGGGCAGGTCGGCGGGCGCCGCGTTGAAGGGCGGCGCCATGAACGCCACCGCGCTGTCGTGTCCGTGCTGCCCGTCGACGGTGCGCTGGTAGCCGAGGGGAGCGAACCTCTTGGATATCCCGGCCGAGAGCCGCCCGGCGGCAGAGCTCCAGCGTGCCGCATCGTCCGGCCGGTTCACCGCCCGGGCGAGGTCCGCGGAGGCGTTGAGCCCGGCGAGCAGGGGCGCGGCCGTACCGATGTTCGGCGTGGTCGTCATCAGCTCCCAGTAGTCCGGGGAGGCCGGGGGAAGCCCGTCCGCACCCAGGCAGGCCGCCGCGTGGTCGGCCGCCTTGCGGACCATCGGGTAGAGGGCGGCCAGCCGGGCGTGCCGGGTGGTGCGGGGCGCCGTCTGGTACCACTGCCAAGTGGCCCAGGGGACCCAGCCGTTGGCGTCGAGCTGCCACCGCCTGCCGTCCGGCGGTCCGGAGCCGTCGAGTTTCGTCCGCGCTTCCCAGGTGCCGTCCTTCCGCTGGGTCGCGGCGCTGTAGCGGAGGATCCGGTAGGCCTCGGCGTCATGGCCGGTGTGCGCGAACGCGGCGGAGGCGAAGCTGGAGTCACGCGGCCAGGAGTACATCCAGCCCGGCGTCCACGCCGCCGCCATGGCACCGTTCGGCCGGAGCAGCGCACGCATGGTCAGCAGGGCGCGCTCGGCCGCCGCGCGCTGCGCGGGCGAGCTGCCCGGGACCCGGCCGGCCGCCAGCCAGGCGCGGCTCTGCGCGATCTGCTGCCGGGCCGTCGGATCGTCGAGGGCCACCACGGCCGACGCCGTCCTGCCGACGGGGAGGTACTTCCACCGGCCGGACGGCAACCGCAGTACGTTGCTCCGCTCGACGTACCGTGCGCCCTGCGCGACGGCCCGTGTGATGCCCTCGGTGGCGGTCGTGTTGGAGAGGAGCCCGGCGGTGGGGGCGGTGAGCACCGACAGGGGCGCGTAGCTGCCCTCGGCATCGCCACGGCTGTGGTGTCCCGGCGGCCTGACCAGGAACACGGGCCGTTCTTCGCCGGTGTGCCGGCCGGCAGGGGCTCCTGCCACGCACACGGGAAGGGCGACGCTCGCGAGGGACGCCGTGACGACCGCCCAGCGAACGAGCCGGACAGCAGGCATCGCCACTCCCTCCGTCGGGATTCCCGCAGTTTCCGCGCGTCTCCGTGTATTTCCGTGCGCGCGGAACTCCGGAATTCCCATCGTGGCCGACCTGTACGGAGCCCGCCACGACATGCCCGCCGCTCGGGTGACCGCCGGGCCTCGGCACACCCGGCGTCATCGCATGGCGTAACAGCCGTGGCAGGGACGGAGGCCCACCGCAAAGGATGGGTGAATGAGCACTGCTCCGTTGCTGTCCGAGGGCGAGGGCCGTCGAACGCATTCCTCCGGAGCGGACGGCCGGGGGAGAGGCCGTCGCCCGTTCGTCCGCAGGCTCCTGCTGGGCGCGGCCGGGACCCTCGTGGCGGCGGCCGGGGCCCTGGTCGCCATCGGGTGCTTTCTCGGGCTCTACGTACGGCCCACGTCGGACGACTGGTGCGCCGCGTGGAAATCCCGTGATCTGGGAGTCCTCGGCATCACGTCCGACTTCTACACGACCCAGAACGGGCGGATCGCCAATGCCTTCCTGAGCGGCGTCATCTACGGCGACGGGCTCGGCGGAGTCAAGATCCTGCCGACCGTCATCGCCGTCACGTTCACGGTCGGTCTGGTTCTGCTCGGGTGCCAGTTCGTCCGGTTTCTCGGCGGAAAACCGCAGATATTGCCCCTGTTCGCGTGCTCCTTGGCGATCCAGGCGCTGCTCTACTACGCCGGAACGCGCAGTTATCAAGTATTGCTGTGGGCTCCTGCCACCCTTTCCCACACCATTCCCAGCGTCATCGGGGTGTGGGCGCTCCTGCTCGGCATCTGGACCGTTCGCCAACCCCGTGCCGCCGTACGTGCAGGCGGCTTCGCCGCTGCATTCCTCATCGCGTTCGGACTCGGCACCCTGAGCGAACCGTTCGCCCTCGTCAGCGGTCTGCTCGCGGCCGGAGTCGGCCTGCTGGCGGTGCCCCGCCTCAAACTGGCCCGGACCTGGCACCCGTTCACCTGGTGTGCGCTCTGGTGCTCCGGACTGGTCTGCGGTCTGATCGTGCTCTACACCTCCCCCGGCGCCCGGTGGCGCCGTGCGCAGCAGCCGGACCGGGAGTCCGTGCTCTCCGCGGGCGAACTCAGGGGCACCTTCCAGGACTGGCTGCACATGTGGGACTCCGTCACGGGCCAGTGGGCCTACCTAGGCGCCGCCGCCGTCGGCGTCCTCCTCGGCTGGGGAGCAGGCCTCCGGGCGCCTGCACGCGGGCCGCGGGAGTGGAAATGGCACCAGTCCACGCCGCGGAAGATGCAGATCGCCGTGTTGCTGCTCCCCGTGCCGGTGGTGGTGCTGGGGTCGTTCGCCGTGGTGCTGGGCCTGCGCAGCGGCTACGGTCCGAGCGGGTGGACGTACGCCCGCACCTGGACGAACTTCCTCGTGCCGATGGAACTCGCGCTGTGCGTCTACGGAGCCCTGCTGGGGGAGTGGGCCGGCCGGTTCCTGGCCCGCCGACGCGCCTCCACCCCGGTCGTGTCGGCCGGCATCGTGGCCGCGGGCGGCCTGGCGCTGGCCGCGCTGGCCGTGCTCGTCCCGGGCGTCCAACAGCTCACCACGGCCACGGTCACCCGTGCCGCGGCCTGGGACGCCCAGAACTCCCGCATCCGGACCGAGGCCGCGCAGGGCGCCACCGATGTCGGATACCGGCCCCTGTACATCGGGAGTCTGGCCGAGCCCTTCTTCACGTCCGTCCCCAGGCGGGACTGGGTCGCCGCCTGTGTCTCGAAGTGGTACGGCATCGACCGGATCCACCGCCTCTGAGCGGGTGTTCAGCGGAGGCCGGACGGGCAGTGCTCCGGTTCCGGATCAGCCGGCAACCGCCCCGGGGTACCCGTTGGAGTGATCATCGGGGTGTCCACGTGTCAGGGCACGGCACGGTCGCCAAGGATGCGGGCATGCCTCTTTCCCTCTCCCTCTCCCGCCGCGCCCTCCTGCCGTTCGTGGCCGCCGTCGCGCTGCTGGCCACCGCCTCCGCGTCGGTGGCCGGCGCGGCCGAAGCGTGCGGTTCGATCATCACCGCGCCGCTCGCCCGCCCCGTCCCCGCCGACGATCCGTGCCCCAGCACCGACCCCGTCGTGTGCCGCATCCGCGTCCTGCCGATGGACGAGAAGGTCGAGGCCCAGCGGACCCGGATGAGCTACCACGGGCTCCTCGAGGACATGCACCGTACGGAGGCCGACATGCGCGCGGCCGGGGCCACCGACGAGGAGATCGCCCGGGAGCTGGTCGACATGCGCAACCAGGCCAAGGCGATCACCCGGGCCGGCATGACCCCGGAGGAGGTCCGGATCCTGGAGGAGCGGAACATCGCCAAGTACGGCAACCCGCTCGGCCCCACCGCGGACCAGCTCTACGTCAAGTACGGCTCCTGGCAGCAGGTCATCGACGCCTCGATGCGGACGAGTTACGCCGTCGACCGCGAACTCAGCCTCGAGTACCGGCCCTGCCCGGTCTAAGCGGTGTCCGCCAGGCCGAGCAGGCCGGCCGCATTGGTGTCGAGGATCATCGCGGCCTCCTCCCGGGTGAGCCCGGCGTCGGAGATGTAGTCCACGGCCCGCAGGAAGACCTCCCCGTCCTCGTACGGAAAGTCCGTGCCGAGGACGAGGCGGTCCGCCCCGAAGGTCGCCGCCGCTGCGGCCAGCGCCGGTGCGTGCACGTGGCTGACCGTGTCGTACCAGAGGCGGCCGACGGCCACCGAGGGGAGTTCGGGCGTCCCCGGGGATTCGAACGCCAGATGGTCGTCGAGCCGGCGGGGCAGCAGTGGCAGGGCCCCACCCAGGTGTGAGGCCAGGATCCGCATTCCCGGATGGCGTGCGGGAATGCCCGCGAGGATCAGGTGCATGAGCGCCACCGTGTCCTCGACCGGCGCTCCGACCATCCAGGTCATGCCGTGCTCGGTGATCAGCGGGCTGCCGGCTCCCTCGCCGGCCGGGTGGATGCACAGGACGGCGCCGCGCCGGTCGAGCTCCTCGTAGACGGGGCGGAAGAGCGCGTCGTCGAGGGTGCGGCCGAGCACGGTCGTGGTCACGCCGGCCCCGACCGCGCCGAGCTCGTCGAAGGCGCGGGCGATCTCGCGCAGCGCCGCGTCGACGTGGGGGAGGGGCAGCGCGGCGAAGAACCGGAAGCGCCCGGGGTGGCGGGCCACGAGGTCCGCATACGACTCGTTCGCCGTACGGGCGACCGCCACGGCGTCGGACTCCCCCGCCAGGTGCGGGGACTGCGGTGCCACGGAGAGCACCTGGAGGTCGATGCCCGCCCGGTCCATCAGCGCGAAACGGCGGTCCAGATCGGCCTCGGTGGCGTCGGCGCCGATCCCGCGCTGCGTACCCGTGTCAGCCTTTCCCAGCCGCTCGAGGCGGTCGAGGTACTCCGCGGTCCACAGGTGGGCGTGCACGTCGATACGCAGAGGGCTCACCCTTCGATGGAACGCCTCCCGCACGGCACGGGCCAGTCGGGCGCCGGGCCGGGGCGCGGCGGCCCGTCAGCGCCGGCGTGCGGGGCCGGGTGCTGACGGGCGCCGGGGTGGTCAGCTCGGTTGCGGGGCCTCCGTGGTCTGGGCCTGGGGCGGCCGGGCCGGCTGGCCCGGGCCGCCCTGGGGGGCGACGAAGTCCTTGCTGCGGATGAGGGCGAAGGCCAGGACGCCGCCCACCAGCGCCACGATGCCGCTGACGACCAGCAGGTCGTTCATCGACGTCGCGAATCCGGCCTGGACCGCCTGCTCCACCTGTCCCCGCAACTCCGCAGGGGCCGAGGCGATCGCCTGCCCGGGAGAGCCCATGCGGATGGAGTCCGCGATCTGGTCGCTCTGCCCCTGCAGTGCGGGGACACTCGAGAGCCGCTCCCGCAGGGCGTCGTGCAGCGAGGAGGTGAACAGCGAGCCGTACACGGCGATGCCGACGGCGATGCCCACCTGCCGGAAGGTCTGGTTCACGCCGGAGGCCATTCCGGCACGCCACACCGGGACGACACCGATCGCGGTCGAGGCCAGCGGCGGGTTGACCATGCCGGCCCCGATGCCCGTGACGATGAACCCCGGGATGAGGTGGGTCCAGTCGGAGTCGGCGGACACGCCCGTCATGAGCAGGAGGCCGATCCCTACGATGACCAGGCCGGGGCCGATCAGCCACCGGGTCGGGACCTTGCTCATGAGGCGGCCTGCCGCCATGGCGGCGACGAGCGTGCAGCCGGAGCTGACCAGGAGCCGGGCGCCGGTGCCCATCGCGCTGTATCCGAGGTCGTTCTGCAGGTACAGCACGAGGTAGATGAACATTGCGAACAGCGAGGCGTTCATCGCGAAGGCGGCGATCGAGCCGCCGAGGAAGGTCGGGGTGCGCAGCAGCTTCAGGTCGAACATCGGGTCGGACACGCGCGACTCGATCACCGCGAACGCCACGAGGAACACCGCGGCCAGGCCGAAGCAGATCAGCACGCCCTGCTCGCCCCATGCCGTGTCGCTCGCCCTGATCAGGGCGTAGACCAGACTGAACAGGCCTGCCGTGAGCGGTACGATGCCCAGCCAGTCGATCTTGGAGGCGCGCGGCGGACGGGACTCGTCCACCAGGCGGAGCGTGATGAAGATCGCGGCGATGCCGATCGGCAGGTTCACCAGGAAGATGCCGCGCCAGCTGATCCCGCTGGTGATCACACCGCCGAGCACCGGGCCGAGCGCGGTGGCGACACCCGCGACGGCACCCCAGATGCCGAAGGCCGAGCCCCGCTCCCTGCCCTGGAACGTGCCGGCGAGCAGCGCCAGGGAGGTGGCGAAAAGGATCGCGCCACCGATTCCCTGCACCGCGCGGGACAGGATCAGCATCAGCTGGTCCTGCGCAATGCCGCACAGCAGAGATCCCGCGGTGAAGACCGCCAGTCCGATGACGAACAGGCGCCGCCTGCCGTACAGGTCGGCAAGGGAGCCCGAGGTGAGCAGGAGCGCTGCCAGGCTTAACGCATAGGCATCCGTCGTCCATTGCAGGCCGCTGAAGCTCGCGTCCAGCGAGTGCTGGATGTCAGGGAGCGCGACCGCGACGATCGTGACGTCCAGCAGCAGCATGAACGTGGCGGCGCACACCACCAGCAGCGTCCACCATTGGCGTTTCATTGTTCGGAGCCCTCCTCGGTTTGTAACTCTTGTTCGATCAGCTCTAGTTGAACGAGCGCACGGATGCTAGCATCCTAGTATGCGTGCAGAAGTAAAGCAGTTCAACGTCTACTTGCCGGTGGAACTCATCCGGCAGATCAAGCACCATGCAATCGAGAACGAGTCGTCGCTCTCGGCCCTGGTCGCCGAGGCGTTGCGCACGTATCTCGCCGTCCACGAGCAGGAACCGCGGAAAGGAAAGCAGGCATGAGCACCGAAGGTGTCGAAGGCGTGTACCTCGAGACCCATAACTGGGGCAAGGCGGCCAAGTTCTTCCAGTCGCTGGGCTACAACGTCGAGTTCGCGACCGAGGAAGGCTCGGGGATGCTCCGCAACGGGGACGGCCCCTACCTGCTGCTCGCCGAGATCCCCGAGGACCAGAAGCCCGACTTCCAGGTCGTTCTGCGGGTGGGGGACGCCGGCGAGTTCGCGGTCGACCCGTCCGTCGAGGTGGTCACGCCGTTCGAGGAGACCCACTACGGAACGCAGGAAATGAAGGTGCGCGACCCCGACGGTCGCGTCTGGAGCCTCCAGGCGCCGCTCAAGAAGTAGGTGCGGGGCAGCTGTCCTCATGTGTGACATGGTCCGCCTCTTCGGCGCAGCTGCCGACGAAGAGGCGGACTGTTCGTCAACTCGGGGGCGGGTGGGCCCGTTGACCTGACAGACCCGCGCCATTTTTCCCCGTACGGCTCCGCACCGGCTTCCATGCTGCACTCCGTCGGCCACACCACCACTCGGCACACTCGGCTGTTCGAATTCCGGGCCGACGCGGGCAGGCCACGTTACGGAGATTGCGGATGTCTGAGCAGAAGAACACGGCGGAATTGCTGGTCATCGGTACCGGGGTGATCGCGATGTCCGTTGCCTACCACTGCGCGGAAGCAGGCGTTGACGTCGTCGTACTGGGACGGGATCAGTCCGGTGCCACCGCGACACAGACCGCCGGCGCATTTCGCACCTATTTTCCCGGGCGCGTGTACGACTCCGAACTGGTCGCGCGCAGCCTGGCCGATTTCCGCTCGTTCGGCGCCGCCACGGGCGCCGATCTCGAGGTGACGGAGACCGGGATGCTCGTGGTGGCGGCCACCGAGGACGAGGCGGCCGAGCTGCTGGCGGAGGTGCCCGACCAGCGCGCGGCCGGCGTGCAGCTGGAGCTGCTGACCGCGGTGCAGGCCGTCGAGCGTAATCCCTGGCTGGACCCGGCCGGTGTCGAAGCGGCGGTCTGGTGTCCGCAGATGATCCGCCTCAGGGCGGACGAGGTGCTCCGGGGCTATACCGAAGGTGCGCAGAAGCACGGCGCGCGGCTGGTCACCGGCGCCACCGTGACCGGGCTGGACGCGTCCACCGGCCACGTCGCCACCACGGCGGGCGATTTCACCGCGCAGGCGATCGTCCTCGCGGACGAGCACGGCAGCGGTGACATCGCCGGGCTGGCCGGCCTCGAGCTCCCGGTGTGGGGCCAGTTCGCCGAGCTGTTCCACACCGACCCGGTCGGCGACGGCGACATCGCATCGCCGTTCACCTTCCACCCCGCGGCCGGACTGAAGACGATGGGGATGGGGCCGTCCTTCCTGGTGGGCCTCGAGCGCTTCTCCCGGCAGCCGGGCATGCGGGACATCTGGCACGAGGCGGCCATGGACGAGGTGGCGCAGCGGTACCCGCGCCTGCGGGACGTCACGCTGCACAGCGCATGGACCGGAACCCTCGACGTCACGCCCTCCAGGAGCGCCCTCATCGGCAGGGCGGGCGGCCGGCACGAACGGATCCTCTTCGCCACCGGCTTCACCGGCCACGAACTCGGCCAGGCACCCGCCACCGGCAAGATCATTCGGGACCTGCACCTCGGCCGGCACCCCGGCGTCGACATCACGCCGTTCTCGCTCGCCCGCAACGGGGCGTAACCCGCCCGGACTTCACCCCCCGTGCCGTTGCCGGCCCGGGCTCTCCTCACATGGCCGCCGCACTGTCCACAGTGCGGCGGCCATGTGTTTTTCACGCGAATCCGCGAATTCTGCATTTCTGGAATCGGAATTCCAAATTCCCGAGAATCGAGGGTCGTGCGAAGTGACAGGGAATCGGCGATGTGACAGAAAAGCGACCCCTGTCGGCCGATCGAATGTCGCCATTCGTATATTCGATTTGCGACGGCAGTGTGGCCGTCACTCGTATTCCAACCCGATTAGAGGTAGGAGCACAATGCGGCAAATCGAGATCTCCTGGGAGCCGATCGGCGCCAAGGTTCGCGTCACCCTCCTCGAGGGACGCAATGCAGAACTTGTGGAGCCGTTGTGGGCGGCATTGCCGTACACGACCCTTCAGGGGCATGCGCTCGTGGCCGGCGACTGCATGTACCACGTACCGCCGGCGCACGACTTGCTGCACGCGGTTCCGGATTACAAGGTGAATCGCAAGATCCAGCCCAATGGCACGGTGTTCCTTTCCCCCGTGCAGCACCTGACCATCAAGTACGGCGAGCTCACCGAGCCGATGCCGACCTCGCCGATCGGCCACGTCGTGCCGGAGGACGTCGACCTGCTGCCGAAGATCGGTCAGCTGGTCTGGGAATCCGTCCACGGCAACGGTGTGCCCGTGATCGCCCACGTGCGGCGGGTGGACGGGCCGGCCGGCCAGGGCGTGCAGCGGCTCGCTGCCGAGTCCGAGCTGGTCCGCGAGCTGATCGAGAAGATCGCCGCGGAGACCGAGCGGGTGCTGGTCGACCCGACCGACGAACTGGTGGACATCCACGAGGGCAAGTCCCGGGGCACCTCCGGTGCCGGGACGAAGAACTCGGTCCTGACCACCCTCGTCGCCGTGAACGGCGAGACGCGGCCGCTGGGATACGTGAACTACACCACCCTGGTGCGGGCCGGCCGGAAGATCGACATGCCGTTCCCGTCGCTGATCGAGCTGGCCAAGATCCTGCTGGTGAAGCCCACCGAGTTCCTGGGCTACTGCGGAATGAACACCCTCTGGGACATCACCAAGGAGGTGGTCGCCGCACTCGACGTCATCACCACCCGGGAAGAATTCGTCGCTCTGATGGCGCAGATGGCGACGTACGTCAATGCCCTCGGTGCGTGGAATCTGCAGCTGTTCCCGTGGGACCTCACGGGAGACGACTGGACCTACCGTCCGAACGTTGCGAGGAGCACGAATGTCTGATCAGAAGAATACGGCGGAAATGCTGGTCATCGGCGGAGGGGTGATCGGCACTTCCATCGCCTACCACGCGGCCAAGGCGGGCATTGACGTCGTCCTCGTGGAAAAGAACCAGTTCGGTGCCGCGACCACGTCGCAGACCGCGCGCGCATTCCGTACCTATTTCCCCCGCAAGCCGCACGACTCCGAGATGGCGACGCGCAGCCTCGCCGAGTACAAGCAGTTCTCCGCGGCCATGGGCGTCGACGTCGGGCTGCAGAACCTCGGGCTGCTGACGGTGCTGACCAGCCCGCAGCAGGCGGCCGAGCTCGAGGCGGACCTGGCGGACCACCGCGAGGCCGGAGCGTCGGTGGAAATGCTCACCGCCGCCCAGGCGGTCGAGCTCAACCCCTGGCTGGACCCCGACACCATCGAGGCGGCGGTCTGGAACCCGGACACGTACCGCATCAAGCCGGAACTGATCGTCCAGGGGTACGCCGAGGGCGCCAGGCAGCACGGCGCTCGGCTGTTCTCCAACGTCGCCGTCACCGGCCTGGACGGCGACAGCGGCGTGGTCAACACGACGGCGGGCGACTTCACCGCGGACGCGATCGTCATCGCGGCCGGACCGTGGAGCGGCGACGTCGCCAAGCTGACCGGCCTGGACCTGCCGGTGTGGGGGCAGTTCGCCGAGCTGCTGCACACCGACGCGATCCGCACCGACCGCGACGTGCACAACTCCCCGTTCACCTTCCACCCCGTGTCCGGGCTGAAGACGATGGGAATGGGCAAGGCCTTCCTCGTCGGCCTGGAGCGCATCTCCAAGCAGGACGGGCTGCGGGACATCTGGTACCAGGCGGCCGTCGACGAGCTGCCGAAGTGGTACCCGCAGCTGGAGGGCGTCAAGCTCTACAGCGCATGGACCGGAAGCCTGGACGTCACACCGACGAAGTCGGCCATCATCGGCAAGGGCACCGGTCGGCACGAGCGGATCTTCTACGCCGCCGGCTTCACGGGCCACGGACTGGCGCAGGCGCCCCTCGCCGGCCAGATCATCCGCGACCTCTACCAGGGCCACCAGCCGAGCGTCGACCTCACCCCGTACTCGCTGGGCATCAACCTGGCCCGGCTCGAGGCCTTCTGACCAGGTCAGTCTCGCGGCGGGCGGCGCCCCCACGGCCCGCCCGCCGCATTCCCGAGAGGTGTAGACGATGCCGCCGGTAGACACATCGACCGCACAATGGCTCGGCGAGGCGCCGACGCCACTGAACCCCGACACCGCTTTCAACGGTTTCATCTGCGCGCACGTGCTGCACGCACTGGAGCGCCTTGGGCTGTTCCGCACACTGCAGGACGACGGCTCCGCCGACGTGGCCCCGTTCTGCCGGGAGAACGGCCTGGACGAGGCCGTCTTCCGCTCCCTGATCCGCGCCGCGGAGTCCTTCGGGTACCTGGAGGCGCACGGCGACCGAGTCCGGGCGACCCGGACCGGTGACGAGGCCCGCCAGAAGCTGGGCTTCTTCACCTGGGGCGTCGGCGGATACCACGACGTCTTCGCGAACGCCGCCTCCGTCGCCCGCGGGGAGCGCCGCTTCGGCGTCGACCTCCACCGCGACGAGGGGATGGTGGCCCTCGGCTCGGCGCAGGCGGACTCCGCGCTCATGCGGCACATCCTGGACGAGGAGATCTCCAGGCTCGACTTCACGACGCTCGTCGACCTCGGCGCCGGCGTCAGCGAGCGGGTCTCCCGGCTGGTCAAGGCCCGCCCCGGAAGCCGCGGACTCGGTATCGACATCAGCAAGTCCGCCACCGAGCTCGGCGCGGACACCGTCGACCGGTACGGCCTCAAGGGCACCGTCGAGCCCGTGTGCGCGGACGTACTCGACATCCTGTTCAACGGGCAGCGGATCGACGGCGCCGACGAAGCCGACGTCGTGATGAGCTTCATGTTCCTGCACGACCTGCTCGTCGACCCGACCCGCCGCGACGAGGTGATTCCCCGGCTGCGTGCGGCCTTCCCCAAGGCCAACACGTTCCTGCTCGGCGACACCACGGTGCGCCCGCGCGGCGGCGAGAGCACCCTGCCGGTGTTCTCCAGCGGATTCGAACTGGCCCACGCCCTGATGGGTGTCCCCATCTACACGCGTGAGCAGTACGAGGAACTCTTCGACAAGGGAGGCATGCATCTCCGACGCGCGGTGCCCTTCGGCGCGCCGCACACCTATCTCTTCGTGCTGGAGGCAGCGTGAGCCGCACGGCCACTCCCGAAATCGTCTCCGACCTTCCCATCCCGCTCGCGGTGGCGGGGCACCACCAGCCCGCGCCCTTCTACCTCACGGCGGACATGTTCGGTGGCATGCCGGTGCAGATCGCGGGCGGTGAGCTCAGCACGCTCGTGGACAAGCCGGTGGCCGCACCGCACACCCACGAGGTCGACGAGATCTACTTCCTGGTCTCGCCGCTCCCCGGCCAGGCGCGCATCGAGGTCCATCTCGACGGGGTCCTGCACGAACTGACCTCGCCGGCAGTGATGCGCATCCCGGCGGGCAGCGAGCACTGCTTCGTCACCAAGGAAGCGGCGGTGGGGAGTTACTGCTTCGGAATCCTGTTGGGATCCCAGCTGTGAGTGCGCCCGCCCGTCCGGAGCCGAAGGTCTACAACACCAGCGTGCCGGATGCGGACACGATGGTGCGGTTGCACCTGAGCGAGAGCCCCTACGGGGCGAGCCCGGCGGCCGTCACCGCGGCTGCCGGAGCACTGGACCGGGTCAACCGCTATCCCGCGCCGCAGCGGGAGGGCCTCGTCAAGGCCCTCGCCCAGCACTGGGGCGTGGCCGAGGACCAGATCGCCGTGGCCAACGGCAGCGACGAGCTGGTGCTGGCGACCGCGTTGACGCTCGGTGACCTCTCGCGGCCCGGTCTGGTCGCCGCCGGTACGTTCCCCGGCTACCCGGAATCCCTGGAACGCATCGGACGCGGGGTCGTAGCCCTCCCCCTGAGGGACGGCGGCCTCGACGTCAAGGAGTTCGCGAACGCACTGCCGGAGCACGGCATCGGATACGTGTGCAATCCGCACAACCCGTCCGGCACCGCACTTCCGGAGGAGGCGTACGCCACTCTCATCGACGCGGCGCAGGCCGGCGGGGTGCCGCTGGTCTTCGACGAGGCGTATCAGGAGTTCAGCGACCCGGGCCTGCCGCAGACCAGGGACTTCCTCGACCGGGACGCCCCGGTGGTGGCGCTGCGCACCTTCTCCAAGGCGTACGGGCTGGCGGCCCTGCGGATCGGCTATGCCGTCGGCCGAGCCGATCTCATCGCCGAAGTCCGCCGGACCCTGAACGTCCTTCCGTTCAGCGTCAACCGGGTCGCACAGGCGGGAGCACTGGCCGCACTCGCCGACCAGCAGTTCCTCGGCGAGATCCGCGAGGGCACCGCGCAGCGGCGTGCGTGGTTCACCGCGGCGCTGGAGCGGCGCGGGTACCGGTACGTCCCGTCGGTGACGAACTTCGTCGCCGTCCAGGTCGACGCCTCCCGGGAGGCGCAGGACGCCCTCGCCAAGGACTACGGGATTCTCGTGCGGGACACCGGCCTGTTCGGTTTTCCCGGCCACCTGCGCGTATCGCTCGGCACCGAGGACGAGTTGCGCAGCTTCCTCGACGCACTCGACCAGCTCACCGCACGCAAGTAATCGAAGATCACGGAGGTCAAGAATGGTCAAATCAATCCCGGACGGGTACGCGGAGCTGACGGCCTACCTGTCCGTCGACGGGGCGAGCGAGGCGATCGCCTTCTACACCGAGGCCTTCGGTGCGAAGGAACTGGCCCGTTCCACCGCCCCCAACGGCAAGATCATGCACGCGCAGATCCAGATCGGCGGCACGATCGTGATGCTGTCCGACGAGCTGCGGGAAGCCGGCCTGCTCGGCCCCCACTCCGTCGGCGGTACCCCGGTCACGCTGTACCTGTTCGTCGAGGACGTCGACGCCACCTTCGCCCGTGCCCTGCGCGCCGGGGCGAAGCAGCAGCGAGAAGTCCAGGACCACTTCTTCGGCGACCGGGCGGGACAGGTCCTCGACCCGTTCGGCCACCGGTGGACGATAGCCACCCACATCGAGGACGTGTCCCCGGACGAGTTCGAGCAGCGCGCCGCGGCGCACATGCGCAAGGCAGCCGGCTGACCGGCAGCGACGGGGCGAACCGGCCCTGCGCCGCAACCGCGGCGCAGGGCCGGACCCGCGTCAGGCGGAGGTCCGGCCGCGGCGCGCGGGCTCGCCGTTCGTGGGCGGGTACGCGGGCTTCGCCGGTGTCGCCAGCCGGGCGGGCGGCGAGGGCAGCGGCGGGAGGGCCGGCTCGTACAGCCAGGCCGAGAACAGGTCTTCCAGCGGATCGCCCGTATAGCGGGCCACGTGCTGGGTGAAGGCCGCGGTGGTCACCACACCGTGGCGGTGCATGGTGGCCCAGTCGCGCAGCATGCGGAAGAACGCGCCGTCCCCCAGGGCGCAGCGGATCGCGTGCAGGACGAGACCTCCGCGCTCGTACAGACGATCGTCGAACATCAGCTTGCGGCCCGGGTCGACGAGGCGCAGATCCAGCGCCTGCGAGGCCAGCAGCCGGTGCGCGGCGGCCGCCAGCGCATGCGCGGTGCGGCCGCCGGAGCGCTCCGACCAGAGCCACTCGGCGTACTTCGCGAAGCCCTCGTTCAGCCAGATGTGCCGCCAGTCGGCGATGGTCACGCTGTTGCCGAACCACTGATGCGCGAGCTCGTGGGCGACGAGGCGCTCCGAACCGCGTCCGCCGTCCACGTGGTTGGCACCGAACAGGGAGAGCCCCTGGGCTTCCACCGGTACGTCGAGTTCCTCGTCGGCGACGACCACCGCGTACTCGCCGAAGGGATACGGCCCGAACAGCTCCTCGAACAGCTGCATCATGGCGGGCTGCCGGGCGAAGTCGCGGGAGAACTGCGGCAGCAGGTGCGCCGGTACGTGGGCGCTCTGCGGGACACCGCCGAGCCCGGGGTCGCCGAGCAGCACCGTCTGGTACACGCCGATGGACAGCCCGACCAGGTAGCTGGAGGTCGGCGCGGACTGCTCGTACACCCACGTGGTCGTGCTGGCCCTGGTCGTCCTGGTGAGCAGCCGCCCGCCGGCCACCACCGTGTAGGCGGACGGGGTGTTGATCGAGATCTGGTACGAGGCCTTGTCGGCGGGCCGGTCGTTGCACGGGTACCAGGAGGGCGCCCCGACCGGCTGGCTGGCCACCAGAGCGCCGTCGCTCAGCTCCTCCCAGCCGAGACCGCCCCAGGGGCTGCGGACCGGCTTAGGGTTGCCCGCCCAGTGCACCTCCACCGTGAACGCGGCGCCGGCGGGCAGCGGCTTGGCCGGCCGGATGCGGAGCCTTCCGCCCCGGTGGGTGTAGTGCGGCACCCGGCCGTTCACCAGCATCCGGCCTATTTTGAACTCGGCCAGGTTCAGGTGGAACTCGGTGAGCGGCGCCCGCCCGGCGATCGCACTGAGCCGGGCCGTCCCGGCCAGCCGGTTGGGGCCGGGACGGTACTCCAGAGCGAGTTCGTACCGGTGCACGCGGTAACGGGAGTCTCCGTTGTCCGGGAAGTACGGGTCCGATGCCGCTGTTCTCTGGCCGCTCATTGCCGCTTCCGCTCCCTGCGCTGTGCCCGGGCCCTTGTCAGGTCCGCCATGCCTCGATCGGGTTGCCCAGCCAACGCGTGTCGGCGGGGACGGATTCCCCGGCCATCACGAGAGAGGCCGGACCCAGTGTGCTGTGGGCCCCGACCGTACTTCCGGGCAGGACGATTCCGCCCGGGCCCAGGGTGGCACCCTCGCGGAGGACCACAGTATCCGTCCTCAAGATCCGGTCGTGGAAGAGGTGTGTCTGCAACACGCAGCCACGGTTCACGCTGACCGCATCGCCCAGCACCACCAAGTCCGTTTCCGGCAGCCAGTAGCTCTCGCACCATACGCCCCGGCCGATCCGCGCCCCGAGCCCGCGCAGCCACAGGTTCAGCAGCGGCGTACCGGGCACTGGTCCGGCCAGCCACGGCACGGCCACCACCTCGACGAAGGTGTCGGCCAGCTCGTTGCGCCACACGAAGCTGCTCCACAGCGGGTGCTCGCCCGCCCGGTGCCGGCCCACGAGCAGCCACTTCGCGGCCACGGACACCGCACCCGCGGCCAGACCGGCGGTCAGCAGGACCCCTCCGGACAGCAGTGCGGCCTCCCAGGTGCCGAGCCCGCTCGCCGTGCTCAGCGCGCAGAGCGCCGCCACGGTCAGCACCGCCAGCGCCGCCGAGCAGAACACCGGGACGAGCCGGCACAGCTCCACCAGCCCGCGCGCCCACAGCAGCCGCGCGGGCGGATCGTACGTCCGGCTCTGGTCGGCGTCGGCGGCGGACCGCGGCAGCCGGACCGGCGGCAGGCCCAGGTACGAGCTGCCCTTCTTGGCCTTCTTCGGGGTCGCCGACAGCACGCCGACCAGCCCGTCGTCCGGCACGGTGCGGCCCGGCGCGGTCATGCCGGAGTTGCCGAGGAACGCCCGGCGGCCGATCTCGGAGTGGCCGATCCGCATCCAGCCGCCGCCCAGCTCGTAGGGCGCGGTCAGGGTGTCGTCGGCGAGGAACGCGCCTTCGCCGACCGTGGTGAGGCTCGGCAGCGCGAGCACGGTGGACACCTCCGCGCCCCGGCCGATCTTCATGCCGAGCAGCCGCAGCCACACCGGGGTGATCAGCCCGGCGTACAGCGGGAAGAGCGTCTCCCGGGACAGGTCCATCAGCTGGGTGACGGTCCAGGCCTGCCAGCCGACCCGGCTGTGCGTCGGATGGATCCCGGTGCGCAGCCCGAGGCTGAGCAGACGTACGGAGACCAGCAGGAGCAGCGCGTACGTGAACCCGTACGCGAGCGCCCCGGGCACCACGGCGAGCAGGGCTCCGCGCAGTGCCTCCACCAGCCCGGCGCCGGCGGGCACGAACCGGCTCACCACGAGCAGCGCGGGCAGGGTGGCGAGCACGGGCAGGGACGTGAGGCCGAAGCCCGCAGCCCCGTAAGCGGCCCGCCAGGGGAGCCCGCGCGGCGGGCGCTCCTTGGGCCAGTTCCGCTTGGCCTTGCCGAGCTTCACGGCGGGCGCGCCGGCCCAGCGCTGCCCGGTCGGAATCTGCCCGACCACGGCGGAGCCGGGGGCCACCTCGGCCCGCTTGCCGACCCGCGCACCCGGGAACAGCATGCTGCGGGTGCCGACCACCGCGCCCGCGCCGACCTTGACCGGGCCGATCTCGAGCCGGTCCCCGTCCAGCCAGTGCCCGCAGAGGTCCACCTCGGACTCCACGGCGCAGCCGCGGCCGAGCTTGAGCATGCCCGTCACCGGCGGCAGCGAGTGCAGGTCCACCTCGGGGCCCACCTTGGCGCCGAGCGCCCGCGCGTACCGCTCCAGCCAGGAGCCGGTGAGCGACGTCGCGCCGACGTACTCGGCCAGCCGCTCGGCCGTCCACAGCCTCAGGTGCACGCTTCCGCCGCGCGGGTGGCGCCCCGCCTTCACCCCGCGCAGCAGCAGCCGCGCCCCGCCGGCCGCGATGGCGAGCCGGCCCGGCGGGCTGAAGAGCAGCGCCGCACCGGGGACGACGAACCACCACGAGGCGGTCGGCGCCCACGGATACGCACCGAACCAGTGCAGTGCGTTGCCGAGCGCCAGCAGCGCCACGCTCCAGCGCAGTCCGACCAGGGTGAACAGCGGCAGCAGCAGGAGCGACTGCACCACCTTGGTCCGCAGCGGAACGGGAGCGACGGTCCGGGCCGCGTCGTCGTCCCGTACGGACTTCTCCAGCCGCCGGGCCAGCTTGCGCAGGGTGGGCTGCTGGTAGATGTCGAGGACGGCCGCCCGCGGGTAGCGGGTGCGCAGCCGGGTGGTGAGCTGCGCGGCGGCGAGGCTGCTGCCGCCGATCGCGAAGAAGTCGTCGGCTGCGCCGGTGACGGCCACCCCGAGGGTCTCGCTCCACTGCTCGGCGAGCCAGGCCTCGGTGCCGTACAGCTGCTCTGCCGGGCCCGTGGTCTCCAGCTCGGGCAGGGGCCAGGGCAGCGCGTCGCGGTCCACCTTGCCGGAGGTGCGGGTCGGCAGCTCGTCGACCCGCGCGAGCAGTGGTACGAGGGCCGCGGGCAGCTCGGCACGCAGCCGCTCGACGGCCGCCGCATGGTCCCAGCCCTCCTGGGCGACCAGGTAGCCGACGAGCAGCTGGTTGCCGCTGCGCGCCGTACGGACGGCCGAGGCGGCGCCTGCGACGCCCGGCAGGGCCTGGAGGGCGGCGTCCACCTCGCCCAGTTCGACCCGGCGGCCGCCGAGCTTGATCTGCTCGTCGCCGCGGCCGAGGAAGACCAGCCCCTCGGGTTCCGCGCGCACCAGGTCGCCGCTGCGGTAGGCGCGTACCCAGCCGAGGGATTCCAGCGGGGCGTACTTCTCGGCGTCCTTCTCGGGGTCGAGGTAGCGGGCCAGGCCGACGCCGCCGATCACGAGCTGGCCGCTGCCGCCCATCGGCACCGGCTCGCCGGACTCGTCGACCACGGCCAGTTCCCAGCCGTTCAGCGGGAGGCCGATCCGGATCGGCTCCTCCCCGGTCAGGAGCGAGGCGCAGGCGACGACGGTGGCCTCGGTGGGGCCGTACGTGTTCCAGACCTCGCGGCCCTCGGTGACCAGTCGCTGGGTCAGCTCGGGCGGGCAGGCCTCGCCGCCGAAGATCAGCAGCCGGACCTCGTTGAGGGTCTCCGGCTCCCAGAGCGCGGCCAGGGTCGGCACGGTGGAGACCACGGTGATCTCCTGCTCCGCCAGCCAGGGGCCGAGGTCGGCGCCGCTGCGCACCTGGGAGCGCGGGACGGGCACGAGGCAGGCGCCGTAGCGCCAGGCCAGCCACATCTCCTCGCAGGAGGCGTCGAAGGCGACGGACAGGCCGGCCATGACCCGGTCGCCGGGGCCGATCGGCTCCTCGGTGAGGAACAGCGCCGCCTCGGCGTCCACGAAGGCGGCGGCGCTGCGGTGGCTGACGGCGACGCCCTTGGGCTTTCCGGTGGAACCGGAGGTGAAGATGATCCACGCGTCGTGCTCGGGGCCGGGCCGTGCGGCGGACACGGCAGCGTCCGCCAGGCCGGTGGCGTCGATGCGCCCTCCGGCGCCGAGCACCGCCCGCACCCCGGCCTCGCCGAAGACCAGCTCGGCCCGCTCGTCCGGGTCCTCGGCATCGACCGGCACGTAGGCGGCGCCGGCGGCGAGCACGGCGAGGATGGCCGAGTACAGCTCGTTGGTCCCGGACGGCACACGTACGCCGACCCGGTCGCCGAGGCCCACCCCGGCGGCCTCGAGGGCGCGCCTGCGGCGTTCGACCTCGACGGCCAGCGCCCGGTAGGTCAGCCGGGCGGTGCCGTCGTCCAGGGCGAGCTCGTCGGGGCAGGCCCGTACGGAGGCCTCGAAGATGTCCACGAGAGTGCGCGCAGGGGCGGCGGGTCCGGCGCAGAACCGGGCGGATTTGCCGGACTCGTCGTACGGGTCCCCGTCGTCGAGCAGGGTCATCTCACCGCGCTCAGGTGTGGCTGCCATCGGCCCTCGCGTCTCGGTCCCGGAAGAAGGTCCGGGTCGCCGGCGGAGCCCAGGTTTGCCCGGGTTGTTCCGGTCCAGCGCCAAACAACCGGCCAGTCTAGTGCGTCATCAAGGATTTTCCCGCTGAAGCCTTGCGGGTGGCGGAGAACGGACGGTATAGCGGTCGCGCCCTGACGGTTGCGCCGAGTGACTGGCCGACCCCGGTGCGGAGTACACACGCGGGGAACGAACGGTCGGGTGGATCGAGCAAGTCGACGTCGGGAGGCGCTGATGGCCGGAAGATCCTTTCGTGGCTGGCTGCGCCGCCTCCGGCCGCCGCCCTCGTCACCCTGCTGTGGCTGGTGGTGAAGGTGCTCCGCGGAAAGCGGTACGGGCCGGGGGAGCGGGGGAGCGGTGGTGGCCCTCGGATGGCTGGCCGGCCTCCTCGGGCTGGGCGCGATCTGGTGGCTGGTGTACGGCTCCTACCTCCAGGATCGCGCGTACATGCGACACATGCAGATCGTGGGCGAGCCGGTGCCCGGGCCGGCGGCCCGGGCGCCCTGCGTGGTCGGAAAGGCACAGGCCGCGCCGCACCTGGGCGATGTCACCGGCGAGATCTCGGACATCACGTACCTGCCCGACTCGAACCGGTTCGCGACCCTGGTCGAACGGCGGGGCCGGCTGTCCGGCTGCGAAGTCGGCCTGGTGCAGGACATTGCGCTCGGCGGCAACAGCCGCAGCCGGCAACGCTGTTCGCTCTGCGTGGAGAGGGCGGACGCACGGATCGGCGGCCGGCTCACCCACAACCTCGGCCGGAAGATCTGGGCCGAGAAACGCCGGCTGCGCTTCGAGGCCGGAACCGCGTACACCCCCGGGCAACTCGCCGACCTCCAGCGGCGCGTGTCCGACGAGGCCGTCCGCCGGCTGAAGGGCGGACAGGGGTCAGGGGGGCCGGGGCAGGGTCGTTGCCCCGGCCGGTGGCGGTCAGGCGGCCGAAGCCGCGAGAGCCGGTGTTTCGGCGTCCGTGAGGAGCGCCATGAGCGACGTACGGGCGCGGGCCACCCGGGAGCGGATCGTGCCGATCGGGCAGCCGAGGGCGGTCGCCGCCTCGGCGTAGGGGAGCCCCAGGATCTGGGTGAGCACGAAGACGTCACGGCGTTCGGCGGGGATCGTGCCCAGCAGCTCGGCGAGGGCGATTCCGTCCTCGAACCCGGGCAGGCCGCGGGGCTGCGTCCGTTCGGCGGCGGTCTGCCAGTCGTCCCGGTCCGAGATCTTGGGGCGGGCCGCCTTGTGGCGGAGGCTGTCGATGACGGTGCGCCGGGCGATGGACAGCAGCCAGGTGCGGGCGGAGGAGCGGCCCTCGAAGCGGTGCAGGCTGCCGAGGGCGCGCAGGAACGTCTCCTGCGTCAGGTCGTCCGCCGCCTGCGGATCGGCGCTGAGGTACGCCACGTAGCGCCGGACGTCGCGGTGCAGGGCGCGTACGAAGCGGTCCACCGCGTCGGGGTCGCCGTCGCGCGCGGCGAGCGCCAGCAGGGTGGTCGGCTCGTCCGCACCGCCCGTGAGGCGGGCGGGCGCCGTCGTCGTCTCGGCGGCGGTCGGACGGGGATGCAGGGCAGGGGTCATCGCCTGATGTCCTTCTGGGAATCCGGGATCCGGAGCCGGCGCCGCACACGCACTGCGTGGCGCGGCGGGCCGGTGAGCGGTACGGCCTGCCGGACGGCAAGGCCGATGACCGAGGCGGGCGGCGGAATCGCGCCGCGCGCGTCGGTGAGCCGGCTGTCAGCTGACAGCGGTCCCGAGGGGCGGACCCCGTGAGGTGATGGCGTGGACGAGCAGGAGCCCGCGCAGGCGGCGCGATCCGAGGCCCCGGCGGGCGCGCAGGCGCGGCCGGTGAGGGGGCGCGGGGAGGCGGAGGGCCGGCCGCAGCGGTACGAGGAGCAGACCGGCCACGGCGCGCAGGACCCGGAATGCACCCCGCTCCCCGTACGCGAGCCAGAGTCCGCAGAGCAGGGCGGCGAGCAGGTGGGCGGCCAGCATGCCGCCCGGTGACATGGAGCCCATGTCGTGTCCGGCGGACACGGCCATCCGCACCGGCATCCGCACGGGCAACGGCATCTGCGTTGGCATCTGCAGGGCCATGCTGCCATCGGTCACCGCCTGCGCGGCGTGGTGTGCGTGGCCGGCCGTGTGTACCGGTTCGGCGGCGTGCAGCGGCGAGGCGCCGGCCGGCTCACAGAGCAGGTACCCGGCCCACCGGCGGGCGAGGGAGGTGCCGGCGCCGCCCGGCGCGGACGGCGCAGCGGCCGCCTGGGCCAGTGAGAACCCGGTGTGCAGGGCGGCCTGGACGGCGACCGTCGCCGAGATGACGGCCAGGAGGCCCCGTTCGTACGCGGCGAGGAACCACGCGAGCGCGCCGGTGGCGCCCGAAGCCGCCGCCACGGCACACCAGGGGACGGCCGTCCCCGTCATGAGGATGTGGGCGAGGGAGGCGAGCAGCACGCAGGTGGCCGCGAACATCGCAGCCCGTACCGCGCGACAACATCGTCCCTGGGTCATGGCGGGCTCATCGTCGCATCCCTTTCAAGGCGGCTACAGAGGGGCGCCGTTAATTGGCATCACCGGACAAAACCGTATGTGTCGCACGCCACAACAGGGCCTGGGAACCCGGTCGTTCACCCTTCCGACTCCTGCCGTGGACCGAAATGACAGGTGTGGGAACGGAGTCTGCAGTGGCAGAACGGACGACCTCGGCGAAGGCAGCCGGGGCAGGGGCGGAGGGGCGCCTGACGGCGCTGCTGACCGGCGCCATGGCCTTCTCGATGCTGCAGCTGTTCCTGCTCGGCGCGCTCGGTCCGCGGTTGGTGGGCGAACTGGGTGTGTCGCCGACCGCCCTCGGCCTGACGACGACGATCGGCTTCGGAACGGCGGCCGTTCTGTCACCGGTCGGTGGGCGGATGGTGGACCGGACGGGTCCGCGCCGCTCCCTCGTCGTCCTGCTGCTGGTGTCCGCGGCGGCGCTCGGGCTGATCGGCGCCGCGCCCGGGCCGGGGTTCCTCCTCGCCGCCGTCGCGCTGGGCGGACTGCCGCAGGCGCTCGCCAATCCCGCGACCAACAAGGCGATCCTGGCCGCCGTTCCGCCCGCCCGGCGCGGGCCGGTGACCGGGATGAAGCAGTCCGGTGTACAACTGGGCGCGTTCGCCGCCGGATTGCCTCTGGCTGCGCTGGCCGGCGGGGTCGGCTGGCGCGGGGCAGTGTGGACGGCTTCCGCTGCGGCCGCGCTGGCTGCGCTGTGGGCGCATCGCGCCCTGCCCGCCGATCCGCCGGCGAAGGCGGCGCCGCCGCGCTCGTCGCTGATGCCGCGGGGCGCCATCGCCTGGCTGGCGGTCTTCTCCCTCTTCCTGGGCTGCGGAATCGCCTCGGTCAACACGTACGTGGCACTCTTCGGCGCCCAGCAGCTCGGCATGGGGCCGACGGCGGCCGCAGCCCTCGTGGCGGTGCTCGGCGTCGCGGGCATCGCCGGACGGGTGGGCTGGTCGAAGGCGGCCCGGCCGGGGCGCGCCGAGTGGCTGCCCGGCCTGCTGGCGGCCGGGGCGGTCCTGGCGGCCGGCCTGCTGGCCGCCGCGCTGTACGTACAGCCGCTGGTCTGGGTCGCGGCCGTCGCGGTCGGAGTGTTCGCCGTCTCCGGGAATGCCGTCTCGATGGTGCTGGTGATGCAGCGGGCCGCTGCGGGCCGGGCCGGCCAGGACTCCGCGCTGGTGGCGGCCGGGTTCTTCGCCGGGTTCGCGGTCGGGCCGCCGCTCTTCGGAGTGCTGGCCGAAGCGGGCCGGTACGGGCCGGGCTGGCTGCTGGTCGCCGCCGAGTTCGCCGTGGCCGGAGCCGTCGCGACGACCTGGGCCGTACGCGAACGGCGCCGCCCGCGTACGGAGGCCGCGGCGTGAGCCCGGTGAGGGGGGTGCCGGGCGGGCCGGGCCCGGCCATGATCCGCCGGACACCCCCTGACTGGGCCGGGCGGGCGCTGGCCGACGTCCTCGAGCGGGCAGCCGTCACCCGTACCGAAACCGGCGACCGGTTCCCGCTGTACGCCGACCCGGACACCGGCCGCTGGACGACCACCGGCCGCGGCGCGTGGACCGGCGGCTTCTGGGCGGGGCTGCTGTGGCTGCGGGCCCGGCACACCGGCAGCGCGGGGGACCGGGCGGCCGCGGCCGCATGCACCGCACGGCTGGCCGAGTGGGTGGAGGCCGACACCGCCACGCGCGGGCTGATCCTCTGGTACGGGACGGCGCTCGCCGGCGCCGACACCGGGGCGCGGGAGCTGCGGACCCGGGCGGCCCGGGCCGCACTGGCGGCGCTCGACACCGAACTCGGTCTGGTGCCCTGGGGGTCGGCCTTCGGCGGCCCCCGGCTGCTCGCCCGGGTGGACGGCGTACCGGGCATGGTAGCGCTGCTCGCCGCCGGGGGCCCGGAGGGCGCCCAGGCCGCCGCGTCGCACCTGCACCGGCACCTCGAACTGTGCCTCGGCGGGGGCGGACGCGTCGTACCGGCCTGGGAGTTCGCGGCGGACGCGGGCTGGCAGGCGTGCGAGGAACCGTCGGCCGGCTGGAGCCGGGGCAGTGCGTGGCTGCTGCTGGCCGTGGCCGACGCCCTGCACCGCCCCGAGGTCTCCCGCAGCGCCCCGGACCGGCTGGAGGCCGTCGCGGAGCGGCTGGCGGACGTGTGGACGCGGCCCTGCACCCCGCTCGTTCCGCCGGCCGACGAGGCGCGGCCCGCCGGCCCGCTGGACACCTCCGCTGCCGCCATCGCGGCGGTCGCGCTGCTGAAACTCGCCCGCCTGCCGGGCTGCCGGGCCGCGCGGTACGAGTACCGGGCGGCGGCGATCCTGGAGCGCCTGGTGGGCGAGCACCTCACCCGGGGCATGCTGCTGGACGGCTGCTACGACGCCGGGAAGGGCGTCGCGGTGCGGCACGAGCTGGTCTGGGGCGACTTCTTCCTGGCGCTCGGGCTGGCGGCACTGACCGGACTGGTCGAGATCCGGGACGTCTGAACGGCCCTGTAGGGCTATGCCTCGTATGTACGGAGCACCCGGCGGGCCACCGAGGTGATGTGGAGCTCGTCCGGGCCGTCGAGGATGCGGGCCGCGCGTCCGGTGCGCAGCAGCGCGGGCAGCGGGGTGTCGGGGCCGAGTCCGGCCGCGCCGTGGACCTGGATGGCCGCGTCCGCGACCTGCTGGAGCATGCGGGCCGCGGCGACCTTGGCCAGTCCCACCTCCACGTGCGCGTCCTCGCCCGCGCCGATCTTCGCCGCTGCTTCGTGGACCAGCGGGCGGGTGGTCCGCAGTGCGAGCAGCGCCTCGAACACGTGCTGTTGCACGAGCTGATGGCCGGCGAGCGGACCGCGGGATCCTGTACGGGAGTTGGCGCGCTCGCACATGAGGTCGAAGGCGCGCCGGGCCTGGCCGAGCCAGCGCAGGCAGCGCAGGATGCGGCCCAGCTGGAGGCGTTCCGCGGCGATCGCCAGGGCCTGCCCGCGCTTGCCGAGGAGGTGGTCGGCGGGTACGGCGACCCGGTCGAACTCGATCTCCCACTGGCCGGTGGCCCCGAACACGGGCAGTTCGCGTACGACACGGAAGCCGGGGGAGCCGGTCGGGACCACCAGGAGGGAGAGGCCCTCGCGGTCGCCGGGCTCCCCGTCGGTCCGTGCGAGGACGGTGACCAGATCGGCCCCGGACGCCCCGGAGATGAACCACTTGCGGCCGCTGACCCGCCAGCTGCCGTCCGGCTGTTCCTCGGCGCGGGTCGCCGTACGCAGCGGATCGGTGCCCGGGGTGTCCGGTTCCGTCATGGCGTAGCAGGCGCGCAGCTCCCCGGCGGCCAGCAGCCCGGGGTACAGGCCGCGGACCCGGTCGCTGCCGTGCTTCCGGAGCATGGTCGCGTCGAGCAGGGATGCGGAGCCGAGTGCCGCCGGTCCGTGGTCGCTGGCTCCTTCGGCCTCGGCGATGCGGACGTACTGCGCCAGGGGGATACCCTGGCCGCCCAGTTCGGCGCCGAGTGGCAGCGCCCACAAGCCCTCTTCCTTCGCCTGCGCCTGCAACTCCTCCAGCACTGGGGCAGCCTGTGGGCCACCCGCGTCGAGTACCGGCTCGCAGGGCATGACCCGGCTCCGGACGAACTCCGCCACCCGGTGCCGCAACTCGGCCTCCTCCGAGGGCGGTTCGGGACGGGCGTGACCCGTATCGCCTTGGCTCTGCACCACTTTCCTCCAGCCTGCCGGGAACCCGTGGGAACGACAGTCCGACTGCCTTCCCGAGGAACTGGTCGGGTGCGCACCCTCCCGGGTTCCCGTGTCGCGCACATCCGGGCCGCCGGCCTCCGCCGCGCGCCAGGAGAAGAGGAGAGGTATGGCGTCACCAGCCGTCACCCGGACTGTCCGGCCGCTCGAAGGACTGCACCTCGCCGCCTCGGGTCCGCCCGGGCTGACCGGCCTGGTCGTGGAGCACCTCACGCTCCTCGGCGCGAGCACGGGAGCCCGTACGGGAGTAGGCCGGGGAGCCGGCATGAGAGCGGACCCATCCGAGCCGGGCGACGGCGGCACGGCGCGCATCGCCGTGTCCGGCAGGGGGTTCGACCGGCAGGACGCGTCCATGAGCTGGGCGGCGTATCCGGCGAGCGGTATGACGGACGAGGCCACCGTTCAGGCGGCCACCGGCATCATGGCCGTGCACGGGCGCCGCGACGGCGCGCCGCGCGGCCTCGCCGTCGACTACGCCGCCACCGCCACGGGCGTACTCGCCGTGCAGGGGCTGCTCGCCGGGCTGCTGGCCCAGGCCAGGGGCGGCGGGGCAGGCCGGGTGGACACGAGCGCCGACCGGGCCGGGCTGCTGGCGGTCTCCCAGTACCTCGCCGCCGCCGGGGCCGACGAGGGTGAGGCGGCCGAACTCGCGCCGGGCGGACCGCCGTTCACGTCCGCCGACGGCGTCCTCTTCGAGCTGGAGACGCTGGACCCGGGTGCCTGGGCCGCGTTCTGGCGAGCCCTGGAGGCGCCCTTCGACGCCGTCCGGGCCGGCTGGCGGCCGTTCCAGTTCCGGTACGCCACGGCCTGTGCCCCCTTCCCGCCGGTCCTGCACACCACCGCGCGCTCGCACATCTGGCAGCGGGTCGAGGCGGCGGCCGCGACGGCGGGCGCCGAGGTCTGCCGGCTGCGGACCCTCGCCGAGCGCGCCGCCGAACACGACGGAGCCGCGCCCTGGTCCCTGGCCCCGTACGGATCCGGCCACCGCCCGCTGGCCGCGCCTCCCGCCGCCGCACGGCCGCTGGCCGGGCTGACCGTGCTCGAGGCAGGCCGCCGGATCCAGGCGCCCCTCGCCGCCCACCTGCTGCGTCTGCTCGGCGCCGATGTCGTACGGATCGAGCCGCCGGGCGGCGACCCGCTGCGCGGCATGCCGCCCGCCTGCTCCGGGATCTCAGCCCGCTGGCTCGCCCTGAACCGGGGCAAGCAGGCCGTGGAGGTGGACATCAAGTCCGCCGCCGACCGGCGCCGGCTGCGCGAGATGGCCGCCGGGGCCGACGTCTTCCTGCACAACTGGGCCCCCGGCAAGGCGGCCGCGCTGGGGCTCGACTCGGCCGATCTGGCCGCCGGGAACCCCGCCCTCGTCTACGCGTACACCGGCGGCTGGGCGGGCCGGATCCCCGGCGCCCCGATGGGGACGGACTTCATGGTCCAGGCCCGAACCGGCGTCGGCGAAGCCGCACGCCCCCACGACGAGCCCCCGGCACCGTCCCTCATGACCCTCCTCGACGTCCTGGGCGGGCTCATGGGAACCGAGGCCGTACTGGCCGGACTGCTCCTGCGCGAGCGCACCGGAGCGGGCGTCCGCGTCGACTCCTCGCTGCTCGGGGCCGCCGACGCACTTACCGCCCCCGCCCTGCGCCGCGCGCGCCGTGGCGCGGACCCGCGCCGGCCCGCCGGATTCCGCCGCCCGCTGCGCACCGCCGACGGCTGGATCGCCCCCACCGACACCTGTGCGCCCGCGGCCGCCGCGTACGACCTGCGCGAACTGCCGACCGGCGATGCCCTGGCGCAGCTGCGCAACCACGGCCTGTCCGCGACCGCGGTCACCACCGATCCGGCCGACCTGCACCACGACCCGCGCTTCACCGGCTCGATCAGCCGCGACGCGCACGGTGCCCCCGCCGTTCCCGACCCCTGGAGCTTCGTATGACCGTCGCCCTGCACGACCTGCTGCCCGTCGGCCTCCGCCGCACCTGGGCGGTCGACGGGACCTGCCCCGACCTCGACCTCTACAGCCTGTTCCGGGCCAGGCAGATCGCCGACCTGCACGCCACGGCCGTCATCGATGCCAGGGGCAAGCTCTGCTACACCGCGCTGGACCGCAAGGTGCGCGCTCTCGCCACCGGGCTCGCGGATGTCGGCATACGGCCCGGCGATGTGGTCGGCGTCCAACTTCCGAACGGCCGGGGCGCGGTCATCGCCGAACTGGCCCTCGCCGCCGCCGGCGCGGTGGCCCTCCCCTTCCCCGTCGGCCGGGGCATCCGGGAGGCCGCGTCCCTGCTGCGCAAGGCGGAGGCCGTCGCGGTCATCGCCGCCGTCGAGCACCGCGGCGAGCACCACGCCGCCGGCCTGCGGGCCCTGCTTCCCGCCCTGCCGGCGCTGCGGCATGTCATCGCCGCCGGGCGGGTCGGCACCGCACCTGAAGGAACGATTCCGCTGTCTGCGCTGCTGCGCTCCGACCCGGCTGCCTTCGTGCCCGCCCGGCCCGACCCCGACGGCGCCGCCCGCATCCTGGTGTCCTCCGGCTCCGAGGCGGAGCCCAAGATGGTGGCGTACTCCCACAACGCGCTCGCCGGCGGCCGGGGCAACTTCCTCGCCTCGCTCATGCCCGGCGGAACCCCGCCGCGCTGCCTGTTCCTCGTACCGCTGGGGTCCGCGTTCGGGTCCAACGGCACGGCCGTCACGCTCGCCAGGCACGGCGGAACACTGATCCTGCTGGACCACTTCACCCCCGAGGCCGCCCTCGCCGCCGTGCGCGAGCACCGGCCCACGCACGTCCTGGGCGTCCCCACGATGGTCCGCATGATGCTGGACCGGCTGGAACACCCCGGGCCCGACGGGGGTGAACTGCCTCCGCCCACCGCGCTGGTCCTGGGCGGCTCGGCCCTGGACGAGACCACGGCCGAGGACGCCGCCCGCGCCTTCGGCTGCCCGGTCGTCAACCTGTACGGCTCGGCCGACGGCGTCAACTGTCACACCGGACTCGGCACCGGGGTCCCGGAGGCCGACGGCACGGGCATCGTGGCCGGCCGGCCCGACCCCCGTGTCGCCGACATCCACATCACCGACCCGGACACGCACGAACAGCTCCCGGACGGTGAGATCGGCGAGATCGTCGCCCGCGGCCCGATGACCCCCATGTGCTACGTCGCCGCCCCGGACCTGGACGCCCGCTACCGCACCGCCGAGGGCTGGGTCCGCACCGGAGACCTCGGCCTGATCGACGAGGACGGCCTCCTGCACCTCGTCGGCCGTCTCAAGGACATCGTCATCCGCGGCGGGGCCAACATCAGCCCCGCGGAGGTCGAGCGGGAGCTCGCCTCCCATCCCCGGGTACGGGACGTGGTGTGCGTCGGCATCCCGGACGAGCTGATGGGCGAACGCCTCGCGGCCTGCGTCGTACCGCGCGGCCCCGAGGCTCCCACCCTCGGCTCGCTGGGCGCGCACCTCACCCGCCGGGGGCTCGAACTGCGCAAGCACCCCGAGCGGCTGCTGGTACTGGCAGAACTTCCGCTCACCCCGGCCGGCAAGCCCGACCGTACGGCCCTGCGCGAGCGGCTGGCGCAGCAGACGGCCATCGCACCTCCGCTCGCCCACGCGGGCTGACCGAACCGATTCAGCGCAGCGCAGCGCAGCGCAGCAGTGTGGTGGACGACGGCGACCTGGTCACCGCCGGGCCATCACCTCCGGCCTGGACCTCGCCCTGTGGCTCGTACGCCGGGAACTCGGCGCCGACGCGGCGACGGGCGTGGAGGCCATGCTCGAGTACGAGGCCCGCGGCACGGTGTGGACACCGCCCGCGGCCGGGCGCCCGTAAACGCAGGAAGGGGCGGGGAGCAGCTCTGTGCTCCCCGCCCCTCGCATGCACCCTGGGTCAGGAACCGCCCATGGCCTTCTTCAGCTCGGCCGCCGCGTTGCGGTAGACCGGCAGCAGATCGAGGTCCGTGCCCGGGTAGTTGACGATCTCGACCTGCCGGGCACCCGAGTCGGGCAGGACGGTCCCGGTCGACATGTGGGCGTTGTCCAGGACCAGGGCCGGCTTCTTCCCCGAGAGCTCCGCGAGCTGCGCCGGGGTGACCGCCTCGGGACCGTACGTGCCGACCGCGGTGGCACCGGCGAGCCTCGCGGACCAGCCGGTGAACACCTGGCTGACGACGGCCGGGCTCTTCCCGCCCGGCCAGGAACCCTGGACGTCCTTCGACAGCTTCGCGTACTCGGTGTCGAACGACGCCGACCACTTCATGGCGGCGTCCTCGGTCCCGAACAGCTTGCCCAGACGGGCCACTTCGGCCCTGACCTTGTCGGCCTCGTTGTCGAGGTTCACCTCGACCAGCTCGGCCTTCGAGCCGGCCGCCTCCTTGATCTTCGCCGCGTACGGCTCGAAGGCCGCGTAGAGGACGAAGTCGGCCTTGCCGACGGCGGCGAGGTCGGAGGGCTTGGGGTCGTAGTCCGGGGCGTGGTGCACCGACTGGGGCACGATCACCTTGACGTCCTCGGCGCCGGCGGCCTTGGCGAAGGCGCCCTCCCAGGTGGTGGTGACGACGACGACCGGCTTCCCGCCGTGGTGGCCGGGCGGGCCGTCCTTCGAAGCGGTGTCGCTGTTGGCGTTGCTTTTGCCGCAGCCGGTGACGAGGGCCAGTGCCGCGCTCAGTGCGAGGAGGGAAGTGAATCGGACGCGGGTGCGCGCCATGAGCTGATGCTCCGTTCGGGGATGAGATGGACCGCGAGGACGAGCGTCCCCGCGGTGAGGACGAGGACCGGCCCGGGCGGCCAGTCGAGCCGGAGGGCGAGAAGGAAACCGGTCAGGTTCACGGCCACCCCGATGCCGACCGCCCACAGGGTGATGGACCGCAGCGAGCTGCCCAGGCGGCGGGCGGCGAGCGCCGGAAGCAGGGTCAGGGCGTCGACCAGCAGCGCGCCGGTGAGCTTGATCGCCCCGGCGACCGCCACCGCGACCAGGACCAGCAGTACGGCGGTCAGCGCCTGCACCGGGACCCCCGAACACTGGGCCAGCTCCCGGTCATACAGCAGCAGGGCCACATCGCGGCGCCGCCACCAGAACAGCCCCGGTACGAGGGCCGCCAGCGCGCCGAGCACCACGAGATCGGCGGTGCCCACGGACAGGATCGAGCCCCACAACAGGGCGAACGCACCGGAGGCGTTGACCCCCGACACGGCCAGGACGAGCAGCGCGGCCGCGATGGCCAGGCTCATCAGCAGGCCCATCGCCCCGGACAGCCCGTCCGGAGTGCGGGCGAGCGGGGCCACCCCGGCCCCGGCCAGGGCGCAGGCGAGGAGCGCGCACAGCATCGGATCGAGCCCGGTCAGCAGCCCGACCGCGATGCCCAGCAGCGCGACGTGCATCATCGCGAAGCGCACCGGCATGATGTCGAGTCCGACGATGACCACCCCGATCACCGGCAGGCCGATCGCCGCCAGCAGCAGGGCGAGGCCCGCCCGCTGTACGGGGAGCAGCTGGAGCAGTTCGCCGAGGTCGGCGCCCGCGAGGATCACCCGACCTCCCGCAGCCGGCCCGCGGCCATCTCCAGTACGCGGTCACAGCGCTCCGCGAGCGCCCGGTCGTGCGTCACGACGACGAGGGTCACCGGCAGAGCGGCCAGTACGTCGGCCGCCTCCTCCTGGCCGCCGAAATCCAGTGCGGCGGTCGGCTCGTCGGCCAGCAGTACCTCGGCCCCCGCGGCCACCGAGCCGATCGCCCTGGCCAGGTACATCCGCTGCAACTGTCCGCCGGACAGCGTGTGCAGCGGCCGGCCGAGCAGCGCGCCGACCCCCAGCTTCCGTGCCGCTTCGGCGGCCTCGGCCGGTGCGCCGCCACTGGCCAGCAGTTCGTCGCCGAGGAGCGGGAAGCGGCCGGCCGCCGGCTTCTGCGGGATCCAGGCGCAGGACCGCCGCCGCCAGGCCCATTCGGCGGCCGATCCGGTGCCGCGGCCGCCGACCAGGATGCTCCCGGACACCTGGCGGTGCAGCCCGAGAACCGCACGCAGCAGCGTGGTCTTGCCCGAGCCGTTGGTCCCGGTCAGCGCGACGCGCTCGCCCGCCGCGATCTCCAGATCCACGTCGGCGACCGCCTCGACCCGGCCGTGGCGGCAGGCGACCCCCCGCATGCGTACGTCCAGCCCGCCCATCCGTCGCCCTCCCGTCGTCCGGTGCCGGGTGGCTCCCCGCACGCGGAGGTGGTCGGACGAAGGCGCGTCCCGGTTCCGGCGGCGACGGATCGAGTTCAGGTCATGGAGAGGGGGCCGGGGCCTCGGCCGGGGCGGGCGCGGGGTCGTCGCCGCCCTGGTCGAGCCGGAACGGCGGGTACTCGTCCGTCATGAGCGCGGCGTACGCGGCGACGCGCAGCACCCACCGGTGCAGCCCCACGATCAGGTCGAACACGTCACGCGGGTACTTGGCGGTGAAGGCGAGCACCACGGCCGCGATGATCGCCAGCAGCGTGATCAGACCGCCTCCGCCGCACCAGCCGTGGCGCATGCCCCCGGTGAAGAAGGCGATGACCAGGTAGTGGGGGATCGCGAAGAGCCACCACTTCACCAGGACCAGCGGCCGGGACAGGCGCTCCGGGTAGGCGATCTCGAGGCGTGCCGGATAGCCGGGCTCGGGGCCGAGACTGAAAGGCGGGTACCGGTCGGTGGCCAGGGCTCCGTATGCGTAGTACGAGACCCGCCACGACCAGCGGAGCACGCCGACGTTGAAGTCGAACAGGCCGCGCGGGTAGCGCTCGGTGAACAGGATCGCGAAGAAGGCGATGACGCTGACCACGATGAAGGCGATCCACAGGAACAGCAGCACGATGTAGTGCGGGATCGCCAGGATCCACTTGACCAGCCACAGCCAGCGCGACAGCGGGCTGTCCAGACCGGCGCTCACCCTGACCGAGCGATACGAAGAAACGTTCGCGGACATGATTGCGTCACCGTCCCGTGTCCGGCGTCGTGAGCCCCCCGGACCTTGTGCCCCTCCATCATCCGCGCCGTACGGGGCATGCTCCAGTCGGCATCCGGTGTGTCCGGATGTGACAGACAACCGTCATTGCGGACGCCTGCCCGTCCGGCCAGGATGGACGCATGTCCACGCCCCACCGCGTCGTGATCGCGGTCTTCCCCGATGTCGACCTGCTCGACGTCACCGGCCCCGCCGAGGTCTTCGCCCTCGCGAGCCGGGAGGCGGGGCGCCGGCTGTACGACGTACGCCTGGCGGGCCCGGACGGGGGCCAGGTCACCACCTCGGCCGGCGTCCGGCTGGTCACGGACCTCTCCTTCGCCGAGGTCGGCGCCGCCGTGGACACCCTGGTGGTGCCCGGCGCCGTCGAGCTGACGGAGGACGGCCCGGTCGCGCACGTCGACGAGGCGGTGGTGCGGTGGATCGCCGCCACCGCCCCGTACGCCGGGCGCGTGGCCTCGGTGTGCGTCGGCGCCCACCTGCTGGCGGCGGCCGGCCTGCTGGACGGGCGCCGGGCCACCACCCACTGGTCCACGGCCGGCCAGCTGGCGGCCGAGCACCCGCGGGTGGAGGTCGACCCGGACCCGATCTTCGTCCGGTCGGGCCGGGTGTGGACCGGGGCCGGGATCAGCGCCTGCATGGACCTGACGCTGGCCCTGGTGGCCGAGGACCACGGCGAGGAACTGGCCCTCGCGGTCGCCCGGCAGCTGGTCATGTACCTCAAGCGGCAGGGCGGCCAGAGCCAGTTCAGCGTGCCGCTCAGCCGCCCGGCGGCCTCCCGCCGGGACATCGACTCCCTGCGGGCCTACATCACCGAACACCTCGGCGCGGACCTGTCGGCGGCCGCGCTCGCGGCCCGGATGAGCCTGAGCGAGCGCCATTTCGCCCGTACGTTCCGCAAGCAGCTGGGCACCAGCCCCGCCGCCTACGTGGAGGCCGTACGGGTGGAAGCCGCCCGCCGGCTGCTGGAGACCACCGACCGGCCGCTGGAGCAGGTCGCCGCGGCGGCCGGCCTGGGCTCGGTGGAGACCCTGCACCGGGCTTTCCGCAAGCAGATCGCCACGACCCCGGCCGCGTACCGCCGCCGCTTCCGTACCGCCCACTGACTGCTCGGTGCGATTCCGCGCCGAGCCACGGCTTCGCCGTGCCCATTTCCCACAAGAAGGACGCTTCAGCATGTCTGCATCCACTGCATCCACTGCATCCAAAACCCTGCGCGATGTGATCGGCCTGCCCGGCACGCTGCCCCGCCTGGCCGAGGCCACCCTGGTCATGGTCGACTTCCAGAACACCTACCGCTCCGGCGTGATGGCCCTGGAGGGCGCCGAGGAGGCCCTTGCGGCGGGTGCCCGGCTGCTGGCCGCGGCCCGGGCCGCCGGCGCGCCGGTCGTCCACATCGTCAACGACGGCGGCGAGGGGACCCCGTACGACATCCGGGCCGAGATCGGTGCCATCAGCGCCGAGGTCGCGCCGTGCGAGGGGGAGGCGGTCGTGGTCAAGCAGTTCCCGAACGCCTTCCACGCCACCGAACTGGAGAAGACCCTCCAGCAGCTGGGCGCCAGCCCGGACCTGGTGATCGCCGGGTTCATGACCCACATGTGCGTCACGTTCACCGCCCAGGGCGCCTTCAACCTGGGCTACCGCCCGACCGTCGTCGCCGAGGCCACCGCGACCCGCACCCTCACGGCGCCCGACGGCACGCTGATCCCGGCCGCCACCCTCCAGTCGGCAAGCCTCACCACGATCTCCGACCTCTTCGCCCCGGTGGCCCCCACGGTGGACTCCCTCCCGGCCTGACGCCCCGGAACGCAGGAGGGCCCGGACCTGCCAAGAACGAGTGGGCCGGCGTCGGCAAGACCTTGGAACCCGCAGAAGCGCGACCACGCACTCGTGGCACTTGGCGCCTCCAAGTAGTCCACCAGCGCGTCGCGAAGGAACGCACCCACACTCGTGGGCCGCTATGCCACGGCGCGCGAGGTGGGGTCGTTCGATCCTTCGTCAGAGCGCTCCGCACGCGCACAACAGGCATCGCGGGCTCCATCGGCCTCGCCACCGTCTTCCGAGGTGACCGTGATCTGGTCCTGGCCAAGCTGGCGCGGTCGGTCACCGGCATCGCGCCCGCCGAGCTCGCCGCTGCGGCGCCGGCCCAGGGGGCCGTTCTCACGGCTGCCGGGTTCGGACGGACCAAGACCGACCGGGTGCCGGGGAAGGTCCACACCGGCGCCTTCGACGCCGCCGCCATCGGCACCACGACCGTGACCCTCAAGGGCAAGAGCGCCGGCAGCGACACCGTCTGCAAGGGGGACGCCGGCGGCCCGGCCGTCAACGGCAACGGCGAGGTCGTCGCCGTCAACAGCCGTTCCCGGCAGGCCGGGTGCCTCGGCAGCGACCCCGCCGAAACGCGTCGCCATGCCGTTGCCGTCCGTACGGACGATCTCGGCGAGTGGGTGCGGCAGACCACGAAGGTCACGCCGTACGCGGCCGGTGGCCAGCAGATCGCCGTGGCCGCCGTCGGCACGTCGACGTATCTGGACGTCATGGCAACGGACGGCGGTCTCCACCAGACGGTCGGAGACCACGCCGCAGGCGCGTGGTCGTCGCAGTGGAGCCGCGTCGACGGCGCCGGCATGACCGCGCTGACCAGCACCGCGGCCAACAACGTCGTGCACGTCTACGCCACCGGTGACGGGGGCCGCGTCCTCGGCATCGACGCCGACCACAACGCCGGCTGCTGGAGCCAGACATGGTCCCAGGTGCCCGGAACCATGGGTTCCTGACGCTCCGCCAGGATCACCTCCGCTGAATGAAGCCGGCTGTCGGCCGAGCGCGTTCCCGGGCCCGCACGCACGGGCCCGGGAGCAGCGCCACCGCGGTCGGCGCCGGACTCGTGTGGGGCAGCGCCGCGCAGGCCGTGCGTCGGCACGTCGGCCGATGACGGCCGGCACGCGTACGCCGCCCAGCAGCCTCGGGGTCAGTGGACGACGCTGAAGCTGCGCCAGGGGAGGGTGACCGGGGCCGTCACGTTCGAGAGCGTGGTGCCCACGTAGATGCCGTCGGCCCCGTCGGCCTTCTTGCAGTCCAACGTCCGGTACAGGACGACGTCGACGAGGGTGTTGTTCTCGACGTGGGTGGCGCCCTTCGGGAGGACGATCTTGTGGCAGCCCTGCACCAGCGTGTTGGAGTAGCTCAGCTCGACCGGCGAGTCGTGGCCGCGGAAGGTGAGCATGCCGACGGTGGTCCGGCCAAAGCCCGAACAGGCGGTGGCGGTCAGCAGCAGTGCTGCGGCCGCGGTGATGACGCCGATACGCCGGCTGTGGGACATGGCGCGGTCCTCGTCTGTGCGGTGGTGACTGGCCTTGCCCACAGCCTGCCCCGGCGGCGCGCGGGCGGCATCCGGTGCTCGGCCGGGCGGATGAACGCGGCCGGGACGGGAAGGGAGTCGGCCATGACTGACCTTCGCATCGGCGTCCTCGGATTCGGGCTGCGCGGCAGCATCGCGCGCACGGCACACCGCCCCGGCCTAGGGTCGGCGGTCACCGCGGTCGCGGACCCCGATCCGCGGGCCCGGGCGGATGCCGCCGCGGCCTTCCCGGGCGCGTACGTGACCGCCGGCCACCGGGCGGTGGTCGAGGATCCCGAGGTCGACGCCGTCCTCGTGCTGACCCCCGACCACACCCACGCCGACCTGGCCTGCCAGGCACTCGTCGCCCGCAAGCCCGTCTTCGTCGAGAAGCCGCTCGACATCTCCGTGGACCGCTGCGACGAGCTCCTGCGCACCGCCCGCGAGACGGGCACCCGCCTGTACGTCGGGCACAACATGCGGCACATGCCCGTGGTGCGGACGATGCGCGCGTTGATCGCGGCCGGCGAGATCGGCCGGGTCAGGACGGTCTGGGTCCGGCACTTCGTGGGCTACGGCGGCGACTGGTACTTCAAGGACTGGCACGCCGAGCGCCGGTACACCACCGGCCTGCTGCTCCAGAAGGCCGCGCACGACATCGACGTCCTGCACTGGCTGGCCGGCGCCTACACGGACGACCTCCAGGCGATGGGCGACCTGATGGTCTACGGGGACAACCCGCACCGCCGCGCGCCCGGCGAACCCAAGGGCGACGACTGGTACACCGAGGATGGGCACTGGCCCCCGCACACCCAGCGCGGCCTCAACCCGGTCATCGACGTCGAGGACGTCTCGCTGCTCAACCTCCGCCTCGCCAACGGCGTGCTCGCCGCCTACCAGCAGTGCCATTTCAGCCCCGACTACTGGCGCAACTACACCGTCATCGGGGATGCCGGCCGCCTGGAGAACTTCGGCGACGGCCCGGGCGCCGAGGTCCGGGTCTGGAACACCCGGCGCTCCGGATACCGGGCCGAGCCGGACGCCTCCCACACCGTCCCGGACGCGGCGGCCGCGGGCGGGCACGGCGGCGCCGACCCGCTCCTGATCGACGAGTTCCTGCGCTTCGTACGCCACGGGGGAGCCACGGACACCTCGCCGGTCGCCGCCCGTATGGCGGTCGCCGTGGGCTGCCTGGCGACCGAATCCCTGCGGGCCGGCGGCACGCCCCGGCGGGTGCCGCCGCTCGACCCGGACCTGGTGGCGTACTTCGACCGCGGCCAGCGGCCCGCCGAGCACCGGTGAACGGCCCGGTGACGCTCGCCGGCCCAGGCGGTGTCCGGCGGCATTTGTCCAAGAGTTCCCCAAGGGCGGGCCTGCCTCCGGCCCCCGGGCCCGCAGGGCCCTAGCTTGGGCCCGCATGAGCGTCCTTGCTGAGCGATACCGGGCCGACGGGACTCCCGGGCGGCGCGGACTCGTGCGGGGCGCCCTGACCGGTGCCGTGGCCCTGTGCGCCGGGCTGGCGTCCGGGGCCGGCTCCACGGCGGGCGGCGCCCGTACCGGTCTGCACGGCCCGCGGCCCGCCACGCCCGAGGCGGCGCTGCGCGCGCTGTCGGCCGGCAACATCCGCTGGCGGACGTTCCACGAGCGGCATCCCGACGCCACCCGGACCGTACGGCAGGCGCTCGTCGGGGAACAGCACCCGTTCGCCGTCATCCTGGGCTGCGTCGACTCCCGCGTCCCGCCGGAGCTGGTCTTCGACCAGGGGCTCGGCGATCTGATGACCGTACGGTCGGCCGGTGAGGTCCTGGACGACGCGGTGCTCGGAAGCATCGCGTTCGGGGTCGTGGAGCTGGCGATCCCGCTGGTCGTGGTGCTCGGCCACCAGTCCTGCGGGGCCGTGACCGCCGCGGTCCGCGCCGCCGAGGGACTGGAGCAGCTGCCCGGACACCTGCGCTACCTGGCGCAGCAGATCCGTCCGGCCGTCGACCGCAGCCTGCGCCGGGAGGCCCGTGTCGATGCGGCGGTCACCGAGAACGTACGGCTCGTACGCTCCCGGCTGGCGGGGGAGCCCGATCTGGCCGCCCGGGTCACGGCCGGGAAGCTGGCCGTGGTCGGCGCCCGGTACGAACTCACCACCCAGCGGGTGCGCCGGATCCGCTGAGGCACGCACCTCGCGGACCTCCCCCGAGGCCGGCCGGGGGGTTCAGGTCTCCTCGGGTTCCGGCAGGGGCTGCTCGGACCAGATGACCTTGCCCTCCGGGGTGTACCGGGCCCCCCAGCGGCGGCTGATCTGGGCCACCAGGAAGAGGCCGCGGCCCCCCTCGTCCGTGGTCTTCGCGTAGTGCAGCCGCGGCGAGCTGCTGCTGCCGTCGAAGACTTCGCAGGTCAGCACCCGGTCGTGCAGGAGCCGTACGCGGACCGGTTCGGCGCCGTGCCGGATCGCGTTGGTGATGAGCTCGCTGAGCACCAGCTCCGTGCCGAAGGCCAGCTCCGACAGGCCCCATTCCTCCAGCTTCTCCACGGCGAGGGCCCGCATGGCCCCGACCGCGCTCGGCTCGAACGGCACCTCCCATTCGGCGATGCGGTCCGCCGGCAGCGCCGACGTCCGCGCGACCAGCAGCGCCACGTCGTCGCGCGGGCGCACCGGCAGCAGCTCCGAGAGGACCGCCCGGCAGGTCTCCTCGGGCTTGCGGTCCGCGTGGGCCAGGGCCGAGCGGAGCAGCGCGAGCCCCTCGTCGATGTCACGGGTGCGCTCCTCGATCAGCCCGTCGGTGTACAGCACCAGCTGGGTGCCCTCGCTCAGATCCAGCTCCGCCGACTCGAAGGGGAACCCGCCGAGCCCCAGCGGCGCCCCAGCGGGCAGCTCCGGGATCTCCACCGTCCCGTCCGGGCGCACCACCGCCGGCGGCATGTGGCCTGCCCGGGCCACCGTGCAGCGCTGCGTCACCGCGTCGTACACGGCGTACAGGCAGGTGGCTCCGATCAGGCCGCCTTCGCCGCCGCCGCCCTCCACGCTCTGGTCGATGTACTGGACGAGGTCGTCGAGGCGGGCGAGGAGCTCGTCGGGCGGCAGGTCCAGGGACGAGAAGTTCAGTACGGCCGTACGCAGCCGGCCCATGGCCGCGGCGGCGTGCAGACCGTGCCCGACGACGTCGCCGACGACGAGGGCGACGCGGCTGCCGGGGAGCGGGATCACGTCGAACCAGTCGCCACCCACCCCGGACTGCGCGGGCAGGTAGTAGTGCGCGACTTCCACGGCGCTCTGCTCGGGCAGGTCGCGCGGGAGGAGGCTGCGCTGGAGGGCCTCGGCCAGGGCGTGCTCGCGGGTGTACCGGCGCGCGTTGTCGATGCTGACCCCGGCCCGGGCGACGAGCTCCTCCGCCAGCGACACGTCCTCCTCGTCGAACGGCTCCCGCTCCGCGCGCCAGAAATTGACCACGCCGAGGACGACCCCGCGGGCCTTGAGGGGAGCGGTGATCAGGGAGTGGACGCCGTAGTCGATGATGGCCTGCGCCCGGGGCGGGTCCTGGGCCTGCCAGCCCGGCGCGTCGGTCAGGTCGGTCACCACCTCGGCCCGGCCGCTGTTGAGCCCGCGCGCCTGCGGGGTGGAGGGCAGGAAGTCGATCAGCCTGCCCTTCGGGTAGAGCGGGACGTCGTCCCGGATGCCGCTGACCCCGGTGCGGCGCATGTCGGCCGCGACGGTGGTGGGCTCGTCGCCGAGGAGTACGGGCTCCGCCAGGTCGACGGTCACGAAGTCCGCGAACCGGGGTACGGCGACGTCCGCGAGCTCCTGGGCCGTCTTCTTCACGTCCAGGGTGGTGCCGACGCCGACGCCCGCGTCGTACAGCAGCCTGAGCCGTTTGCGGGCCGCCTCGGCGCGGGTGCTGAGCACCTGCATCTCCGTGGAGTCCCGGATGGTGACCGCCGTGCCCTCGGGCCTGCCGCGGGGCCGGGTCTGGCGCTGGTTGACGACCAGCAGCCGGTCCCCGGCCTCGTGCACCTCGTCGGTGGCCACCCGGCCGGACAGCAGGAGGTCGGCCATCTGCCGGTCGAGCCCCGACAGCTCCCGGATGTGCTGCCCCTCGGCGTCCGCCGGGAGCCTGAGCAGACGTTTCGCCTCGTCGTTGGCGAGGAGGAGCCGGCCGCCGCCGTCGGTGATCAGCACCCCCTCGCGTACGGAGTGCAGCACCGCGTCGTGGTGCTCGTACATCCGGGTCATCTCGAGGGGGCCGAGCCCGCGGGTCTGGCGGCGCAGGCGCCGGCTGATCAGCGCCGCGCCGGCCGTGGCCAGGGCGAGGGCCGCCGCGGTGGTGCCCAGGATGACGGGGAGCTGCCGGTCGACCACTCCGGTGACGTTCTTCACCGTGAGGCCGGCCGACACGAGGGCCACGACCGGGCCGCCGTCCTTGTAGGGATCGGCGAACACGGGGACCACGGCCTGGATCTCCTGGCCCAGGGGTCCCTTCACGCTCTCGGTGTACACCTGGCCGGCCAGTGAGGGCGCGATGGTGCCCACGAACTTTTTGCCGATGCGGTCGGGGAGCGGATGGGTGTAGCGGATCCCCTGGTCGTTCATCACGACGATGAAGTCCACTCCGGCATCCTTGCGCGTCACCTCGGTGAGCGGCTGGAGGATCTTGGAGGGATCGGGGGTGAGGAGCGCCTGGCGCAGTCCGAGCGAATGGGCGAAGGTCTGCGCGACCGCCACGGAGCGGGTCCGGGCCTCCCGGTCCACGTCGCGCCGGGACTGGAGTACGAGGGCCAGTACCGCCCCGGCGGCGAGCAGCACCACGATCGCCACCTGAAGGACGAATACCTGTCGGGCGACGCTGCGCGGGCGCTTCTTGCTCAGTGACCGCACCGACGTCCCCGGCACGGGTTGCAAGGATGGGTCACGAACCATTTGTAGCACTGTCGGTGGTCCGCAGCCGGGAGAGCCGCGAGCGCCGTCCGGGCGCGCCGTCAGTCGGTCCGGCTCTCCCGCCAGGTCCTGAGCACCTCGTCGACGTCGAATTCGGTGAGCCGGAGGGGCGGCCCCGGGGGCGGCATGCGCAGGGCCGCGCGGATCTTCTCGTTGATCTCGGCGAGGACGGCCCGTGCCCGGCGCTCCGAGGGGGCCGCCCGGACGGCCTCCAGGGCGTCCTCGGCCTCCTTGCGCAGGGCGAGCGCCGGCGGCAGGGCCGCGAACCCCTCGCGGTGCATCTTGTCCCGGATCCACCACAGCTCGTCGTACGGGGCGTCGATCGAGGCCAGCGGCTTGCCGTAGCCCGGCAGCCTCTCGAACTCGCCGCGCTCGGCGGCCTCCCTGATCTGCCGGTCCACCCAGGACTCGAAACTGACGCCCGGTGGCTTGCGCTCGGTCACGGTTCCCTCCTCGGCAGCCTCTGCGGATCAGCGTATCGCCGGGCGGGGAGCAGGCGGCGGGCCGCCGGCCGATCACCGCAAAAATTATCTTGACGTCAAGATTAACCTCGGGCAGGCTACCGCAGGGTATCTCGACATCGAGATACTTTGGCGGGGGATGCGGAGGCCCGGGATGATCCGGCGGTGCGGTGCGGGGAACCTGTGCGGTGCGGGGAACCTGAAGGACCGGCGGGGCGGAGCCGGACTGCTGGCGCAGTTGCGCCGCCCGCCCGGCGGCCGGGACGCCCGCATCATGCTGTTCGCCCAGCTGCTGGACCGCACCGGGACCGGGGTCTGGGCCGCCTCCTGCGTCCTCTACTTCACCTTCGTGGTCGGCCTGGACGCCCGGCAGCTGGGCCTGCTGCTGGGCGCGGCCGGCGTGGCGGGCATCGCCGGCTCCCCGCTGGCCGGCCACCTGGCCGACCGCTTCCCCGTACGCACGCTGCTGATCGGCAGTCACCTGCTGCGCCTCGGGACGGTCTGCGCGATGCTCGTGATCACCCGCTTCGAGGTGCTGCTGCTCGTGGTCGCCGTCACCTCCCTCGGCGAGCGGGCGGCCAAGATGCTGGAGATGCTCTTCGCCACGCGGGCGGCGGGCGAACAGCGCGCCACGTACCAGGCGCTGTCGCGCAGCGCGGCGAACGCCGGCTACGCGCTCGGCTCGGGCATCGCCGCCATCGGTCTCGCCGTCGGCACCCGCGAGGCGTACCACGTCCTGATCCTGGGCAACGCGCTGTCGTTCCTCGCGGCCGCGGTGCTGGTGTGGCGCACGCGGGAGCAGGACGGGCACGGCAGCCCCGGCCGCGGGAGTGCCCAGGCGGCCGCCGGGACCGGGGACGCGGCCGCGGCGGGCCCGACGGCCGTCGCGAACCCGTGGCGGGACCGCGGCTACCTCCGGTTCGTCCTCCTGGACATCCCGATGTGCCTGGACGACTCGATCCTGGGGGTCGGGCTGCCGCTGTGGCTGGTCGACCACACCGACGCGCCACACGCTGTGGTGCCGGCCTTCCTCTTCATCAACACCGTGCTCGTCGTGGCCCTGCAGCTGAAGGTGTCGGCGCGGGTCCGCCGGCCGCGCCAGGCCGCGGGAGCGGTCGGGCTGTACGGGCTGACGACACTCGCGTGCTGCACGCTGCTGGCCGTCACCCCCGAACACGGGGCCTGGGCCGCCTCGATCACCCTGCTGGCCGCGGCCGTGCTGGTCACCGCGGCGGAGCTGATCCGCTCGGTGACCTCCTGGGAGCTGGCCGTCTCCCTCGCGCCGCAGGAGGCGAGGGCCTCGTACCTGGGGGTGGCTGGCATGTCCCAGTCCATCCAGAAGTCCGCCGGGCCGCTGCTGCTGACCGGCGCGGTGATGGCGGCCGGGCCGGCGGGCTGGCTCGTGCTCGGGGCCGCGGTCGCGGGGCTGTCCGTCGTCCAACGGCGGGCCGGCCTGCGGCGGCTGGACGCCCAGCAGGCCGCCGCCGTCCCGGCCGGCTCCCGCACCACGGCAGAAAACGGACCAGCAGCGGTGTCCTGACGCCCTGGCCCTCCCCTTTCCGCGGATCCCTGGTTGACGAGACCCCCGTCTTCCCCGTCCCAGATTCCCCAGTCGACGGGACAAGTTCCCCTATCTCTCGGGAACGGCAGAAATCTAGCCTCGCTACTGCCTGTCCGCGACTGGGATCACTGTGATCGAGGGGGAAGTGTGACTGTTCGGGAGGTCGGTGTTCTGGCGATCGGCGCGGGTCCGGCGAATCTGGCGCTGGCGGTGGCCATAGAGGAGTCGGGTTCGGCCGAATTGGCGGACGAAACGCTGCTGTTGGAGCAGAGTCCGGACGTCACATGGCAGCGTGATCTGCTGATGCCGTGGGCGCGCAGTCAGGTGTCCTTCCTGAAGGACCTGGTGACGTTGCGGAATCCGTCGAGCAGGTTCACGTTCCTCAATTTCCTGCACGAGCAAGGGCGGTTGGACGAGTTCGTGAACCTGGGGACGTTCCACCCGTTCCGGTGGGAGTTCTCGGATTATCTGCAGTGGGTCGCGAAGTCGCTGGAGCGGGTCGAGATCCGTTACGGGGCACGGGCGGCGCAGGTGGATCCGGTGTGCGGGCCGGACGGGGCCGTTTTCGGGTGGAGCGTGCTGCTGACGGACGGGGACGAGATCCGCTGCCGGGACCTCGTCGTCGGCGGCGGCCGCGACCCGCGCGTACCGGAAGTGCTTTCCGGTCTTCCGGACGACCGGCTGATTCACAGTGCGCAGTACCGGACGCGGATTGCGAAGATTCCACGGGACGAGCCGGTCCGGGCGGTGGTCATCGGCGGGGCGCAGAGCGCGGCGGAGATGTTCTACGCGCTGCACGAAAATCTGCCGCAGAGTCACGTGACGATGCTGGTCCGGTCGATCGGCCTGCAGACCTACCAGACCAGCAAATTCGTGAACGAGTTGTTCTTCCCTTCCTTCGTGGACGATTTCTACGAAAGTCCGGCGGAAGTCAGGGCGCAGCTGCTCGACGAAATGCGCTTCACGAATTACGCCGGTCTGGCACCGCCGTTCCTCGACGAGCTGTACACGATGCTCTACCGGCAGAAGACGCTCGGCCCGCAGCGCTCCGAAGTACGGGCGATGACCGAGGTCGTCGGGGCTCGGCTCGAGGACGGCGAAGTGGTCCTGGACCTGCGGGACCGGATGAGCGGCAAGACGGAGCCCCTGCGCTGCGACCTCGTCCTCCTCGGCACCGGCTACGACCCCCGTAAACCCGCCCTCGTACGGGAGCTGGCGGCCCGCGTCGGCATCGACGAGGTCGCGGTGAGCCGCGCCCACCGGGTGGAACTCGGCGAGTCCGCCTGGGGCGCCGTCTACCTCCAGGGCGTCAACGAGGAGACCCACGGCATCGCCGACTCCCTCATCAGCGTCCTCGCACACCGCTCCCAGGACATCCTCACCGACCTGCTCTCCCGCCGCGCCGGCGCCGAATCCAGGAGCGCCTGATGCAGCGGACGTTGGTGATCGCCCCCGGCCCGACCGCGAACGGCGATCTGCACCTGGGCCACCTGGCCGGCCCGTTCCTCGCCGCCGACGTCTGCGCGAGGTACGCCCGCGCCGCGGGCCACGACGTGCTGTTCGGCTCGGGCGTGCACTTCACGCAGAACTACATCGTGACCACCGCCCGCAGACTGGGCGTACCGCCCGAAGAGCTGCGCGTCCGGTCGGCCGGGCAGGTGGAGCAGACCCTCGCGGCCATGGGCATCCGGCCGGACGGGTTCGTCCGGTTCGGCGACCGGTACGTCAAAACCGTCCGGACCTTCTTCGAGCGCCTGCACAGCAGCGGCGCACTCCGGCTGCAAGGCGTCACGTTCCCGTACGCACCCCGCACCGGCGAATACCTCACCGACGCCTACGTCCGCGGCGGCTGCCCGGTGTGCCTCGCCGACGGGTGCGCCGGTCTCTGCGAGAACTGCGGGCACTGGATCGCATCCGGCGACCTGATCGACCCGCGTTCCACCCTGCACCCCGAGGACCCGGTCGAACTGCGCAAGCAGCAGGTCCTGGTGCTGCCGCTCGAAGACCACCGCGAGGCGCTCGTCACCTACTTCGCCCGGCAGGCTGCGACGATGCGACCGCGCCTGGCGCAGATGATCGAGGAGATCCTCGCCCGGCCGCTCCCGGACTATCCCGTAACCCTGCCCATCGCGTGGGGCATCCCCGCACCCTTCCCGGAGGTCGCGGACCAGGTGATCTACGCGGATGCCGAGACCATCGCGTGGAGCATGCACTGCACCGCGCTCGCTGCCGAGGAGCGCGGCGAAGTGCTCGCGGCCGACGACGAGTTGTGGTTCTCCGAGACCGGCAACAAGGTCGTGTACTTCTTCGGGTCGGACGCCGGCTTCGCGTTCGCGGTCGTCGGGGCGGCGATGCTGGAGGCGCTGGGCGGCTACACCTTGCCCGAGCACTTCGTCACCAACGAGTTCTACGAACTGGACCACGACAAGTTCTCGACCAGCCGCGGCCATGTCGTATCGGGCCGGGAGCTGGCCGCCGAGGTGCCCAGGGACGTCATCCGCTTCTACCTCGCCGCGACCAGCCCCGACTTCCAGCGCACCAACTTCACGCGCGAGGCACTGGACCGGGTGACCGGCGAACGGCTCGTCCAGCCGTGGAACCGGGTCGCGGACAAGGCCGGCAGCTGGGCCGGCCGGGGTCCGTTACCGGTGTCCGGGCGGTCCCGGGAAGCGGCCGCGCGCCTCCTGGAACGCTTCGCCGCCGCCTACGACGTCCGCCGCTTCAATCTGACCGCAGCCGCGTTCACCCTGTCCGAGCAGCTGGCACGGCTGGACCGGTGGGAGGTGGGACCGGCCGACGCCGGCGACTTCTGCCACGAGGTCGACGTGTTCCTGCGCTGCGCGGCGCCGCTGCTGATCGACCTGGCCGGGGCGGGCCTCCCCGACGGCGCGATCCCCGCCGGGCCGCATGCCACGGAGTTCACCCCCGTACGGCTGCCGCGCCTGGCGGAGCCGGGACGGTGAAGGCGGCTCCTTCCGTCCCGCAGCCCGCGGTCAGGGCCGGGGCCGGAGCCGCGGTCGTGGTCGTCGGAGCCGGCGTCACCGGGCTGCTGACCGCCGTGGAGTGTGCGCTCGCCGGCCACCGCGTGACCGTGCTGGACCGGGGCCCGATCCCCAACCCGCACGCCAGCTCCTTCGACCAGCACCGGGTCATCCGCACCTTCAGCCCGGACGACCCGGACGCCACCCGGCGGATGACCGCCGCCCACCGCCGCTGGCAGGACCTCGAGACGCTGCTCGGAACCCGCTTCCACCGCAGGGTCGGAGTGGTCACCGCCCGGCCCCGGGAACGCCTCGCCGCGCTGGCCGCATCGGCCGCCGAGGCGGGGGTCCCCGTACGGACGGTGGAACCGGAGACGCTGCCGCACCTGGAGTTCCCGCCGGACTCGGCAGGCCTTCTGGACGTGGACGGCGGGGTGCTGCTCGCGGAGCGGGTCCTGCACGCCGCCGCCCGCCGTCTCGACGGGCATCCGGCGGTGACCTTGCGCCCGTACACCGCGGTGACCGGGATCGACACGGACTCCGGGAAGGTCCAGCTCGCAGGCGGCGAGCGGCTGGGCGCCGATCTGGTCCTGGTCGCTGCCGGCCCGTGGACACGCGACCTGGTCGGGCCGCCGGTCGTCCTGCACCGCCAGACCATGGTCTACCTGCATCCGCCGGCCGGCGCGGCGCGGTGGTGGGAACACGCACCCGCGGCCGGCGGGCTCGGCGCGGACGGCCGGGCCTGGGCGGTGCCGCCCGGGGACGGCACGCTCCTGAAGATCAGCTCCGACGCGCTCTGCCGCACGGTGGACACCACCGCGGACTGCGCCGCCGAGGACCAGGAGCCCTGGGCCGAGCGGCTCGCGGCGGCGACGCCGCTGACCGGCCTGCACCGCTACACCGTGGCCGCCGTGAAGGCCTGCCACTACGCGGCCGACGCGGACACCGGCGGCGCGCTGCTCGCCCGCGTGGGTCCCGCCGTCTGGTCGCGGGCGGCGTGCGGCGGATCCGGATTCAGTGCGGCCCCGCTCGTCGCGGACCGCATCGTCGATGTCTTGAGGGAAGGGGCGGCATGACGGAGGATGCTCCGGTCCGGGTGTTCGACGCGCTGAAGGCGACTCCGACACCGGTCCGATATCTCCTCGGCGGCGTACTGGTCAACCAACTCGGTGCGTTCGTCCAGACGTTCCTCGTGCTGTACCTGACCTTCCGCGGCGCATCGGTCAGCGTGGCGGGGCTCTCGCTCGTCGCGTACAGCATCGGTTCGATCTTCGGCACGATGCTGGGCGCCGAGATCACCCACCGGTTCGGCCCGCGGGCCACCATCATGGCGGCCATGGGGGCCTCGGCCCCGCTGGTGGCGTCGATCTCCTGGCTGAGCGGGCCGGGGATGCTGTGGGCGCTGCTGGTCGTGGTCGGGCTCGCGGGCCTGTTCACCCAGGCGTACCGGCCGGCGGCCGCCGTGATGCTGAGCGACCTGATGCCCGAGCGGTACCAGGTCATGGCGTTCTCGATGATGCGGATCGCGCTGAACATCGGCGCCGCCCTGGCCCCGCTGATCGCCGCGGTGGTCATTCTGGTCGACTGGGACATGCTGTTCTGGATCGACGGCGCGACCGCTCTGGTCTACGCCCTGCTGGCGTTCGCCCTGCTCCCGAAGAAGGCCGTGGAGGGGGAGGGGGGAGCCAGGACCGCGGACGCGGCCGAACCCGGAGCCGCGGCGTCCGGACAGGCCGCCGACGGCCGTTCGGCGTACGCCGCGATGCTGCGCGACCGGAAGTACCTGCTCTACCTGGGCGCCATCCTGCTCGGCTCGCTCACCTACGCGCAGGGCCACATCGCCCTGCCGCTGGAGCTCGCCGCGGACGACTACCCGACCGGCTTCTACAGCACCGTGCTCACGGTGTCCTCCGTCGTACTGATCACCTGCGAGCTCAAGATCACGGCCTACCTCAGCAGGCTGCCGAAGCACGTACGGGTGATCACCGGCCACCTGGTGGAGGCCGTCGGCCTCGCCGTCTACGGGCTGACCTCCCGGTCCGGTGCGTTCACCATCACCGGTGCGGTGCTGGTCGTCTGCGGGATCATGATCGCCGCGCCGAGCATGTTCGCCCACCCGGCGACGTTCCCCGCGGCGGTCAAGGCCCGCTACATCGGCACCATGCAGGCCGTGGGCGGAGCGGCCTCGGCGCTCGCGCCGCTGTTCGGCGTCTTCCTGTGGACCAGGCTCGGCGGCGGGTTCTGGCTGCTGTGCGGCGTCGTGACCGCCCTGGCCGGACTGCTCGCCCTGGCCGGTGTGAAACAGCCGCCCGAGCCTTCCCCTGTGAAGGACGCGGCGGCCGGCACCGAAGGAAAGCCCGAAGTCGTCGGAGGCACGTCATGAACGAGCAGCAGCCCGGCCCGGCCACCGGGCCGGTCCTGATCGTCGGGTTCGTCGGCGTCACGCTCGCCGCCATCGGGGAGTTCCAGCCGGACGACTCGGTGATCTACATCGAGGAGCCCGACGTCGTCCGCAAGCGGCACGTGCACGAGCAGCTCGACGGCGTGGCGTTCGTCCGCGGCCTGATCGAGTGGGAGTACCACCTCGCGGGCAAGGCCGACGAGTTCCACAACGCCCACCCCGACCTCGCTCCCGTCGCGGTCGTCCCGGCGATCGAGTACGCGACCCCGTTCGCCGCGCGCCTCGCGGAGCGCTACGGCCTGCCCGGCGCCGGCCTCGGAGCCGCCCGGATCCTCCGCGACAAGGCCCTGCTGCGGCAGGTCAGCGCCGCGGCCGGGATCGCCAACCCGGCCAGTGTGCGCGTGGACGGGCCCGCCGGCGTACGGGACTTCCTGCGCGGCCAGGCCGGCCCCGTCGTGCTCAAGCCCGCCAACCGCCAGGCCACCGTGGGCACCCGGGTGATCCACGACCCGGCCGACGTCGAGCAGGCCTGGGCGGACTGCCTGGTCCAGGACGAGGGCGTCTTCGTGCCCGACCGGCCCATGGAACTGTCCATGCTCGCCGAACAGTACGTCGACGGCCCCGAGTTCAGCGTCGAGATGCTCGTACGCGGCGGGCGCCCGCTGTTCGTCAACGTCACCGGCAAACAGCTCTTCCCCGGGCCCCACCCGGTGGAGATGGCGCACACCGTTCCGGCGGACATCCCCGAGGAACTCGCGGAGGCGCTCGGTGCGCAGACGGAGCGCGTCGTCGGAGCCGTCGGCTTCCGCGACGGGATCGTGCACTGCGAATGGATCGTCTCGGACGGTGTCCCGTACCTCGTGGAATGCGCGGGACGGCTCGCCGGCGGCGGCATCGTCGACACCATCCAACTCGCCTACCCCGTACAGCTCATGCGCAGCTACTACGCGGTGATGAAGGGCGAGGAGCCGCCGGCCGAACTGCCCCGGCGGGCCAAGGGCGGAGCGGCCGTACGGTTCCTGGCCACCGGGGCGGGCCGGGTCACGGCCGTGCACGGCGTCGAAAACGCCCGGCAGGTCGACGGGGTGTTCCTGGTCGCGGTCACCGCCGGACCGGGCGACCGGTTCACCGGGCTGCGCCACTCCTGGGACCGCGCCGGGATCGTCATGGCCACCGCGGACAGCTCCGCCGAGGCACTGCGGCGGGCCGAGGCCGCCGCGGCCGCAGTCCGGATCGACATCGAGGGGGAAGCATGACGGTACGGGAGGTCGGTGTCCTGGCGATCGGCGCCGGTCCGGCGAATCTGGCGCTCGCGGTGGCCATCGAAGAATCGGGCTCTGCCGAACTGGCCGACGGAACCCTGCTGTTGGAGCAGAGTCCGGACGTCAAATGGCAGCGCGACCTGCTCATGCCGTGGGCGCGCAGCCAGGTGTCCTTCCTGAAGGACCTGGTGACGCTGCGCAACCCGTCCAGCAGGTTCACGTTCCTCAACTTCCTGCACGAACAGGGGCGGTTGGACGAGTTCATCAACCTGGGAACCTTCCACCCGTTCCGGTGGGAGTTCTCCGACTACCTCCAATGGGTCGCCACCTCGCTGCATCGGGTCCGGATCCAGTACGGGGCCCGCGCCGCGCAGGTCGACCCGGTCGTGGAAGCGGACGGCTCGGTCTCCGGGTGGAGCGTGCTGCTGACGGACGGGGACGTGATCCGCTGCCGGGACCTTGTCGTCGGCGGAGGCCGCGACCCGCGGGTGCCGGACGTCTTCGCCGGCCTGCCGGCCGACCGGCTGATCCACAGCGCCCAGTACCGGACCCGGATCGGGCTGCTCCCGAAGGACGAACCGCTCCGCGCCGTGGTGGTCGGCGGGGCCCAGAGCGCCGCGGAGATGTTCTACGCGCTGCACGAGAACCTTCCGCAGAGCCGCGTGACCATGGTCGTACGCTCGGTCGGGCTGCAGAACTACCAGACGAGCAAATTCGTGAACGAGCGGTTCTTCCCTTCGTTCGTGGACGAGTTCTACGACAGCCCCGCGGAGGTCCGGGCACAGGTCCTGGACGAGATGCGGCTGACGAACTACGCCGGTCTGGCACCGCCGTTCCTCGACGAGCTGTACACGATGCTCTACCGGCAGAAGGCCCTCGGCCCGCAGCGCTCCGAGGTCCGCGCCATGACCGAGGTCGTGGGCGCCCGGCTCGAGGACGGGGACGTCGTACTCGACCTGCGGGACCGGATGAGCGGCAAGACCGAGCCCCTGCGCTGCGACCTCGTCCTCCTCGGCACCGGCTACGACCCCCGCAAGCCTGCCCTCGTACGGGAGCTGGCTGCCCGCGTCGGCATCGACGAGGTCGCGGTCAGCCGGGCCCACCGGGTCGAGCTCGGCGAGTCGGCCCGGGGCGCCGTCTACCTCCAGGGCGTCAACGAGGAGACCCACGGCATCGCCGACTCCCTCATCAGCGTCCTCGCACACCGCTCGCACGACATCCTCACCGACCTGCTCGCCCGCCGCGCCGCCGCCACCGGAACCGGGAGCGATGGATGACCACCGACAGGGGAGCACTGCTGGTCGTCGGCAGCGGGCTGAAGGTGTACCGCGAGTACCTCGTCGCGCCGATCCGGCGCCGTGCCCGCGCGGCCGGCCTGGACATGGTGCTGCTCAACAACCTCAACCCCACCTGGCAGCACGAGTACTTCGACGAGATCATCGTCGCCAACGTCTTCGACTCCGAGGCGATGGGCGCGGCGGCACGCGAGGTCGCCGCACGCCGCCGCATCGTCGGCCTGATGTGCTGGGACGAGCCGCTGGTCCTGGACGCCGGGCTCCTCGCCGCCGAGTTCGGTGTGCCGGGGCTGTCCGTGCCCGGCGTACGCGGCTGCCGGGACAAGCAGCTCACCCGGGCCGAGCTCACCGCGGCGGGTCTGTACCAGCCGGGGTTCGAGCTGACCACCACCGTGGAGCAGGCCAGGGTGGCCGCCGGGCGGATCGGCTATCCCGTCGTGCTCAAGCCGCGCGCGATGGGTGCCAGCATCGGCGTCGTGTTCGCGGCCGACGAGACCGAGCTGGACGCCGCGTTCCGCATCGCCCTGTCCGCGAGCGAGGTCGACCCGGGCCCGTACCGGGCGAGCGCCATCGTCGAGGGGTACGCGCCCGGGCCGGAGATCAGCGTCGACGGCGCCGTGCACAAGGGCGAGTACCTGCCGATGTTCGTGGCCCGCAAACACAGCAGCGACCAGCCGTACTTCGAGGAGGTCGGGCACCTCGTCGACGCGGCCGACCCGCTGATGGCGGACCACGGGCTGATGCGCACCCTGGCCCGGGCGCACCAGGTGCTCGGCATCGAGGACGGCATCACCCACAGCGAGGTCCGGCTGACCGGCCGCGGGCCGCTGATCATCGAGATCAACGGCCGGCTGGGCGGGGACCTGATCCCCTTCCTCGGCAGGACCGCCACCGGCATCGAGCCCGGCGAGGTGCTGTTCGACGTGGCCACGGGGCAGCGGCCGGACACCCGGCCCACCCGGAGGGCCGTCGCCGGCATCCGGTTCGGCTACCCGGAACGGGACTGCCTGCTGCGTTCGGTCGCCGTACCGGCCGAGGCCCCGGGCCTGGTCGCCGCCGCGCCGATGGCCGAGCCCGGCACCACCCTGCGGCTGCCCCCGGGGGGCTACCTGGCACGCCACTCCTTCGTGGTGTGCGAGGCCGACGACACGCAGACCTGCCTGGAGCGGCTGGACGCGGCGGCCGAGCTGGTCGCACTGGACTCCGAAGCGATCGGCCCGCCGGATCCGGACGCGCCGTTCGAGATGCCGGCCGGCCTGCTCGACGTGGACGAATGACCGGCACACACCACCACTTGAGGGGGAACGCATGAGCACGACCCGGAACCCGGGCACCGAAGCACCCACGACCGCGGCGGAGATCCTGGAGCGGGCCAAGGCACTGGCTCCGCGGCTGCGGGAGCGGTCGGCGGAGATCGAACAGGCCCGGCAACTCCCGGCGGACGTCGTGGACATGCTGCGCGACACCGGAGTGTTCCGGATGTGCTTCGGGCCCGAGTGGGGCGGTCCCGAGCTGACGTCGATGCAGCAGGCCGAGGTGGTGGAGACGCTGGCCTACGGGGACGCCTCGGCCGGCTGGTGCGCGGCGATCGGCGCGATGACGGGGGCGATCAGCAACTTCCTGGACCCCGCCGTGGTCAAGGAGGTGTTCCCCAGCCTGGACGTGATCACCGCCGGGCTGATCGCGCCGGCCGGGCATGCAGAGCGGGTTCCCGGCGGCTTCCGGCTGACCGGCCGGTGGTCGTTCGGCAGCGGCATCACCCATGCCGACTGGGTGACCTCCGGGGCGTTCATCTACCAGGACGGCAAGCCGTGGGCGAGTCCGGACGGCAGCAACGCGCACGCGTCGCGCCAGTTCCTGGTGCCGGCCCACGAGGTCGGGGTCGTCGGGAACTGGGACACCACCGGCCTGTGCGGCAGCGGGAGCAGCGACTACACGATCAACGACGTGTTCGTGCCGGAGGAACACACCTACACCTTCTACAAGGTGCGGGGCCGCACGGACACCCCGATCGCCCAGCCCGACTCCTTCATGCGCAGCCTGTGCGCCGTGCCGCTCGGGGTGGCCAGGGCCGCCCTGGACCACGCCCGGGAGACCGCGCTGACCCGGGTGGACAAGATGACCAACACGCCGTGGGCGGACACCTTCCGCGTGCAGGTCACCCTCGCCGAGTGCGAGGCGGAGTTCAACGCCGCCCGCAGCGGCGTCTACAGCAGCTCGCAGCGGCACTGGGACGTGCTGGCCGGCGGCGGCACGCTGGATGATCTCACCGCCACCGAGCGGGCCGCGTCCTCGCTCGCCTGGGTGCACGCCTTCCGCACCTCGCGGGCGATCGTGAACCGGCTCTACGACCTGCTCCAGGCCTGGTCGATCAACAGGTCCTCGCCGATGGACCGCTGGATGCGCGACACCGCGACCATGTGCCAGCACGTCGCCGCCTCGGACCTGATCCTCGAGTCCGGCGGCGCCTACCTGCTGGGCCGGCCGCCCAAGTTCCGGATGAGCCTCGGCATCGTCAACTAGGGCCAAGTGAAAGGCGATCACATGACCATGACCCGGACCCCGGGGGCCGAGGTGCCCGCCACCGCGGCGGAGCTCCTCGCCCGCGCGAAGGAGCTGGCGCCGCTGCTGCGGGAGCGGTCGGCGGAGATCGAGGAGGCGCGGCGGCTGCCGGCGGACGTGGTGGCCATGCTGCGCGACGCCGGGGTGTTCCGGATGGCCTTCGGCCGTGAGCTGGGCGGCCTCGCGCTGACCACGATGGAGCAGACGCAGGTCGTCGAGACGCTCGCGCACGGGGACGCTTCCGCGGCCTGGTGCGCGGTGATGGGCGCGAGCAGCGGCATCTTCAGCGCCTTCCTCGACGAGACGGTGGCCAAGGAGATCTTCCCGACCCCGGACACGATCATGGCCGGGCTGCTGCAGCCGACGGGTCGCGCCGAGCTGGTTCCCGGTGGTTTCCGGCTCTCCGGCCGCTGGTCGTTCGGCAGCGGGATCACCCATTGCGACTGGGTGACCTCGGGTGCGTTCGTCTACGAGGACGGCAAGCCGTACGCGAGCCCGGACGGCAGCAATCCGCACGAGTCGCGGCAGTTCCTGGTGCCCCGGGCCCAGGTGGAGGTCATCGACAACTGGCACACCATGGGCATGCGCGGCACCGGCAGTTGCGACTACACGATGGCCGACGTCTTCGTCCCCGAGGAGCACACGTACAGCTTCGGCAAGGTACGCGGCCGGCCGGGCCCGCTCGCCCAGCCGGACGCGTTCACGCGCAGCATGTGCGGCGTGGCGCTCGGGGTGGCCCGGGCCGCGCTGGACCACGCGCGGGAGATCGCCCGGACCCGGGTCGACCGGATGACCGGGGTGGCGTGGAAGGACCACTTCCGGGCCCAGGTCACGCTCGCCGAGTGCGAGGCGGACTTCCTCGCCACCCGGGGCGGGGTGTACGGGAGCCAGCGGCGCCAGTGGGAGGTGCTGGCCGCCGGGGGCACCCTGGACGACCTCACTCCCGAGGAGCGCGCCGCGTCGCCGATCGCCTGGGTGCACGCCTTCCGCACCTCGCGGTCGATCGTCAGCCGGCTCTTCGACCTGCTCCAGACCTGGTCGATCCACCAGTCGTCGCCGATGGACCGCTGGCTGCGCGACACCACCACCATGTGCCAGCACGCCACCGCCCAGGACCGCATTCTCCAGTCGGCCGGAGCCCATCTGCTGGGCGGGAAACCCGAGTTCGGGATCTGCCTCGGCATCGTCAGATAACGCAATTCGCCTGCGTGCAGGCCAGGGGGGAGAAAGTCCGATGGGCCGAGGCCTGGTGCTTTTGGTCAATCCCAACAAGGTGCACCCACCGATCGCGCCCTATGCGCTCGACGTGCTCACGACCTCGTTGGAGGCCGCCGACTTCGAGGTCGAGGTGGTCGACCTCACGTTCCACCGGGAGGACTGGAAGTCCTGCCTCTCCGAATACTTCGGAGCGCGCAGTCCCGTCCTCGTCGGTGTCACCATCCGCAACACCGACACCGTCTACGCCTTTGAGCAGCGCCCCTTCATCGGGGAGCACAAGGAGATCATCACCGAGATCAAGCGCCTGACGGACGCGCCGATCGTCGGCGGCGGCATCGGCTTCTCCACCATGCCCTTCGCGCTGGTCGACTACTTCGGCATCGACTTCGGCGTCAAGGGCCCCGGCGAGCAGATCATCTGCGATCTCGCCGACGCGCTGGTCACCGGCCGCGACACGGGCACGGTGTCCGGTCTGCTGTGCAACACGGGGGAGGGGGTCGTCCGGATACCGCCGCCGGCGCTCTCCCCGGCGCCCCGTCGCGCCGTGGCACCGCGGCCCGCCGGGCAGTTCGAGGACCGCGTGTGGCAGGTGGACCAGGCCGGTACATATCTGCGCCGCTCCGGCTCGCCGCACAAGGTGGACAACCTGCTCTACTACCAACGCGGCGGGCTGGCCGGCATCCTCACCAAGAACGGCTGCACCTACCGCTGCTCGCACTGCGTCGAACCGGACGCGAAGGGCATCCGGTTCGGCCGGCGCGACGTCGCCGCCGTGGTCGACGAGATGCAGTCCCTCGCCGCGCAGGGAATCCTCGACCAGCACACCACCGACAGCGAGTTCAACCTGTCCATAACCCACGCGAAGCAGCTGCTGCGCGAGATCGTCCGCCGCAGACACGCCGACTCCGGCAATCCGCTGAACGAGCTGCGCCTGTGGGTCTATTGCCAGCCTTCTCCGTTCGACGAGGAGTTCGCCGAGCTGCTCGCGGCCGCGGGCTGCCGCGGGGTGAACGTCGGCTCCGACCACGTACGGGCGGACATGCTGCGCGGCTGGAAGGTCACCGAGAAGGGCACCACGTACTACTCCTTCGCCGACACCGAGAAACTGGTCCGGCTCTGCCACGCCAACGGCATGATGACCATGGTCGAGGCGCTGTTCGGAATGCCGGGCGAGACGCGGCAGTCCATGCGCGAATGCGTCGAGGCGTTCATGGCACTGGACGCCACCGTGACCGGGTTCTCGCTGGGGCTGCGGCTCTTCCCCCACACACCGCTCGGCATCGCGATGGCCGAGCAGTGCGACGGGGTGCGGACGGTGCCCGGACTGCAGTCGAATACGGCCACCGAGCCGATCGTGCTGAAGCCGCTGGCCCGGTGCTCGGGGCCGGTCGAGTACGAGCGGCAGTTCATGTTCGACGAGTCCGGCAACTTCCGGCTCGTCTGTTACTTCTCGCCGGATCTTCTCGAGGACCCCGAAACGGTCAAGGACCCCTCCGGGCGGTGGAGCCGGTCCGTGGAACTGCTCTGGGAGCTCGTCGACCCATCCGACCACCACCGGGTCATGCTGCCGACGCTGGCCGGCTCGAGTGAGCACGACAACAACTACGCGGACAATCCGTTCCTGACGAGTCTCAGCGGACTCGGATACACCGGAGCATTCTGGGCGCATTGGCGAGACCGGGAGGCAATTCTCCGTCAGGCGCAAGAGGTAGGAATGGCAGAGTCCGCAGAAAACTGACATGGTCGGATGTGAATGTCGCTACCGCCATGGTGATCGCGCCGCGCGGATATCCCCCCGACCGTTGCGGTAAGACTGGCCTGTGCACCATTCTGGTAACGGCCGGTCGGCCTGGGCCGCCGTAAAAGATCGATTCGGGGGGAAGGTAGAAATGCATCAGACGGCAAACATCAAGGGGCTGCTCTGGCCGCTCTCGTCACAGGGTGAGGCGGAAAGGGAGTTCACGGGCCGACGGCCCGACGGTGATCTCGCGGTCGTCGCCAGACCTGTCGCCACCGTCACCGTCGTGCTCGCCGACGCGCAGCCCGCGATTCGCCACGGAGTCCGTTCCGTCCTGGAACGGTCCGGGGGGATATCCGTGGTCGGCGAGGCCGCCACGGCGGACGAGGTGATCGCGGAGACCTCCCGCTGCCGGCCACACGTCCTCGTGGTCGACCCGCTCATGGACGAACGGGCCGGTATGCGGGTGATATCCGAAGTGCTGAGATTATGGCCCGAAACGGGCATCCTCGTCTTCAGCTCGGTCGACGACGACCGGGTCATCACCGCCGCGCTCCAGGCCGGTGCGCGCGGCTATCTGTTCAAGCGGGCCGACGCGGACCAGATCCTGCGCGGTATTCAGGCCGTCGCGGCCGGTGAGGGAATCGTCGATAAGTCGATCGCCAACCGGCTCGGAGCCCTGATGTGTCCGGCGTCGACCGGGCAGTATTACTACCCCTTCCCGCAGTTGACCAACCGGGAGCGGGACGTTCTGGAGCGTATCGCCGCGGGCAAGTCGAATGCCGCCATTGCCCGTGAGCTCGTGCTCGCATCGAAGACCATCAGCAACCGCGTCTCCACGATATTCGGCAAACTCGGCGTGGCCGATCGGTCCCAAGCCATCGTGCTGGCCCGCGACGCCGGTCTGGGGCACGGCTGATCCGTCGATATCGCCACATGCGGCAGCGTGCGGCAGATTCCCGTTCGGCAAGGGAACAATTCCCCTGTCGAAAGGGAGCCGCCTTCTTCTAGCCTGATCGACGTCGCCCGCCGCCGGAATGCCGCAACGCCGCAACGCCGCAACGCCGCAACGCCGCAATGCAAAGACGTCGAACGGAGCGGAACGTTGACCGACCAGGAACAGCCCGACGTGGAGATCCGCACAGCGGAGCCGGACCACCTGCTCCGGGAACACGGCCTGGACCTCAAGCTGCTGTACCCCTGGCCGGGGCTGGAGGCGCCGTTCCGCGGGGCATGGTGCGTCCTGCGCCCCGGCGACGTGTCGGAGGCGCACGCCCACCACGAACGCGAGATGTTCATCGCCATGGCCGGCCGCGCCGAGGTGGTCTGCAACGGCCGCCGGTGGGAGCTCGCAGCGGGGGACATCGCGCTCATGAGGGGCGGTGCCGAGCACCACATCGTCAACGCGCACGACACGGACTTCTCCTACTACGCGATCTGGTGGGGCCGGAGCATGTCGGCCGAGTTCCTCGCCGGGCAGCCCGCGCAGAACACCGAAGCGGACACGGCCACGTGATCGACTACGACGGCCGCAGGTTCCGCAAACCGCAGGGCGACGTCCGCACCGTCGCCGTCTACCACCAGCAGGGCGACCTGGTCTGGGGAGAGGTCGTCGGCGGTGAGGTGCGGCGCGGGTGGACCGTCGGCACCTGTACGCCGGACGGCACCCTGTCCATGGGCTACACCCTCGTGTTCGCGACCGGCGAGGTGGTCTGCGGGCGCACGGTCAACACACCCGAGGTGGCCGAGGACGGCCGCCTGCGGCTGCGCGAGGTCTGGGAGCGCTACGGCCCGCACGCCGCGACGGGGATCTCCTACATCGAGGAGGTGCAGTGAACGGCGCATCCGAGGCGGACTGGCAGCGTCTGGAGAAGACGGTGACGGGCCGCGTACTGCGGCCCGGCGATGCCGGTTTCCGCGAGTCCAGCACCCCGTTCAACACCCGCTACGCCTCGACCACGCCGAACGGCGTCGTGTCCGCTGCGAGCCACGGCGACGTACGGCACGCCATCGAGTGGGCCCGCGACACGGGCGTCGGCCTGGTCGCCCGCAGTGGCGGCCACAGCTACGCGGGCCACTCCGTCAACACCGGCCTCGTCCTCGACCTCAGTGCACTGAACACCGTCGTCGCCGACGGCTCCACCGGGCTCGTCACGGCCGCCGGCGGGGCCCGCATGGCCGACGTCCACGCGGCGGTCCAGCCCCATGAGATGGCGTTCGCGCTGGGCAACGGCGCCTCGGTCGGCATCGCCGGCCTCACGCTCGGCGGCGGCTCCTCCTCCACCTCGCGCAAGCTCGGACTCACCGCGGACGCCCTCGTCCGGACCACACTCATGACCGCCGAGGGCGAGGTGCTGACCTGCGACGCCCAGGAGAACCCGGACCTGTACTGGGCCTGCCGCGGCGGCGGAGGCGGGAACTTCGGCATCAACCTGTCCTTCAGCTTCCAGGCCACCGCGGTGCCCGACGTCTCCACCTGCCTGCTGCTGTGGGACGGGGCCGACGCCCCCGCGGCCTTCGCGGCGGTGCAGGAGGCCGCCCGGCACGCACCCGACGAGTTCTCGGTCCGCCTCGGCGTCGCCGCCGCCGGCGGCAGCGACCCCGTGGTGTCGGCCGTCGGACTCCACCTCGGCCCCGCGAGCGAACTGCGGGAGCTGCTCGCCCCGGTCCTCGCGGCGACCCGGCCCGTACGCGAGGACATCGCCGACCGCACGTTCTGGGAAGCCAAGGACTACCTGCTGCACGAGACCTCCGCCGGGGCGTTCGCCGTACGGACGAACTTCGCCACCGAGCCGCTGCCCCCCGAGGCCGTTGCCGCCGTCATGTCCCGGCTCGCCGGCCGGCCGGGCAGTGGCAACCCGGACGGCTGCGGCCTGGCCCTGTACACCTGGGGCGGCGCGATCAACCGGGTGGCCCCGGCGGACACCGCATTCGTCCACCGCGACGCACAGTTCCTCGTCAGCATGGACACGTCCTGGACCGGGCAGGACGGTCCGGACATCGTGGCGGCGAACCTGCGCTGGCTCGCCGGTCTGCAGGAAGAGCTCGCGCCGTACGTGGGCGAGGGCGCGTACCAGAACTTCATCGACCCGGACCTGCCGGACTGGCGCACCGCCTACTACGGCGCCAACTATCCGCGGCTCGTGGAGATCAAGAAGCGCGTGGACCCGGACGGCTTCTTCACCTTCGGACAGGGCATCGGATCGTGACGGGACCGTGCCGGTCCCGTCGGTAGCCGTGCGCATCTTGCGCATCTTCTGTACCGGCCTGGGTAGGCGGCTTCCATGAGCGAGGAGACCCGCACGCTGCTTCTCGGTGGCGGGACGCACGGAACCGTCACCCGCTGCCGGGACTTCACGCGCCACGCGCTCGCCGAGTGGCGCTGGATCACCGACGAGCCCACCGGTGGGCCCGGCGCGCAGCACCCGTACGGCCCGGAGCGGCAGGAGGCCGCCGAGGACGTCCTGCTGCTGGTCTCCGAGCTGGTGAGCAACGCCTGCATCCACGGCGGCGGCCCCCGCGCGCTGGTGCTGCGCCGCAGCGCCGACCGGCTCCGGATCGAGGTCGGCGACGGGAGCCCCGAGCACCCCCGTCGCCTGCGGAAGGCCGGTTCCGCCCTGCCGGGCGGGCACGGCCTGCTCGTCCTGGAGCGGCTCGCCCGGAGCTGGGGCTGGGAGCCCTACGCCGACGGGCAGGTCGGCAAGACGGTGTGGGCGGAAGTCCAGGTGCCGCTCACGGCTCCGGTGGCCCGTCCTCGAGGAGGCCCGACCGCAGAGTGGTCAGCGTCCGGTTGAGCAGCCGCGAGACGTGCATCTGCGACAGCCCCAGCCGCTCGCCGATCTCGGACTGCGTCAGCCCGTGGCCGAAGCGCAGCGACAGCAGGATGCGCTCCCGCGCGGGCAGTTCGGCCAGCATCGGCTTGAGCGACTCCAGACACTCGATCGTGTCGTACGCCGCCTCCTCCTCCCCGAGCGAGGGCCGGTCGGCGTACGCGTTCCGGTCGCCGTCCTCCTGCACCGGCGCGTCCAGCGAGCGCGCGGAGTACGCGTGCGCCGCCTTCTGCCCCTCCACGAGCTCCTCGGGCGTGACGTGCAGCTGCCCCGCCAGCTCGGCGTCCGTGGGCTCACGGCCGAGGTCCTGCTCCAGTGCGTCGTGCGCCTTGGCGGCGTCGATCCGCAGCTCCTGGAGCCGCCTGGGCACTTTGACGGCCCAGCTCGTGTCGCGGAAGAACCGCTTGATCTCGCCGACGATGGTCGGCATCGCGAAGGTGGTGAACTCCACCCCGCGCTCCGGGTCGAACCGGTTGATGGCCTTGATCAGGCCGATCGTGCCGACCTGGACGATGTCCTCCATCGGCTCGCTCCGGCCGCGGAACCGGCGGGCGGCGAATTTCACCAGGCTCAGGTTGAGCTCGACGAGGGTGTTGCGTACGTAGGAATACTCGGCGCTGCCCTCGTCGAGGGCCCGCAGCCGGTGGAACAGCGCCCCCGACAGCGCTCGGGCGTCACCGGTGCTCACACTCAGCGTGTCCTGCGGAATGCTTTCGGTGATGTCTGCGTACGGCATCTCGGCTCCTCCGACGGGTGGTCGCGCCGCAGAGGGCTGCGGCACGGCCGTCTCGTGAGCTGTCCTTCGGGATATACCCCCGTCCGGATGATATGAAGCCGCGCATTCTGGAACCCGCAGCGAAACCGCAGCTCAGGGCCCTGCCTCCGGGGAGCGCAGGGCCTGGCGCACCGACCAGACCACCGAGACCAGCGGCACCGCCACCACCGCGCCCAGTACGCCCGCGGCGATGGCCCCCGCGACCACGGACAGGGCGACGACGACCGGGTGCAGCCGCACCGCCCAGCTCATCAGCATCGGGTGCAGCACATGCCCCTCGATCTGCCCGATGATCACGATCAGGCAGACCACCAGGCCCGCGACCAGGGGCCCCTTGGCGGCCAGCGCGACCACCACGGCCACCGCGAGGGCGACCGGCGAGCCGATCAGCGGGACGAACGCGGCGAAGAACTCCAGCAGCGCGAGCGGCACCGCCAACGGCACGCCCAAGGCGTAGAGCGCGATCCCCACCAGGATCGCGTTGGTCGCGGCGACGAGCACGATGCCGTGGGTGTACCCGGTGAACGTGCGCCACGCGGCCCGGCCGGCGACCGAGATGCGCTGCTGCGCGCCCTGCGGGAACTGGGAGCACAGCCAGCGCCACTGCCTGTCACCCGAATAGATGAAGAAGACCGAGCAGAACAGTGACAGGGCCACCACGGTCAGGGCCGCCACCAGCCGCCCGGCGCCGGTCACGGCCGTGCTGAGCAGGGTCGCGCGATGGCTGGAGAGGTAATCGCCGATCCGGTCCCGCAGATCGCCCAGCGCATGCGGGCTCAGCCGCAGGGGCGGCCGCTCCAGCAGGGGCTCGAGCCGGTCCAGCCCCGCCCGGAACTCTGCCACCAGCGAGTTCCACTCCGCCGCCACCGTCTCGCCGACGAACGCGAGCGCGCCCAGCCCGAGCACGATGCTGCCGACGAGTGCGCAGGCCACGGCGAGGGAGCGGGGAATCCACCGGGCCAGCAGATCGGCCACCGGGCGCAGCAGTGCGGTGGCGACCAGGCCGAGGAAGACGGCCACGCCGACCTCGTGGAACCGCCCCAGCACGATGAACACCGCGTACACGACCGCGCCCACCATGAGCAGCCGCCAGGAGTAGGCCGCGGCCGTCCGCAGCAACGGCGACACGGAGGACGCGTACGGCCTGACGGCGGGCCTCCCGCCCGGGCGGCGGCCGCGGGCGCGGGCGCGGCGGGCGGCCACCCGGCCGCGCGGGCCCTCCGTACGCGGCCCCTCCGTACGCGCCCCGGCCGGGCGGGACTCCGGCCGCCCTGCGGATCGCCTGGTCATGTACCGCCTCTGCCGGTGGCCCGATGGGTGCATTTCCCTGTGAACTGCCACGCTGGATCCGGTACCCCACGCACCCGGAGCCAGATTCGCCCGAAGGAACCGCCGAATGCCCCGCGGCCCGCGGCAGGATCCGCCTCTCTTGCTTGAGGCGCTCCCCGCGGGGCAGGAGCAGGGCCCGCGGGACCGCGGGCTGACGGGCACCGACCGTGCCGGGGCCTTGGGAACCCGAGGAGGTGGAGCTGGTGCGCATCGCTCTTCCGACGGCGTCCACAGGCGCCGAGGAGCCCGAAGAGAGCAGGAGTCCGGCGCGACATGATCACGGTCGGGGTTGAGGAAGAGTACGTCCTGCTGGATCCCGTCACGCATCTGCCCGTGGCCCTGGCGGAGGAGGTGCGGGCAGCGGCGGGTCTCGTGTCATGGGTGGGCGAGGGCGAGGTGCAGAACGAGCTGCTCCAGGCCCAGGTCGAGGTCGCCACACCCGTATGCACGGACCTGGACGAGGTTGCGGGCCATCTGCTGCGGCTGCGGCACGCGGTCGGCTCCGCCGCCGAGGAATACGGCTGCCGCCTCGCCAGCTCCGCAGCGGCGCCCCTGCGCGACGCGGTGCCGGTCCCGGTCACCCAGAAGCCGCGGTACCTCAAGATGCGGGACGAGGCCTGCCGGCTGGTCGACGAGCAGCTGATCAACGGCATGCACGTGCACGTGGCGGTGCCCGACCGGGAGATGGGCGTGGCGGCCCTGAACCGGCTGCGCGTCTGGCTTCCGACGCTTTTGGCCATGTCGTCGAACTCGCCGCTGTGGGACGGGTGCGACACCGGATTCGCGAGCTGGCGCACGATCGTCTTCGGCCGCTGGCCGGTCAGTGGCCCGACACCCTTCTTCCGTACGCTCGCCGACTACGAGGAGCGCATCGAGGCGCTGCTGGACGCGGGGCTGATCGCCGACCGGGGCCAGCTCTACTGGCAGGCCAGGCTGTCCGAGCGCTACCCCACGCTGGAGGTGCGCTGCCTGGACGTGCAGCTGGAGGCCAGCGACGCGGTGCTGCTCACCGGGATCGTCCGTGCGCTGGTCAGCACCGCGATCGCCGAGGAGAAGGCCGGAGTCGCACCCCCCGAGTGCTCGCACGAGCTGCTCCAGGCGGCCATGTGGCATGCGGCCCGGCACGGCCTGGACAGCACCCTCATGGACCCGCAGGGCCACCGGCGCAGCTCCGGCGACGTGCTGTGGCTGCTGATGCGGCACATCACGCCCGCCCTGGAGGAGGCCGGGGACCAGCGCGAGGTGGGCTCCCTGCTGCACCGGCTCCTCCAGCAGGGCACGCCCGCGGACCGGCAGCGCCGCGCGCTCGCGGACGGGGGCATGGCGGCCCTCGCCGACCTGATCACCGGGCAGGGCGCCGTGAGCGGGGGCTGACCACTGCCCGGGCCGCGCCTCGCCGACGTGCGGGGCCGCCGCCCGGACGCGAGGATGAGCGGGACGAAGGACGGAGCGTGAGTGGTGGAGATTTCTACGAGGGAGGTCTTCGGCGCCCCGTGCTGGGTCAGCCTGATGGCCCGCGATCTCCAGGGAACCCAGCAGTTCTACGGTGCGGTCCTCGGCTGGAAATTCCGGCCCGCCCGGCTCGGCGAAGGGTGGACGGTCGCCGAGCTGGACGGGCTGCCGGTCGCCGGGATCGGGACGCTGACCGCGGACCTGGCGGTCGCCGTGGCGTGGACCCCGTACTTCGCGGTCGACGACGCCGATGTGACCGCGGACCGCATCCGCGAGCGCAGCGGAACCGTCGCCGTCGGTCCGGTCTCCTTCCCCTCCGGCGGCCGCGGCGCGCTGGTCGCCGACCGGGACGGCGCGGTCTTCGGCATCTGGGCCGGCGGGGTGTCGGGCGACTGGCGCGTGGGCCGCGGCCCGGCGCCCGCCTGGCTGGAGCTGCGGACGAGGGACGCCTTCGAGGCGGCGATCTTCTACGGCGAGGTACTGGAATGGGCCACCGGCCGTCCCGGCTGCTGCGAGGTCTCCTACGAGAACGACCAGGTCGTCCTGCGGCAGGCGGGCGAGCCCGTCGCCCGCCTGGACGGCGGGATCACCGAGGCCGCGGCGCACGCACCGGAGACCAGGCCCCGCTGGCACGTCTACTTCCGCGTCCCGGACCTCGACGAGGCCATCGAGGCGGCCACCGCCGCCGGCGGGACCACCCTGTCGACCGTCGTCTCGAGCGCCACCGACCGCTGGGTCACCCTGCGCGACCCCGAGGGGGCGATGTTCACCCTCACGGCCGCCCGCGAGGAGCCGGGGACGGCCTGAGCACGCGCGGTGGGGCGAGCCCGGCAGCAGGTCAGACCTGGGCGGCTCCGCCGTCCACGAACAGTTCGATGCCGGTGATGTAGCTGCTCTCCTCCGAGGCGAGGAACAGCGCCGCCGCGGCCACTTCCTCCGGGCGGCCGGTCCGGCCCAGCGGCACCCCGGACGTCACCTCCTCCAGGATGGCGGCGGGCGCCCGCGCCAGCGCGGGCGTGTCGATCGGACCGGGGCTGAGCGCGTTCACCCGGATCCCGCGCCCCGCGAGCTCCAGCGCCAGGCTGCGCGCCATCGACCGTACGGCCGCCTTCGTGGCTCCGTAGATGCCGAACCGGGTGGACCCCGCCGAGCCTGCCGTCGAGCCGAGCAGGATGACCGAACCGCGCTCCCCGAACAGCGGCAGCGCCCGCTGCACGGTGAAGAAGGTCCCGCGGAAGTTCAGGTCCGAGACGGTGTCGAACTGCTCCTCGGTGAACTCGGCGACGCCGCCCGCCTTCCCGCCGCCGGCGTTGGCCACCAGGACGTCGATCGCCCGGCCTTCGGCCTCGACCGCCGCGAACAGCCGGTCGAGGTCCGCCGCCTTGGTGACGTCACCCGGCACCCCGACGGCGCAGCTCCCCAACTCCTCCACAGCCGAGGCGAGTTCGTCCTCGCGGCGCCCGGAGACGAACACCCGGGCACCCTCCCGTACGAACCGGTGCGCCGTCGCCAGTCCGATGCCGGCCGACCCGCCCGTGATCACCGCGACCTTGCCGTCGAGCTGTCCCATGAGCGCAGAGAGTCCGGCAGCCGCCCGGGGAAGTCAAGGGCCGCGCGGCCCGCAGGCGGGCCGGATTCCGCCCGGCCCGCGCGGCTCTGTGGGCCCAATGGCCCACCACGCTCGCGGGCCGCTGCCGGGCGGTGTCCGCTGGCAGGGTGAACCAGGTGTTCCCCCTGCCCGGCCGCCGATGGTGGACGGGACTGCCCCCGGCCGCGGGCGCCGCCGTCATGGCCGCCGGCATCCTCTCCGTCGGCCTGCACCTGATCGGGTCCGAGGTGCTGTCCCTGGCAGCGCTGGTCGTCGCCGCCGCGCTGTGGCTCGTACTCGCCGCCGATTTCACCACCCGGCTCGTGGGCGACCGGGGCCGCTTCCGGGCCGAGGCGGACACCCCGGCAGCCCTGACGGCCGTGGCCGCCACGACCGTGCTCGGATGCCGGTTCTCCCTGCTGGGGTGGCAGGGCCTCGCCGCCGCCCTGCTGGTGCTGGCGGCGGCGCTGTGGCCCTGGCTGCTGCTCGCCGTCGTACGGCACTGGAAGCGCCGGATGCCGGGGGTCGCGTTCCTCGTCTGCGTGGCCACCCAGGGGCTCGCCGTCCTGGCGGCGATCCTGGCCGCCGCCGTACACCGCGACTGGCTCGCCCGGGCCGCACTGGTGGCCTTCTGCCTCGGCCTGCTGCTGTACGCGGTGGCCCTCGTCCACTTCGACTTCCGCGAGGTGGTGCGGGGCGCGGGCGACCACTGGGTAGCCGGCGGCGCACTGGCCATCTCGGCGCTGGCGGGATCGAAGCTCACGGCCTCACCCGTATGGACCGGTTCGGCGCACACGGCGCTGCGTACGGCCACGCTGGTGACGCTCGCCCTGTCCCTCGGCTGGTACGCGCTCCTCCTCGCCGCCGAGCTGCGCCAGTGGCGGCCGCACTACGACATCCGGCGCTGGGCGACCGTCTTCCCGCTCGGCATGACGGCCACCGCCTGCCTCTCGGCGGCCGGCCCCACCGGGGTTGGATGGCTGTTCCCGCTGGGCGAGATCCTGCTCTGGATCGCCGTGGGCGCATGGCTGCTGACTCTCGCCGCCCTGGTCGCCACCCACTCCGGCATGCGGCAGCGCTAACGAGCCTCGGGGCCGGCCCGCCCAGTGGCCGTTACGGCGCCCGCCACCGCGATCCAGAGGAGCAGGGCCACCGCCAGTGCCAGCGCCCAGCGGGATCCGTGGTGGAGCGTCAGCAGCCCGCCCGCCAGGGCCCCGCCGAACAGCACCGCCACCGACACGAGCCGGCGTACGGCGGTCCGGTCCCATGGCTCGGCGGCCAGGCCCGTCAGCGTCCGGGTGACGACGGTGGTGGTCAGGTCGGGCACGGCCAGCCGGAGCACGACGGCGTTCTGCAGGCCCATGCCGAGCGCGAGCAGCCCCACCACCGGCAGCGGCCCGCCCCCACCCGCCGTCAGCGCGAGCGCCCCGGCCACGAGTACGGCCTGCACCGCCACCAGCGGCGCGAACATCCGCACCGGCTCCCGGCCGCGGCGCAGCCGGCCGGCGGCCGTCGCACCGGCCAGGAAGGCGGCGAGCGCCAGCAGGGAGGCCGTGGCCGACAGTTCACGGTCCCCGGCGAGCGCGAAGCCGAGGAAGACCACGTTGCCGGTCATGTTGGCGACGAAGACGTGGTCGAGCCCGAGGAAACTCACCGCGTCGACCACCCCGCTCACGAACGTCAGCGCGACCAGCAGCGTCGGCAGCACCCCGTGCGGCCCGCTCCCGCCCTCCGGCCCCGGTGGGAACAGCAGCGCGGCCAGCGGCCGCAGGAACCCGCGCCGGGCGGCGGCACTCACCGCGGCGGACCCTCCGCCTCCGGGCCGGCGGTACGGGCCAGGAGCGCGAGCTGCAGCCGGTTCGCGGCGTCCAGCTCGGCCAGCATCCGGCCGACCAGGTCCTTCACCGCGTCCTGCGCCAGCTGCAGCCGCTCGCCGATCTCCCGGTTCGCCGGCCCCTCGGCGACCAGGCCCAGCACCTCGGCCTCCCGCGCCGACAGGACCTCCAGTCGCTCCCGCGCCTGCCGGCGCTGCGCCGCGGCCGGGGTGCGCAGGCCGTCCAGGACGTCACGCAGCACCTGCGGGGACATCGCGGCATCGCCCTCCTGCACCGCGCGCAGGGCGGCGAGCAGTTCCTCGCGAGGGGCGTCCTTGGGGAGGAAGGCGTCCGCGCCGAGGGTCAGGGCCTGCTCCACATCCGCGTCGAGCCCGAGGCCCGTCGTGACGACGATGTGCGCGGCGGCACCGGAATCGGGTGTGCGCAGCGCCGCCGTCGCCTCCAGCCCGTTCATCCGCGGCATGTGGATGTCCAGCAGCAGGATGTCCGGCAGGTGCGCCCGTACGGCCTCGACGGCCTCGTGCCCGTCGGCGGTCTCGGCCACCACACGGAACTCGCCGGTCGACTCGACGGACGTCCGCAGCCCCCTGCGCACCACGGGCTCGTCGTCGGCGACGACCACCCGCCCCACGTGGCCGAATTCCATGCGCGAACCCCGTTCGGAAAGGGACGTCCGCAGAAACCGTACCCGCCGAAGTAGCGGCATCGACCGAACGACCCGGGTCGAGGAGGCTTGCCGCGTGGCGACTGTCAGCGGCCGTCAGTAGGGTCCCCTCATGGCATACACGTTCCAGGTGACCATCGATTCCGCCGACCCGCACCCCCTCGCCGATTGGTGGGCCGACGCCCTCGGCTGGGAAGTGGAGCCGACCGACGAAGAGTTCATCCGCAAGATGGTCGCCGCAGGCCAGGCCACCGAGGACGACACCACCACCCACCGGGGAGCCCTCGTCTGGAAGGTCGGCGCCGCCATCCGCCACCCCGAAGGGATCGAGCGCGCGCCCCGTGTCCTCTTCCAGCTCGTCCCCGAGCCGAAGACGGCCAAGAACCGGGTCCACCTGGATGTCCGTACCGGCTCCGACAACCCGCAGGACGTCGTGGAGCGCCTGATCGCCAAGGGCGCCCGGCACCTGCACGAGGGCCGCCACGGCCCCTACACCTGGACCACACTCGCCGATCCGGAAGGCAATGAGCTCTGCGTCTCGCACTGAGAGATCTAGGCTGCACCCGTGAACGTCATCCTCTTCGGCGGAACCGGAATGCTCGGCCGGGGTGTTCTGCGTGAGTGCCTGCGCGACGACACCGTCACGGCCGTCCTGTCCGTCGGCCGCACCCCGCTCGGCGTCTCCCACCCCAAGCTGCGCGAGCGCATCCAGGACGACCCGTCGGACCTCTCCGCACCGGACCTGGACCTGGCCTCGTACGACGCCTGCTTCTTCTGCCTCGGCGTCTCCGCCGTCGGCATGAAGGAGCAGGACTACCGCCGCGTCACGCACGACCTCACCCTCGCCGCGGCCCGTCCGCTCGCCGCCGTCAACCCCCGGCTGACCTTCGCCTACGTCTCCGGGGAGGGCACGGACAGCACCGAGCAGAGCCGTTCCATGTGGGCCCGCGTGAAGGGGGAGACGGAGAACGACCTGCTCCAGCTGCCGTTCCAGGCCTACATGTTCCGCCCCGGCCTCGTGCAGCCCGTACGCGGCGTGCCCTCCAAGACCCCCCTCTACCGCGCCGCCTACCTGGTCACCGCGCCGCTCTTCCCGCTGCTCCGCCGCGTCGCGCCGAACCTCGTCACCACCACCGAGGCGCTCGGCCGCGCGATGATCAACGTCGCGAGGCCCGGAGCCGACGTCCGCACCCGCATCCTGCGGCCCCAGGACATCAACCGCCTGGCCCAGAGCCCTCCGGACCAGCGATAATTCGGTACCGGGCACATCCTCCCGCACGTGAGAATGAACCATCTCGAACCGGGAGGAACCCATGGGCCACAACCAGGCCTACCCGACGCTGCACGACCTGCTGCCGCAGCAGGAGCTGGCGGCTGCCATCGACGCAGGGCACGTCACCCGCAAGTCGCACCCCGAACTGCCGCTGTCCATCTACACGTACACGCGGACGGCACAGTACGGGCGCGTCTGGAACCAGGTGACCACGCGCTGCCGCGGACTCGTCGCCGACGACTCCACCGGCGCCATCGTCGCCCTGCCGCTGCCGAAGTTCTTCAACGTCGGCGAGCACGAGTCCGGCCAGCCGTACGCACCGGCCCTGCCCGACGAGCCGTTCGAGGTGTACGACAAGGTCGACGGCAGCCTCGCCGTGGTCTTCCACTACGCGGGCAGCTGGCGCGTCGCGTCCAAGGGATCCTTCATCAGCGCCCAGGCCACCTGGGGCGGGCGCCACCTCGACGCCCGTGACACCTCGGCCCTCGTCCCCGGCGTGACCTACCTCGCGGAGATCCTGTACCCGCAGAACCGTATCGTCGTCGACTACGGCGACCGCCGGGACCTGGTGCTCCTCGCCGCGTTCGCCCTGGACGGCACCGAGGTCCCGCTCGCCGAGGCCGCGGTCCACTGGCAGGGGATCGGATCCGTCGTCACGGTGTGGCCCGCCATGCCGCTCGCCGAGCTGCTGGCGCTGGCCGAGTCGAACCCGCTGCCCGGCGGGGAGAGCGCCGCCGGCACCGATGCCGAGGGATTCGTGCTGCGGTTCGCCTCCGGCCTGCGCGCGAAGGCCAAGCTGTCCGAGTACGTACGCCTCCACAAGCTGGTCACCGGTGTCACCGAGCGGGACATCTGGCGCAGCCACGGCATCGAGCGGTTCGCCGGCCTGCCCGTCAAGGAGCTGGCGCAGGGCCTGCACTGCACCGTCGCCGACATCGAGGCCGCGGGCGGCAAGCCGCTCGACGCGCTGCTGGAGCAGGTGCCGGACGAGTTCGACACCTGGGTGCGCGAGGTGGTCACCCGCCTCGAGGACGCGGCGGCGCAGCGCGAGCGCGCCATCGACGAGGCGTTCGCGCAGCTCGCCCCGCTGGCAGGCGACCGGGGCGCGTTCGCGCGCGCCGTGCGGGCCCTGCCCGACCGCCGGATCCGTCCCGCGATGTTCCTGCGCCTGGACAACCGGTCCACCGAGCTCGTCGTATGGCGGGACGTGCGGCCGGAACCGTCCGACCCCTTCACCACCGATGAGGAGAACTGACCAGTGTCCGAAGACCCCGCACGCCCCGTCGTCCATGTCATGACGGGGCTGCCGGCCTCGGGGAAGACGACGGCCGCGCGCGCCCTGCAGGCCGGGGCCGCGGGCCGGATGCGCCGCGTCAACCTGGACGACCTGCGGGCCATGCTCGACCTTCCCGACCCGGAGCGCGGCCGCTCGTACCGGCACGAGCAGACGGTCCTGGCCGTCCAGGACGCGGCGGTGCGCGCGGCCGTCGACGACGGCTTCGACGTGGTCGTCGACAACACGCACCTGACCTCGCACATCCCCAAGCGGCTCAAGGCGGCGGTCGCCGGACGGGCCACCTTCGTCGTGCACGACTTCACCGACGTGCCGGTGGAGGAGTGCCTGCGCCGGGACGCAGCGCGGGAGCGGCCGGTCGGCGAGGAGATCATCCGGATACTCAACGACAAGCGAATGAGCACCAAGAAGGGCGGCTGGCGGCTCACCGCGGAGTGGCTGAACGACCAGCCCACGGTCGAGCCGTACGTGGCCGACCCGGCGCTGCCCTCGGCGGTGATGTGCGACATTGACGGGACGCTCGCGCTGACCGGCGACCGCAGCCCGTACGACTTCTCGCGCTGCGAGATCGACGCGCTCAACGAGCCGGTGCGGTACGCGCTGGACGCCTTCCGGCGCGCCGACGGCGACACCATCGTGCTGCTGTCCGGGCGCGGCGAGGAGAACCGGCCGCAGACGGAGGCGTGGCTGGAGCGGCACGAGGTGCCGTACGACGAGCTGTGGATGCGCCCCCTCGGCGACACGCGCCGCGACGACGTGGTGAAGGCGGAGCTGTTCGACGCGCACGTGCGGCACCGCTTCGCGGTACGGGTGTCGCTGGACGACCGGGACCGGGTGGTCGCGGTCTGGCGCCGGATGGGCCTGCCCACCTGGCAGGTCAACTACGGCGACTTCTAGGCGCCGGCGGGCACGGGCGGCGCAGGCAGCTGCCCGTGCCTGCTCATACTGGGGCCATGAGCGTGTTGATCGTGGACGCCGCTAACGTCGTCGGGTCCGTACCGGACGGCTGGTGGCGGGACCGGCGGGGCGCGGCCGAGCGGCTGCGCGACCGCCTCGCGGAGCGGGACCCGGCCGAGGGCGGGGCAATCGAGGGGATCGGGGCGATCGAGGAGATCGTCCTCGTCGTCGAGGGCGCCGCCCGCGGCGTCGAGTCCGTGCCCGGAGTACGGGTGGACTCGGCGCCGGGGAGTGGTGACGACCGGATCGTGGAACTGGCCGCCTCCTTCGCGGAGCGCGGCTGTGTCGTGGTCACGGCGGACCGGGAACTGCGCGAGCGGGTCCGGGCGTACGGGGCGGAGTGTGTGGGGCCGCGTACCGTACGCCCGGCGGGCTGACCGGAAGGGTCAGTCGCACCACTTCACGTGGTCCAGGTTCTTGATGTAACGGGCGGTGATCCAGGCCTTCTTGTGCTCCTTGCCGTGCTTGCCGTCCTTGCCGTCCTTGCGGTCCTTGCGGTCCTTGCGGTCCTGCCCGTTGCGCAGGTCGTCCCCGTCCTGCCCGTCCTGCCCGTCCTGCCGTCCGTCGTGCTCACCGCGGCCGCCGTGCTCATCGCGCCCGCTGTCTTCATCGCGCCCGCTGTCCTCATCGCGACCGCCCTTGTGGTCCTCCTTGATGTGCAGGCGGTACCAGATGTTGTTGCCGTCGATCGACTCGCCGTACGTCTTGCACACGATGGCGACCTTGTGGTCCGGCTTCACGTGGCCCACGACGTCGGCACGGGTGTTCGGCTTGCTGCGGATCTTCAGCGGGCCCCGCGAGATGACCTTGCCGACGGTGTACTTCTTGTCGTCGTAGGTGCCGGACTGGTCGTTCTCCGGCTCGAGAAGGACGGCGTCGTGCGACGGCTTGTCGGCCCTCGGGCTCTCGTCCGCGGCGGCGGCGCCCGCGCCGACCGAGCCGAGCACCAGGCTTCCGGCGGCGAGAGCGAGGACGGTCCTGGTGGGCTTCTGCATGTGCAGGCTCCTCTACGAAGACATCCGCCCGGCCGCGGTCTGCCGCGGGCCGGGGCGGCAACCATTCGGTCGCCACGGTCGACTATGGCGAGACCGGGTCGTATCGACCCGGTGACGCACCGGCGTTTCGCCCGAAATGCCCAATCAGTCCCCTCGGGCCCCGGTCGGACCCTCGCTATGCCGCTCAGCCGAGGCACCCGTTCGAGGGACTCCGGTGTCCCCTACATCTGGCTAGCATTTCTGTCAGTGCTCGTCGTGCGGTCCCACACGGGTTCGCACGGTCGTGCGCGTCCGACGAGGAGGGGTCCGATCATGCAGATCGACAACGGCGTGGTGGCGAGCGAGATTCCCGGCGCGGTATGGGTCAAGAGCAGTGCCAGCGTGGGCAACGGCAACTGCGTGGAGGTCGCCGCCGTGGCGGGTGGCGCTGTGGCGATGCGGAACTCGCGCTTCCCCGACGGTCCCGCCCTGGTGTTCACGACCGCCGAGATCGAGGCGTTCATCGACGGCGCCAAACATGCGGAATTCGACCATCTGACCGGATGACACCTCAAGTCGAGGCCACGGCTTGAGGGGCAGGGGGAGGCGGCCCATGCTGTGACGGACCATCGCCCCAGTCATAGGGAGTTCTGATGCCCGCCCTCCCTGAGCCGCTGCCCGAGCCCGTCGCTCCCGTCCTGCCGATGGGAAACGATCCGGCCCGGGCGGCGGCCGACCGCTTGCTGGGACAGGAACTGCGCAGGTGCCGAGAGGCCCGCGGCCTGACCCTGCGCCAGGTCGCACCGGTCATCCGTGGATCGGTGTCGAAGATCAGCCGGCTGGAGCGCGGCGAGAGCCCGCCGAAACCGCGCGACGTACGGGATCTCGCCCGCCACTACGGCGTCGACGCCGAAGAGCTACGGGTGATCGAACGGCTCCTGGAACACGCGCAGGACTCCGAGTGGTACGAGCAGTTCAGCGACGTCACCCCCGATTTCCTCAGGCGCCTGATCCAGCTGGAGGGCGACGCCGAGGAGATCTGCGTCTACGAGAACCTCGTCGTCCCCGGCATCCTCCAGACCCGCGACTACGCCCGGTTCATGGTCCGGGCGGTCATGCCCGGCGCCGACCCGGAGGAGGTCGAACGGGTCGTCGAGCTGCGCACGGAACGGCAGCTGCGGCTGATGGACAGCCCGCTGCCCCGGGTGACCGCCCTGCTCGAGGAAGGCGTACTGCACCGCCGCTGCGGGAACGCGGCCGTGATGCACGAGCAGCTGAACCACCTGCTGCGCGCCGGCGACACCGACAAGGTGAGCATCCGCATCCTCAGGATGACCCGTGAGTACGGGGCCACACCGCCCTACCCGATCACGCACCTGAAGTTCCGCGACGGGGAGCACGCCGAGCTGGCGTACGTGGAGCACATCAACGGCGCGAACTACGTGACGAGGCCGCGGGCCCTCGACGACTACCGCAACGCCCTGAGCAACCTGCGGAACGTGGCGGTCTCCAAGGACGAGAGCGTCGAGCTGATCCTCGAGGCGAAGCGCCAGTTCAGCGACGGAAGCGAAACCAGCGCCGACTAAGCGGCCTCGGGGAAGTGGGGCACGCCCCCGCGCCGCCCGGCACGGCGCCTCGCCGCGTTGTCGCAGCACCCTGGTACGTCCAGTACAAGCG
>NZ_JBFBAH010000025.1:0-105465 GCF_040682115.1 Streptomyces sp. NPDC051364 | reverse complement strand
CCCGACCTCGGCCTCGGCCTCGGCCAGCTCCTGGAGAACGGCCGCAACAACATCGACCTGCCCGGCGTGTTCCTCGCGATCATCCTCATCCTCGTGGTCGGCATCGCCATCGACCTGCTGATCTTCAGCCCCGTCGAGCGCTACGTCCTGCGCAGCCGCGGCCTGCTGGTGAAGAGCTGACCGGCATGTCCCCTGTCCTGCTGGTCATAGCCCACGGCAGCCGCGACCCGCGGCACGCGGCGACCGTGCACGCCCTCACCCGGCGGGTGCGGGCGCTGCGGCCCGGGCTGCGGGTGGAGACGGCGTTCCTGGACTTCGACACCCCGACGGTGGCGCAGGTGACCTCCGCCCTGTACCGGTCCGGCGTACGGGAGGTCGTGGCCCTCCCGCTGCTCCTGACCCGGGCGTTCCACGCGAAGTCCGACATACCCGCGGTGCTGGCCGAGGCCACGTCCCGCCTGCCGGACCTCTCGGTCCGGATCGCGGACGTCCTCGGCCCGTCCCCGCTGCTGGTCGGCGCCCTGGAGCGCCGCCTCGCGGAAGCGGGCCTCACCCCGGCGGACCGCGCCACCACCGGTGTGGTGCTCGCGTCCGCCGGTTCCTCCGACCCGGAGGCGATCGCAGTGATCGCTGAAATCGCGCGGGAGTGGCGGCACACCGGTTGGTGCGCCGTGCGGCCTGCGTTCGCCTCCGCTGCTCTGCCCCGTACGGAGGATGCCGTACGGGCCCTGCGCGCCGAGGGCGTCCGCCGGGTGGCGGTGGCCCCGTACGTCATCGCCCCCGGGCGCCTGCCGGACCGTATCGCGGCGGGCGCGGAAGCCGCCGGGGCGGATCTGGTGTCCGGCGTCCTCGGCGCGGCCCCCGAACTGGCCCGCCTGCTCCTGCGCCGCTACGACACGGCGCCGCGCAGCGTGCCGCTCCTGGCCGCGGCCTGATTCTCGTTCGAGTGAATCAAGGGCTCGGGCCAGTGGATCATGGGTAGTCCAGCCGCGAGGTTCCGTGCATCACACAACGGAATCGATCGTCCTGGCCGCCCCTGGAGGGCAGATGTCCATGTCACGCCGTACGCGCAAGCCCCTCACCACGTCCGCCGCCGCCCTGATCCTGTCCGTCGCGGGGGTCCGGAAACACCGTGGGGACCCTGCAGGAGGGCGCCGTCACCGGGAACGACATCTACTTCGTCGTCCAGTGGAACCACGGGCCCAGGGGCCGGTACACCGGCACCCGCGGCGCGGACGGCCGGCTCTCCGGCCTCACCGTCGACCTGAACAACCCGTCCAGCCAGTCCACCTGGCGCAGCGACCGCACGTTCTGACGCACGTGCCTAGCTAGCCCCTGGCCGCCGCCTCGTCGGCCAGGGCCGTCAGGTCCTCGATGGACATCGCGCCCGGCGGGAGGCCCTCGCGGGCGAAGATGTTCGCCGCGTGGCGCAGGGTGTCGTTCACCGGGGTCGGGATCCCGTGCAGGCGCCCCAGCAGCGTGATCTCGCCGTTCAGGTAGTCCGCCTCGATCGAGCCCGTGCCGCGTCGCAGCGACTGCCAGGAGGAGCCGCCCCGCATCCCCGGCGGCTGGTCGACCTTGCCGTCACGGGCCGCCGACTGCTCCGCGTCCGCGGCGTACGCGATCCCGGCCGCCTCGAGCGCCGCCCGGCCCTCCCGCTGCGCCCGCTGCAGCAGCGCCGCCTTCGACGGGTCGGGCTCCGGCCCGGTCGTCGCCTGGATCGCGTTGCCCAGGTTGCCCAGCAGCTTCGCGTACTTCCACCGCATCACGTCCTCGACGACCGGCGCCTCGAAGCCGCACTTCTCCAGGTCGGCCGCGATCCGCCGGGCCCGCGTATCCGCGCCCCCGGCGGCCAGTCCGATGTGCAGGATGCCCGTCAGCGGCGCACACAGCGCGGACACCACCCCCGGCTCCAGGAACGTGGCGGGCAGCCATACGCAGACCCCGTACACGCGCGCGAAGCGGCGCAGCGCCAGCCGCTCGCTCTCCACCCCGTTCTGCGCGCACAGCACCGGCAGCCGCTGCGCCGCCGTACCGCCGCCCGCCACCTCCGCATCGCCCCACGCATCGAGCGCGGCGATCGTGTCCTGGGTCTTCACGGTGAGCAGCAGTACGTCGTCCGGCCGCAGTTCACCCAGCTCCGCCGGACCCGTGACCACGGGGATCCGGTGCACCCGGGCCCCGTCCGCCGTCGTGAGCCGCAGCCCGTCCGCCGTGAGGGCCTCCGCGTGGGCGCCGCGCGCGACGAGCACGACCTCCGCGCCGGCTTCCGCCAGCCGTCCGCCGATGGTCGCGCCGATCGCGCCGGCGCCGATGATGATGTAACGCATGGCCAGGAGCCTGGCACATCCTGAGCCCTGAGTTACCGTCGGGGCATGGCGGACGACATGTTCCTTCTCGGCGGCGATCTCCCCGTACGGCGGCTCGGCCTCGGCACGGGCGGTCTGGTCGGGCCCGGCTACTGGGGCCCGCGCGGCAGCCGCGCAGAGGCCCGGGCCCTGCTGCACACCGCCGTCGACCGCGGTGTCACCTTCCTCGACACCGCCGACAACTACGGCCCCGACCTGGCCGAGGAGCTGATCGCCGAGGCCCTCCACCCGTACGGGGAGCAGCTCGTCATCGCCACGAAGGGCGGGGTGGTGCGCACCGGCCCCGACCGGTGGCATCTCGCCGGGCGTCCCGAGCAGCTGCGGGAGATGTGCGAGGCGAGCCTGCGGCGGCTGCGGGTGGAGTGCATCGACCTCTACCAGCTGCACCGCTTCGATCCGTCGGTCCCGATGGCCGAACAGCTGGGCGCGCTCGCCGGGTTGCGGGAGGAGGGCAAGATCCGGCACATCGGGCTGGACACGGTCACCGCCGAACAGCTGCGCCAGGCGCTGGAGCTGGTCCCGGTCGCCGCCGTCCAGAACCCGTACAACCTGCTGGACCGGTCCTCGGCAGAGGTGCTCGCCCTGTGCGAGGCGCGGGGGATCGCCTTCCTCCCGTACTACCCCCTGGGCAGTGGCGCCCTGACCCGCGAGAGCGCGGCCGCGGTGACCGCCGTGGCCACCGGGCACCGCGCGGGCCCGGGGCAGATCGCGCTGGCCTGGCTGCTGCACCGGTCGCCGGTGCTGTGCCCCATGCCGGGCACAGGATCCCCCGTCCACCTGGCCGAAAACATTGACGCGGCAACCATCCACCTGACGCCCCAGGAGCTGGCCGTCCTCGACGCGCTCGGCCGGTAACCCGGCCGTAGGCTGGAAGTACACGCACGGAGCGGGGAGCCCCGGTCTGTCTGCGTCGGTTTCAACCATCTCGGGGGCCGGAATCTTCTCGGCGGGGCTTCTCTCGCCTGAACTCCTTGCCTGAAGGGAGCCCCTGATGGCTGTCAAGAAGCGCACGTCCGCCAAGCCCACGACCGCCGGCTCCGCCCGCTCTGCCGGAGCGGCCGGTTCGGCCCGTTCGGCTGGTTCGGCTCGTTCGGCTGGTTCGGCTCGTTCGACTCGTTCGGCGAACGGCCAGGACAAACTGATCACCTCGCTCAAGCAATTCATCCGTGCCCGCGGGTCGAGCTACCTCAGCGACCCGAACGTGTCCTCGATCGGCATCGGCTACAAGGAGAAGAACGGGAAGCGGAGCAAGGAACTGGCACTGCAGTTCACGGTGGACAAGAAGGTCCGGCCGGAGGGCGTACGCAACGTGGGCAGCGTCGAGATACCGGCGGTCATCGACATAGGCGGCGGCGTCGAGGTGCCGACCGATGTCGTGCAGCGCAGCTACAAACCGCATTTCCTGGTGGTGCCCGAGGCCCAGACGCCCGAGCGCCAGAAGCGCGTCGACCCGGTCCGTCCCGGGGTGAGCGTCGGCAACGTCAAGGTGAGCGCCGGCACCCTCGGCTGCATCGTCTTCGACAAGAACGACGGCTCGACCTGTGTCCTGAGCAACTGGCATGTGCTGAACGGCCGGAAGGGCGTACCCGGCGACGAGGTCGTCCAGCCGGGGGCCGCCGACGACAGCCGCATCGCCCTGAACCGGCTCGGCACGCTCAAGCGCTCCCACCTCGGCCAGGTCGGCGACTGCGCCGTCGCCGGCATCACGGAACGCGACTTCGACACGGCCATCCTCGACCTCGGGGTCACGCCGACGAAGCTGGGCGAGCCGCAGATCGACGACAAGGTCGTCAAGAGCGGGCGGACCACCGGTGTCACGCACGGGGTGGTGACGCGGCCGTTCGCCAAGGTGAGCATCGACTACGGACCGCCGGTCGGGGTGCGCGAGATCGAGTGCTTCGAGATAGGCCCCGACCCCGGCCATCCGGCGGACGGCGACGAGATCAGCCTGCCCGGCGACTCCGGTTCGGCCTGGCTGTTCAAGGCGCGCACCGGCAGGCCGACCGACGTCCTGGCCGGTCTCCACTTCGGCGGCGAGAGCGACGCGGACCCCGAGGACCGGGCGCTGGCCTGCTTCCCCCACGCGGTCTTCGAGGAACTGAAGATCACCCTCCAGCCGCCGGCCCGCGATTCGCTGGAGGCCGTGGCCGGGTACGACCCGGGCTTCCTCACGGTGCCGATACCCGCCCCGCAGCTGGCTGCGGCCGTCAAGGCGGATGCCGTGCAGCTCTCCGGGACCGAGGTCATCCCGTACACCCACTTCTCGCTGGCGCTGAACGGGAAGCGGCGATTCGCGTTCTGGGTGGCCTGGAACATCGACGGCGGCGCCATCAAGAAGATCGACCGCAGCGGGATCGAGTTCAAGAAGGATCCGCGGCTGCCGGCCGACGTCCAGGTCGGCAATGAGATCTACAAGGGCAACCGGCTCGACCGGGGCCACATAGCGCGCCGCGCCGACCTGATCTGGGGGCCCATGCCCGAGGCGGACCGCGCCAACACCGACTCGTTCTTCTACACCAACATCACCCCGCAGATGGACGACTTCAACCAGAGTGCGAAGGCCGGGATCTGGGGTGAGCTGGAGAACGCCCTCTACGAGGAGATCGAGGTCGAGGGCCTGAGGGTCAGCGTGTTCGGCGGGCCGGTGTTCCAGGACGACGACCGCGCCTTCCGGGGCGTGCAGCTTCCGCGCGAGTTCTGGAAGGTGCTCGTGTACTCCGAGAACGGCACCCTCAAGGCCAAGGCGTTCCTGCTGACCCAGAACCTGGTCCTGGCGGAGGTCCTGGAGCTGGACGAGTTCCGGGTCTTCCAGATCAAGCTGGGCGAGGTCCAGAAGCGGACCGGCCTCAAGTTCCCCGCCACGCTGGTCCAGGCGGACACGCTGGTGGTCCCGGAGGCCCTGGAGGACCGGAGTCCGCTGGAGAGCGTGGCCGACATCGACTGGGGCTAAGCGCGGGCTAAGCGGCCTTGGTGAAGTGGGGTGCGTTGCCGCGTCGTCCGGTGCGGTGCATCGCAAGGCGGAGCGGCACGCTTGTACTGAACGTACCAGGGTGCTGCGACAACGCGGCGAGGCGCCGAGCCGGGCGGCGCGGGGGCGTGCCCCACTTCCCCGAGACCGCTTAGGGGGTGCCTTCCGTCAGCTCGACGAGCTTGGCGACGGTGTTCCAGTTGCGGCTCGTCGCGTCGATGCCCTTGAACACGGCGGGCTTGGCGAGGGCCTCGCCCAGTTTGGAGCGGCCCAGCCCGTCCGGCGCGTAGAGGTAGACGACCCGGTCGCCGATCCGGTACTCCTCCGGGAGGTACGCGGGCCCGTCGATCGAGGCGAACCTCTCCTCGGCCGGCTGCTCGGAGAGGAAGGTGGCGTGCAGCTGCCTGCCCTCCAGCTCGGCGGCCGGGAAGGGGCAGGCCTCGGCGACGGCGCGCAGGTAGGGCCCGTCGACCACCAGGCAGCGCACCGCGAAGCCGAAGTGGGCCTCGATGGCCCGCTCGAGCTCGCGGGCCAGGGCGGCCGTGTCCTTCTCCGTGCTGGCGAAGACGGCGTTGCCGCTCTGCAGGTAGGTCTGCACGCCGGTGTGGCCGAGACCCGTCAGGAGCTCGCGCAGCTCGGCCATCGGGACCTTCTTGGCCCCGCCGACATTGATTCCGCGCAGCAGGGCCGCGTACTTCTTCGTGGTCTTCGTGGTCTTCGTGGTCATGACCGAACGATAGGACGGGGCACCGACAGCGCGGGCAGTTCGGCCTCGACGAGGTCGGCGGCCCGTCCCGTACCGCCCTCGGAGGCCATCTGCGCGCGGACGGCCTCGGCGCGGGCCGCGACCTCGGGATCCGCGAGGAGCGCGCGGACGGCCTCCCGCAGGGTCGGGGCGTCGGCCTCCTCCATCGGAATGTGCCGGGCGACGCCGAGTCCCTGGAGCATGTCGGCGTTGGCGAACTGGTCGACGGCCTGCGGAACGGCGACCATCGGGGTGCCGGTGGCGAGGCCTTCCTGGCTGCCGCCGGCGCCCGCGTGGGTGATGAAGGCGTCGGCCCGGCGCAGGATGTCCAGCTGGGGAACCCAGCGGTGGACCTCGACGTTGGCGGGGACGGCGCCCAGTTCGGCCTCGTCGGTGAACTTGCCGATCTGGAGGACGACATGCCAGTCGGGCAGGTCGCCGAAGGCCTCGATGCAGGCGCGGTAGAAGGCGGGCTGCTTGGTGAAGGTGGAGCCGAGGGAGACCAGCAGCACCTTCTTCCCCTCTGCTGCGGCCGGGCGCTCCCAGGTGCCCTGGTCGGCGCTGCGGTCGCCCTGGCAGGCGCCGACGAAGGTGTAGACGGACTCGTCGACGCGGTCGGCCTGCGGCTGGAGGGCGCGCGGGATGAGCACGATGCTGCGGCGCGGCCGGCCGACGAAGCGGTCGCTGTCCTCGTCGATGCCGTTCTCGTCGAGCCAGGAGCGGAAGCGGGCGTAGTACGCCTGCCCGCGCTGGGAGGCGCGCAGCTCAGCGGTCATCGGCGCGGCGACCTCCTCCTCGTAGCCGGTCCAGGCGACCAGGTTCGGGGAGAGCGAGACGGCCGGGACGCCCCAGCGGTGGGCGAGGACGGGCGCCGGGTAGGAGGTGATGTCGTGGATGACCAGGTCGGGCTCGTCGCCTTCGAAGGCGGCCGCGAGCTGCGGAAGGGCCTGGACGGCGTCGTTCAGGAACGGCTCGATGTTGTCGATGAGCTCGGTGCCCCAGGCCTCGGGCTCGTCGTCCGTGGGGAGGGTGGAGTTCCAGATCACCGGTGTGGCGCCGGCCTCCGCGATCTTCTCGGCGAAGGAGGCGGGGATGGCGTAGCTGACGCGGTGGCCACGGGCGACGAGTTCCCGGATCAATTCGATGCTCGGGTTCACGTGCCCGTGGGCGGCGATGGAGAACATGGCGATGTGTGCGGGCTGGGCTGAGGTCATGTCACGAGCCTAACGAGACGATACGTCTCGTGCAACGGAGATATCCGGCCGCCGGAGCGGGAGCCGGCGAGGGCGGATGCGGGGGGACGAAGCCGTGGAAATGCAAGACTTGGCGGGTTCGCGGTGATCCGGATGTGGAGCGGTGGCATGGACGAGGCGCAGGCCAGGGGTGTGCTGGTGGCGGCGGGGCTCACGGGCCCGGCCGAGCTGCTGGCGCTGGGCGAGAACGCGGTCTTCGCGGCCGGCGATCTGGTGGTGAAGGTCGGCCGGGAGGCGGCGCTGCTGGAGCGGGCCGAGCGGGAGCTCGCCGTGGCGGGCTGGCTCGAGGAGGCCGGGATCCCGGCGGTCCGCGCGGCCGAGCCGAAGCCGCGGCTGGTGGCGGGGCACCCGGTGACTCTGTGGCACCGCCTCGCGGATGCGGTCCGGCCCGCCGGTCCCGAGGACCTGGCGGTGCTGTTGCGGCAGATCCACGCCCTCCCGGCGGCGCCGTTCGCGCTTCCCGCGCGGGACCTGCTGGGCGGGGTCGAGCGCTGGCTGCGGCTGGCGGGCGAGGCCGTCGACCCGGCCGACGCGGCGTACCTGCGGGCCCGGCGCGATGCGTACGCCGGCGAGGTCGCCGCGCTCACCCCGCACCTGCCGCCCGGCCCGATCCACGGCGACGCCCTCCCCCGCAACGTCCACGTGGGCCCGGGCGGGCCGGTCCTGGTGGACCTGGAGACCGTCTCCGCCGACATGCGCGAGCACGACCTGGTGGTGATGGCCCTCTCCCGCGACCGGTACGGGCTGCCGCCGGAGTCGTACGAGGCCTTCGTGGCGGCGTACGGATGGGACGTGCGCGACTGGGCGGGCTGCGCGGTGCTGCGGGGCGCCCGCGAGACGGCCAGCTGCGCCTGGGTCGCCCAGCACGCCCCGACCAACCCGAAGGCGCTGGCCGAATTCCGCCGCCGGGTGGCCTCCCTGCGCGACGGCGACCCCGAAATGCGGTGGCACTCCTTTTAGCCGTGCCGTATCCAGGACCGCATATGAGACTGCACACCACGATCCACACCGCCCGCCTGGGCGCGACGGAGTTCAAGGTCATCCGCCCGGCCCGAACCCCGGCGCGCGCGGTGCTCTTCGACGACCCCTGGTACCTGAACGGATGGTTCGACCAGGAGGCCGCGCAGATCACCGCGGGGCTGTGGGCCCTCGCGGCCACCTCTCCACGGTCGCTGGTCCACCTGCCGCTCCGGGCCAACGCGGCGGGCGGAGCGGACACGGCCATCGGCACGCGGCGCCCGCTCGACCTCGTCCTGCTGCACCACTCCCTGCAGTTCGCCCCATCCCGGTGGAAGGAGCTCCGGGGTCGGCTGGGCCCCGGGCGCCCGCGCACCGTGGACCTGCCCGCCCCCGACCAGGATGCGGAGTCCGGCGCATCCGACCGGCACCACCGGGAGAACCGGGACCGGTTCCGCCAGGACATCCACAGCGAGACGCTGTTCATGACCGGCAGCGCCCGGACGTTCCGGGAGGCTGCCGGGCAGTTCGCCGACCTCGCCCGCATGGGCCCCGGCCAGGCGTTCAACCACGGGGGCAGGCACTGCTGCCGCAGCGTGGACTGCGATCCCGCCGACCGCGACCTGCACATCGAGTACTGCGAGGAGTGGCCGGCGTGACCGCGTGGCCGGCGTAGCCCTCAGGCCGGCGCCGGCAGCAGACTCCGCAGCGGCCACGCCGTGTCGATCACCGCGTCCGGGGTGCCCTGCCGGCGCAGGTACGACTGGAAGTCGCGGGCCCAGCGCTCGTGCCAGCCGCCCTGGCGGGTGTGCAGGTCGGCCGGGGTGAGCGCCGCCACCTCCGGGTGGCGGGCGGCTATCGCGCGGGCCACCTGCACCGCGGCCAGCGCGTCCGCGCCCGCGTCGTGCGCGGCGTCCAGGGTCACCCCGTACACCCCGCACACCGCCTCCAGGGTCCGCTTGCCGCGCCGGTAGCGGTCCACGGCCCGGTCGATGGTCAGCGGGTCCACCACCGGCCCGGTCTGCTGCTCCCCGCCCAGCCGGTCGGCCAGCGAGGGCAGCCCGTGCCGGGCCATTTCGGCCGTCAGCAGGGTCAGGTCGAAGGCCGCGTTGTACGCGACGACCACCGCGCCCCGCCGCCAGTGCTCGACCAGCACCTGCGCGACCTCGTCGGCGACCTCCCGCGCCGGGCGGCCCTCCGCCACCGCGCGCTCCGTGCTGATCCCGTGGATCGCCGAGGCGCCGTCGGGGATCGGTATCCCCGGGTCCGCGAGCCAGCCGCGCCGTTCGCGCACCTCGCCTGCCCGCACCTCGACCACCGCCGCCGTCACGATCCGCGACTCCCCCGGCTCCGTGCCGGTCGTCTCCAGGTCGAATCCGATCAGCACACCGCCGTGCCAGTCCCCCATGCCGCGCCAGTTCTCCACCCCGTGCCCCTCCCCCGTACTCCCCGTGCACCCCGTGCACCCCGTGCACCCCGTACACCTTCGGTCAACGACTTTCAGCCTGCCACGGGGCACTGACAGTCATGACACCGGGCGGGAGTCCTGCCAGATCGACTCGAATTCCTCCCGGTACGTCGGGAACAGCCCCTGCTCCGCGTCACGTGAGGAACCGCGGGCTCCGCCGCCCCGCAGCACCAGCACGGGCGCCTCCATGCCGCGCGCCCGGCGCAGGTACGACTGCACGACGGCGATGCCCGAGGACTCCCCCTCCACCAGGTAGGCGGTGAAGCGGGGCGTCTCGTCGAAGACGTGAATCTCGAACCGCGAGGGATCCCGCAGCCCCGCCCGCACCCGGCGCACGTGCAGGATGTTCATCTCCACCGAGCGGCTCAGCTCGCCCTTGCGCAGGCCGAGCTCCCGCTCGCGCCGCTTCACGGCGCTGCTGGCCGGGTTCAGGAACAGCAGCCGGACCCGGCAGCCGGCCTCGGTGAGGCGCACGAGTCTTCGGCCCGAGAAGTTCTGCACCAGCAGGTTGAGCCCTATGCCGATGGCGTCGAGCCGCCGCGCCCCGCCGAACAGGTCCTCCGCCGGGAGCTGGCGCTGCAGCCGTACCCGGTCCGGGTGGACCGAGATGACGTCCGCGTACCGGTCGCCCACCAGGTCCTCGACGGCGTCGATCGGCAGCCGGTCCGCCGCCGGGGAGCCCGCGCCGCCGCCCAGCACCTCCAGCAGCCGGGCCGAGGCGCGCTCCGCCTGCTCCAGCACCGCCCGCGACAGCGCCCGGTTGCGGGAGACCACGTTGCGGGTGACCTCCAGCTCGTCGAGCGCGAGCTCGATCTCCCGCCGGTCGTCGAAGTACGGCTCGAAGCACGGCCAGTGCTGGACCATGAGCTCCCGCAGCTGCGGGAGCGTCAGGAAGCTCAGTACGTTGTCGTCGGCCGGGTCCAGCAGGTAGCCCTTGCGCCGGCTGACCTCGCGGACCGCAACCGCCCGCTGTACCCACTCCTGGCCGGCGGGTCCGGCGGCCGCGACCACCCAGTCGTCCCCGCCGTGCACGGGCTCGTAGATCGGCCGCAGCACCGCGCCGACGACGGCGCGCAGCCGCTGCTCGATCAGGTTCAGCCAGATGTACGCACGCCCGGCGCGCTGCGCCCGGGTGCGGACCTCGCTCCACGCGTCCGCGCCCCAGTCCAGCTCGGCGCCGGCCCGCACACTCCCGGCCGCCGTAGGGGCCAGCGACACCGCCCCGGCCGGCACCCCCGCGGGAACGCCGCCCGACACGCCGCCCGACACCCCGCCGGGCGCACCACCGGGTGCACCTCCTGGGGCGTCCGCCGGGCCGCCCTCGTGACCGCTGTCACCAGGGGGCAGCTCCAGACCTCCCGAGCTCACCCGTGCACCGCCTTCTGCGTCTGGACGCCCGTCTCCAGTGATCACGGAAGGGTACTCCGAGCGCGGCGCCCGATGCAGCCCGATGGCCCCTACACCGGTGGTCCGTTGACCCATTATCCGATGCCCGCATAGTCCGCTGACCCGCATATCAGCTCTCCGGGTCACCCGGGAGGAGCATCCCAAGTCCCCGCGTGCGGGCCCACTTTCGGGGAAGATCTGCAGGGACGTGGTCCACGCCGGATCAGCCCGAACCATCAGCCCGACAGCCGGGGGAACGAGGGGAAGAGTCGTATCCATGCAGGTCTGGCCGGGACAGGCGTATCCGCTCGGCGCCACGTACGACGGCGCCGGCACCAATTTCGCGGTCTACTCCGAGGCCGCCCGACGCATCGAACTGTGCCTGCTCCACGAGGACGGCTCGGAGACCGCCGTCGAACTGCGCGAGACGGATGCCTTCGTGCGCCACGCCTACCTGCCCGGGGTGATGCCGGGGCAGCGCTACGGCTTCCGCGTGCACGGCCCGTACGAGCCCGAGCGCGGGCAGCGCTGCAACGCGGCCAAGCTGCTGCTGGACCCGTACGCACGGGCCGTCGCGGGCAGTGTCGACTGGGGTGAGGAGGTGTACGGCTACCACTTCGGCCGGCCGGATTCGCGCAACGACCTCGACTCGGCTCCGCACACGATGAGTTCGGTCGTCGTCAATCCGTACTTCGACTGGGCGAACGACCGCCCGCCGCGCCACGAGTACCACCACACCGTGCTGTACGAGGCGCACGTCAAGGGTCTGACCATGCGTCACCCTGATCTGCCCGAGGAGCTGCGCGGCACGTACGGGGCCCTCGCTCACCCGGCGGTCATCGGGCACCTCAGCAAGCTCGGGGTGACGGCGCTGGAGCTGATGCCGGTGCACCAGTACGTGAACGACCACCGGCTGGTCGACGACGGGCTGAGCAACTACTGGGGCTACAACACGATCGGCTTCTTCGCCCCGCACAACGGCTACGCCTCCGGTGACCGGGGGCAGCAGGTGCTGGAGTTCAAGTCGGCGGTGCGGGCCCTGCACGAGGCCGGGATCGAGGTGATCCTCGACGTGGTCTACAACCACACCGCCGAGGGCAACCACCTGGGCCCGACGCTGTCCTTCCGGGGGCTCGACAACGCTTCGTACTACCGCCTCGCGGACGATCCCCGGCACTACATGGACACGACCGGGACCGGGAACTCACTGCTCATGCGCTCGCCGCACGTGCTCCAGCTGATCATGGACTCGCTGCGGTACTGGGTCACCGAGATGCATGTGGACGGGTTCCGCTTCGACCTCGCCGCGACGCTCGCCCGGCAGTTCCACGAGGTGGACCGGCTGTCCTCGTTCTTCGACCTGGTCCAGCAGGATCCGGTGGTCAGCCAGGTGAAGCTGATCGCGGAGCCCTGGGACCTGGGCGAGGGCGGCTACCAGGTGGGGAACTTCCCGCCGCTGTGGACCGAGTGGAACGGCAAGTACCGGGACACCGTGCGGGACTTGTGGCGCGGGCAGCCGCGAACGCTCGCGGAGTTCGCGGGGCGGCTGACCGGCTCCTCGGACCTCTACCAGGACGACGGCCGCCGCCCGCTGGCGTCCATCAACTTCACCACCTGCCACGACGGTTTCACCCTGAACGACCTCGTCTCGTACGACGAGAAGCACAACGAGGGAAACCGCGAGGGCAATCGGGACGGGGAGACCCACAACCGGTCCTGGAACTGCGGGGTCGAGGGGCCGACGGAGGACCCGGAGGTCCAGGAGCTGCGCGAGCGCCAGATGCGCAACTTCACGGCCACCCTGATGCTCTCGCAGGGCGTGCCGATGCTCAGCCACGGCGACGAGTTCGCGCGCTCGCAGGGCGGCAACAACAACGCCTACTGCCAGGACAACGAGCTGTCGTGGGTCAACTGGCCCGAGCCGGGCAAGCCGGCGCCCTCCCTGCTGGAGTTCACCCGGCGGATGGTGTGGCTGCGGCGCGACCACCCGGTGTTCCGGCGGCGCCGGTTCTTCCACGGGCGGCCGGTGGAGGGGACCAACGACGAGCTCTCCGACATCGCCTGGTTCACCCCGCACGGGGAGCCGATGCGGGCCCGCGACTGGCAGGCGCAGCACGCGCGCTCGCTGACGGTGTTCCTCAACGGGGAGGCGATCTCCGAGCCGGGCGCGCGCGGGGAGCGGATCACGGACGACTCGTTCCTGCTGATGTTCAACGCGGGCGCCGATCCACAGGACTTCACCGTCCCGGCCGGGCACGGGGCGCAGTGGCGGCTGGTCGTGGACACGGCGCGGCCGGACGTACTGCCACCCGGCACCGGACCGCAATATGCGGCCGGGGACCGGGTGGCGCTGACAGGGCGGTGTCTGGTGGTGCTTCAGCGCCCGGCGTAGGAGGAACCGGACGGGCCCGACGGGCTCCCGGTCACGTTCGGGGAGGCGGTCTGCTGCGCCGGGATGAAGACCTTCGGCGCGGCGGGGTGCGTACGGGCGGCCGGCACCCGGGTGACCAGGGCGAGGAGCAGGGACAGTGCGGCCGCCCCGACGGCCACGGCGAAGGCCCCGGCGGGCCCGTACGACTCGGCGAGCCGTCCGGAGGCGGCGAGCGCGGCGGCCTGCCCGGCCACGAGCGAGCTGGCGGCGAAGGCCGTGGCCTCGGCGAGCCGGGCCGGCTCCACGACCCGCTCGGTCAGCGCGAACGCGGTGATCAGGTGGGGGGCGTAGGCGGCCCCGAGCACGGTGACGACCGCATACAGGGGCCACAGGGTGTCGGTGAAGAGCAGCGGTACGGAGAGCACCAGCGCGGCGGCGGTGGCCGCCCGCCAGCGCAGCCTCAGCCCGATTCGGGCGGGCAGCGCCCCGAGGGCGAGGCCCACGGCGGCGCTGACGACGCCCATGGCGGCGTAGACGATGCCTGCCTGGCCGGGGACGCCCAAACGAGCGGTGAGGGCGGCGATTCCGGCCTGGCAGGCGCCGAACATGGCGCCCTGGAGCAGTAGGGAGCCCCGTACGGCGTACACGACACGCGGCTGCCGACTGCGGCGCTCGACGCCGGCAGGGGCATCGGCGTCACCTCCTGGGGCGCCCCGCCCCCGCGGGGCGCGCCCCTTCGCTCCCGCCCCGGCCGTGACGGCGGCGGTCGGGTGCAGGGCGAAGGCGGTGCCGAAGACGGCGATGAGGGCGGCGGCCCCGCCGAGGGCGATCGCGGGGTGCGCGACGAGCGCGGCGAGTCCGACGAGGGCCGGTCCGAAGACGAAGGAGACCTCGTCGAGGGTGCCTTCGAGCGAATGGACGGCGCCCACCACGCCCTCGTCGGCCTCGGCACGGTGGGCGAGGGCCACGGAGCGGGTCCGGGCGAGTGGTCCGATCAGCGGTACGGAGGCTCCGGTGACGGCGCCGATCGCGGCGAGCGGGGCGGTGGCGAGGCCCCCGAGGGCCCCGGCGACCAGGGCGCCGGTGGCGACCGCGTTGACCGCGGCGGCGGTCAGGACCACGGCCCGCTGCCCGTACCGGTCGGCGAGCCGGCCCAGGACGGGCCCGAAGACCACCTGTCCGGCGGAGAGGGTGCCGCCGACGATGCCGGCGGTGGCGAGGGAGCCGCTGGTCTCGGCGACCAGCAGCACGCTCCCGAACTGGGACATCGCAACGGGGAGTCGCGCGAGGAAGGAGAGGAGCGGGAGTAGGGGCCCGGTGAGGGCGATGACTCTTCGATAGGTGTTGACGGTTCCGGCCACTTGATCGACCCTAACGCGGTGCAGTCACCCGGATGCATTGGGTCATGGCACGGAATCCTGGAAGGTGGGTACGTACGTTCTCATGAGCCAGCCGTACCCGCGCAGCCAAACGGAATCTGATGTTCTGGCAGCCGTCACTCCGGCGCCACCTGCGGCCCCATCAGCTGCGGTGCCGTCGTCGACGTACCGCCTTCAACTGCGACCGGAGTTCCCCTTCGCGGCGGCCGAGGCAGCCGTACCGTACCTCGCCTCGCTCGGCGTGTCGCACCTGCACCTCTCGCCGGTGCTGGAGGCGGTCCCCGGCTCGGCGCACGGGTACGACGTCACCGACCACTCCGTGGTGCGGGCCGAGCTCGGCGGCGAGCCGGGGCTGCGGGCGCTGGCCGCGGCCGCCCGGGGGCACGGGCTCGGTCTGGTGCTGGACATCGTGCCCAACCACATGGCGGTGCCGTCCCCGCTGCGGCTGAACCGGCCCCTGTGGGAGGTGCTGCGGGAGGGGCCGCAGTCGCCGTACGCGCGCTGGTTCGACATCGACTGGGAGGCGGGCGGCGGCCAGGTACTGCTGCCGGTGCTCCCGGGGCCGCCCGAGCCCGGCGCGTTCACGGTCGACCGGGACGGCGGGGTGCTGCGCCACGGGGAGCTGGAGTTTCCGCTGCGGGAGGGCACGGACGGGCTCGCCGCGCCGGAGCTGCTGGCCGCGCAGTGGTACCGGCCGGCTTGGTGGCGGGAGGCCCGGACGGGCCTCAACTACCGGCGGTTCTTCACCATCTCGGAGCTGATCGGGGTCCGGGTGGAGGACCCGGAGGTGTTCGCGGCGACGCACGCCAAGGTGCTGGAGCTGGTGCGGGACGGGGTGGCCGGGGGACTGCGGATCGACCACGTGGACGGGCTGGCGGATCCGGAGGGGTACCTGCGGCGGCTGCGGGCGGCCGTGGGCGGGGACTGCTGGGTGGTGGTGGAGAAGATCCTGGCCCGGCAGGAGCGGCTGCCGCCCGGCTGGCCGGTGGCGGGGACCACCGGGTACGACGCGCTGCGCCGGGTGGACGGGGTGTTCACCGACCCGGCGGGCGCCCCGGAACTGACCCGGCGGTACGTGGAGTTCACCGGGACACCGGACTGGGAGCAGACGGCTCGGGCGTGTGCGCGGGACGTGCTGACCGGCGACCTGGCCGCCGAGCTGGCAGCCCTGGAGCGGGCCGCCGGTCCGGAACTCGCGGCTGGTGTACGGGAGTTGCTGATCGCCTATCCGGTCTACCGGCCGTACCCCGGCGAGCCCGAGCTCGACCCGCAGGCCCTGGCGGAGGCCGCCGCGACGGCCGGTCCGGGCGCGGTGGCCGGCGTACGGGACCTCGTGCTGGGCGATCCCGCCTTCGCGGCGCGCTTCGCCCAGACCTCGGCGGCCCTGCGGGCCAAGTCCCTGGAGGACCGGGCCTTCTACCGCCACGCCCCGCTGCTGTCGGCCACCGAGGTCGGCGGGGACCCCGGGCAACCGGCGGTCTCGCCCGCCGAGTTCCACGCGTACTGCGCCGCCCTCGACCGGGACTGGCCGGGCTCCGGGACGGTGCTGTCCACGCACGACACCAAGCGGAGCGCGGACGTCCGGGCCCGCATCTCGACTCTCTCCCAGGCTCCCGAGCTGATGGGCCGGCCCGCCGGTCCCGATCCCCAACTCGCCTGGGTGGCCCGGCAGACGGCGCTCGGCCTCGGGGAGGTCCCGGAGCGCGCCGAGCGCCTCGTACAGGCGCTCCTCAAGGCCGTCCGCGAAGCGGCCCTGCACACGAGCTGGACCGACCAGGACCCGGCGTACGAGGCCTCCGTGGCGGGATACCTCCCGGATCCGGAGGAGCCCGCGGAGCCGGCGGAGCTGGCGGAGCTGGCGGAGCTGGCCGGGGCGGCCCGGGCGAACCTGCTCGGCATGGCGTTGCTGCACCTGGCGATGCCCGGGGTCCCGGAGGTCTACCAGGGGGCCGAGACGGAGTACCGGGCCCTGGTCGACCCCGACAACCGGCGCCCGGCCCGGTTCCCCCGCGAGGCCCTGGCCCGGCTGGACGCGGGAGCCGGACCGCAGGGGCAGGCGGAGGAGAAGCTCGCGCTGACGGCCGCCCTGCTGCGGCTGCGCCGGAACCGGCCCGAGCTGTTCACCGGCTACGCCCCCCTCGCCGCCCGGGGCCCGGCGGCGGAGCACTGCCTGGCCTTCGCCCGCCCGGCCGGGCTGGTCGCGGCCGCCACCCGGCTCTCGTACCGGCTGGCCGCGGCCGGCGGCTGGCGGGACACGGCCCTGGCCCTCCCGCCGGGTCGCTGGACGGTGCTCCTGGACCGGGGGGCCTCGTACGAGGGCGAGGTGCGGCTGGCGGACCTGCTCTCGGCCCGCCCGGTCGCCGTCCTGCTGCGCGACGGCGGCCTGGGAGACGAGTAGCCCGGCGAAGGTGGTCGCCGAGCGGGGCGGGCGGGTGCTGGGCGTCCACCTGGTGGGGCCGCACGTGTCGGAGGTGATCGCGGAGAGCCGGCTGATCGTGGGCCGGGAGGCGGAGCCGGGGGACGTGGCCCGCCACGTCCACGCCCATCCGACGTTGTCGGAGGCGGTGGGTGAGGCCTTCCTGTCCCTGGCCGGCCGCGGACTCCACCAGCAGTAGCCGACGGGCCGCCCCGGCAAGGCGTTGGCCAGGGGTTTCCGGGAAGTGTGGGGCGCGCGGAGCAGTAGGGGGCGTGCGCGGCGGGCATTGCATCAGACGTGACCATCCTCCGTGACATGTGCTACCCCACACCGTCCGAGCTCGCGCTGGCCGCCCGCGTGCTGGCGGACGAGCACCCCGGCCCGGCCCGGCTCCGCCAGGCCGGCACCTCCCGGGGCGGCCGGCCCCTGTGGCTGCTCTCCGTCGAGCCGAGCGGCCGCCCGCAGCGCGCGGGCGTGCTCGTCGTCGCCGGGGCCCACGCCAACGAGCCCGTCGGCGGTGCCACCGCGCTCGCGCTGGCCCGGCGCGTCCTCCACGAACCGGCGATCCGCGCCGGGCGGGGCTGGCACTTCCTGCTGTGCGCCGATCCCGACGGGGCGGCCCTGCACCGCACGCCCCGCCCGTACTCCCTGCTCGACTACCACCGGAACTTCTTCCGGCCCCCCGGTCCGGAACAGCCCGAGTGGGCGCCGTCTTTACTGCCTCCGGACCGGCTGCCGCCCGAGACCCTGGCCCTGACGGCCCTCATCGACGAGCTGCGGCCCGTCCTCCAGGTCTCGCTCCACGGCACCGACCTCGGCGGGTCCTGGGTTCAGCTGACCCGGGACATACCGGGCCTCGCGGAGCCGTTCGCCAAATCGGCAGCCGAGCTGCGGATCCCGGTGGAGACCGGGGCCTCGGACGCGGCCGGCTGGCCCTCCCCCGGGCCCGGGATCTTCGTGATGCCGCAGCCCGGGGCCGACCCCGCCGGGGCGTTCCACCCGGAGGACACCCGGCTCAGCACCTGGTACCACGCCCACCGGTACGCCGGGACCACCGCCATCGTCGAAGTCCCCATGTGGGCCTCGGACCTGGTGGACGACCCCGCCCCGCATCCGGACCCGCGCGGCGCCCTGCGGCTCCTGGCGGGGCGGCTCACCGCCGACGCCGCGCTCGTGGCCCGCGTACGGGACCGGGTACCCGGGGCCTCGGAGCCCGGAGCGGGCCCCGGCGCGGGCCCCGGCGGGGACCCCGATGCGGCCGCGCTGCTTCGCGCCGTCGACTGGACGCTCGCCCTGATCCCCCGGATCACCGTGGAGTGGACCGGCCCCGGGGCCCCCGCCGAGGCCACGGCGGCCTCCATCGGCAGCATCGACGCCTTCGGGCGGCGCCTGTCGCTGCGCGCCGCCGCGATGCTGCTGCGGGTGCTCCGGGCCCAGGGCCACCCGGCGGCGCCCGGGCTGGACCGGCTCGTCACCGGCTGGTGCGAGGAGTTCGCCGCCCGGTTCCAGGCGCGCCGGGTCCCGGTGGCCAACCAGGTCGAGCACCAGACCCGTACCGTCCTGGCGGCCTACGAACGGCTCGTGGCGGCCGGGACGGTCAATGCGTAGAGGCTGCCGCCGCGACGGGTACGGACAGGGTGTACCGGCGCTTGGGCGCGCCCGTGGCGCCGAGCCGGTCGTAGAAGCGGATCGCGCCCTCGTTCCAGTCCGGGGTCTGCCACTGGACCTGGTCGAGGCCGAGCTCGCGGGCGAGGCCTGCCACGCCGCCCATCAGGGCGGCGCCGAGGCCGTGCCCGCGGGCCTCCTCGGCAAGGTAGAGGCAGTCCATGTGGAGGTAGTGCCGGGCGTCCCAGAACGCGAACTCGGCGGAGCAGGCGGCATATCCGGCGACCGAGCCGTCCGGCGCCTCGGCCAGCAGCACCCACAGGCGGGCGCCCTCGGCGAAAAGCTGCGGCCCGAGCCGGTCGGCCAGGTCCGCGGGCCGGGGCGCGGACTTCTCGTACGCGACGTGCTCGTGGACGAGTTCGACGAGGCGGGGCAGGTCCTCGGGGCGCGCGGGGCGCACGACGGGCGGGTGTTCCTTCGGGTCCTTCGGGTCTCCGTGTTCCATGGACCCCATCATCGGCCCCGGCAAGATCCGCGAGCCGGGCAGGCCCGAGGCCGCTTAGCTGGAGGACAGCCGGAAGTTCATCCGGCCGAAGCCGATCTGGTCACCGGCCCGGACCGCAACCGAGCCGGTCACCCGGCGTCCGTTGACCGTGGTGCCGTTGGAGGAGCCGAGGTCGGTGAGCACCCACACCCCGTCGCGCAGCCCGAGCTCGGCATGCACGCGGGACACGGTCTCGTCGGTGAGCCGCAGCCCGTTGCCGGGGTCGCGGCCGATCCGCAGGGCCCGCGCGCTCGGGTGCGGCAGCAGCAGTTTGGGCAGCCGCTCGGCGGTCCACGCCCGCCGGACGCCGGCGGACACGGCCGAGGCGCGGCCCACCCAGGCGAAGACGCGACGCGTCCACGGGCCCTCGCCGCTCCCGCGGTTCTCGAGGTCTGCGGTGAGGACCACGAGGTCCTCGGAGCGGCGGGCGACCAGGGCGAGTTCCATACGGCGCAGGAACGTGTCGTGGGACAGCTTCCCGAGGGCCGCACCCTCGCGGAGCTGCTCCAGCGCCCGGTCGCGCTCCGCGTCGGACAGGCGCGGTACCGGGAAGGCGGGGAACTCGAAACTCGACGTCACAGGGTGATTGTCGGCCCGTCAGGGCCGGAGTGTCCAGAACTCCTCCGGCCGTCCCGCGATGATGGGGCAGGCACACGTTCCGGGTACCGCCGCAGACGAGGGGAACCGTCCGTGCAGTTCGAGGTGTGGGCACCGCTGACAGACCGGGTCGCGCTGCGGCTCGGCGACGCGACGTACGAGATGGCACGCGATCCCGACCGGGCGGGCTGGTGGCTCGCCGAGGCCCCGGCAGCCGACGGGGACCGGTACGGATTCCTGCTGGGCGTGGCCCCTGGGGAAGGGCTCGTACGACCCGACCCGCGGGGTCGGCGGCTGCCGGACGGGCCGGACGGCCTCTCGGCGGTGGTGGATTTCGAGCCACTCACCCCGCAGGCCCCGGCGCCCGGGACGCGGCTCCAGGACGCGGTCCTCTACGAGCTGCACATCGGCACGTTCACCCCCGAGGGCACCTTCGACGCGGCCGCCGCCCGCCTCGGGCACCTCACCGCGCTCGGGGTCACGCACGTGGAGCTGATGCCGGTCTGCCCGTTCCCCGGCCGGCACGGGTGGGGGTACGACGGGGTCGCGCCGTGGGCGGTGCACGAGCCGTACGGCGGCCCGGCCGGGCTCGCCCGGTTCGTGGACGCGGCCCACGCGGCCGGGCTGGGGGTGGTGCTGGACGTGGTCCACAACCACCTGGGCCCCTCCGGCAACCACCTCCCGGCCTTCGGCCCGTACTTCACGGACACCCACCACACCCCGTGGGGCGCGGCGGTCAACCTGGACGCGGCCGGCTCCGACGAGGTGCGCGCGTACCTGCTGGGCAGCGCCCTGGCCTGGCTGCGGGACTACCGGATCGACGGGCTCCGGCTGGACGCCGTGCACGCGCTCGCCGACGGCCGGGCGCTGACCTTCCTGGAGGAGCTGTCCGCAGCCGTGGACGAGCTCGCCGCCGAGAGCGGGCGCCCGCTGTTCCTGATCGCGGAGTCCGACCGGTGCGATCCGCGCACCACGACCCCGCGCGCCGCCGGGGGCCTGGGCCTGCACGCCCAGTGGAACGACGACTTCCACCACGCCCTGCACTGTGCGCTGACCGGTGAGTCCCAGGCGTACTACGCCGATTTCGCCGAGGCGCCGCTCGCCGCCCTGGCCAAGACCATGACCCGGGCCTTCTTCCACGACGGCACCTGGTCCTCCTTCCGGGGCCGCAGCCACGGCCGCCCGGTGGACCGGCGCCGCACGCCCGCGCACCGCTTCCTCGGCTACACGCAGACCCACGACCAGATCGGCAACCGGGCCCTCGGCGACCGGCTCGCGGGCTCGCTCTCCCCCGGGCTGCTGGCCTGCGGTGCGGCGCTGGCGCTGACCGGGCCGTTCGTGCCGATGCTGTTCATGGGCGAGGAGTGGGCCGCGGGCACGCCGTGGCAGTACTTCACCGACCACCCGGACCCGGAGCTCGCCGAGGCGGTACGCAGCGGCCGGCGCCGGGAGTTCGCGGCGCACGGCTGGAAGGCCGTGGGGGTCCCCCCAGCGGTAGCTGGGGGAGAGATCCCGGACCCGCAGGACCCGGCCACCCGGGACCGCTCGTGCCTGGACTGGGCGGAGCCGGAGCGCGCACCGCACGACCGGCTGCTGGCCTGGTACCGGACCCTGATCACCCTCCGGCGCACCCACCCGGACCTGCGGGATCCGGACCTGGCCGCGGTCCGCGTGGCGTACGACGAGGAGCGCCGCTGGGTGACGTTCCGGCGGGGCGACGTAAGGGTGGCGGTGAACCTCTCCCCCGACCCGGTGACCATCGCCCTCGGCCGCAACGGGGTCCGGGTCCTGGCCTCCTGGGAACCCGTCGAGCACCCGGGCCCGGACGGGCGCGTCCACGTACCGGGCGAGTCGGTGGTGCTGCTGGGGCCGTAACTCACCTCACTGGGGAAGTACTTGATCACATCGGGCCCGATTTGATGGAGTCGGCCCATGGAACAGGTACTGGATGAGGGCAACGGACCGACGGCCGCGTACGACCGCATCGGGATCGGCTACAAGCAGGTACGGCGGCCCGATCCCCGGCTGGGCGCGCTGATCCGGCAGGCGCTGGGCGGCGCGCGCACCGTCGTCAACGTCGGCGCCGGGGCCGGGGCCGGGTCGTACGAGCCGGAGGACGCCGAGGTCACGGCCGTCGACCCGTCGCAGGTGATGCTCGACCAGCATCCCGGCCGACGGAAGGTGAAGGCGGGCGCGGAGGAACTGCCGTTCGCCGACGGCGCCTTCGACGCCGCCATGGCGGTCCTGACCGTGCACCACTGGCCCGACCTGCACCGCGGGCTCGGCGAGCTGCGCCGGGTCTCGCGCCGACAGGCCGTCTTCACCTGGGATCCCGAGCACCGGCCCGAGCTGTGGATCGTGGACGAATACCTGCCGGAGATCCGGGAGTTGGACCAGGCGCGCTTCACACCGGTGGCGGAGGTCGTGGAGGCGCTGGACGCGCACACCGTGCTGCCGTTCCCCATCCCGCACGACTTCACGGACGGCCTCCAGACCGCCCACTGGCGCCGGCCGGAGGCCTATCTCGACCCGGCCGTACGGGCGGCCAGCTCGACCTTCGCGACGCTGCCGCCCTCCGTGGTGGAGCCGGCGATGGAACGGCTCCGCGCGGACCTGGCCTCCGGGGCCTGGCAGCGGCGCCACGCCCACCTGCTCGGGCAGGAGAGCGTGGACTACGGCTACCGCCTGGTCGTCGCCGGGGAGTTGTGACCGCGCGGACTCCTGCCTGCTCCTGCCCCTACTCGACGACGGCCAGCTCGCGCGGGGCGTTGTTGAAGCTGCGGCCGCCGTCCTCGGTGACCGTCACGATGTCCTCGATGCGCACCCCGAAGCGGCCGGGCAGGTAGATGCCCGGCTCCACGGAGAAGCACATCCCGGGGACCAGGGGCTGCTCCTCGCCCTCGACCATGTACGGGGGCTCGTGGGTGGTCACGCCGATGCCGTGGCCCGTGCGGTGGATGAACCGGTCGCCGTAGCCGAACTCGGTGATCACCGCGCGGGCCGCCCGGTCCACGTCCTGGCAGGCGATGCCCGGGCGGACCGCCGCGGAGGCGGCCTGCTGGGCCTCGCGGACGATGTCGTGGACGCGCTGCTCCTCGGCGCTCGGCTCGCCGACGTGCACGGTGCGCGAGATGTCGGAGCCGTAGCCGTGCTTGAGCCCGCCGAAGTCGAGGACCACCATGTCGCCGTGCCCGATGGTGCGCTCGCCGGCCTCGTGGTGCGGGTTGGCCCCGTTGGGGCCGGATCCGACGACCGTGAAGTCCACCTGGGAGTGGCCGTGCTCGCGCAGCAGCGCGGCCAGGTCGGCGGCGATGTCGGTCTCCCGGCGTCCCGCGAAGGGGACCTTGAGGATCTGCGCGTACGCGGCGTCGGCCGCCGCGCCGGCCGCCTCGAGCCGTTCCAGCTCCCGCTGGTCCTTGACCGCGCGGAGCATCGGCAGGACGTCGGTGAGCGGGGCGTACGAGGTGGCCGGCAACTCCCTCTGGAGGCCGAGCAGATGCATCGCCCAGGTGTTGTCGCTGACCCCGAAGCGGCCGCCGACGTCGAGGAGCGGCGCGGTGACGCCGTACGGGTTCTTCCCGTCGGCCCAGTCGCGCAGGGTCAGCGCGGGAGCCCCGGGGGCCTTGGCCGCGTCGGGGGCCTCCAGGGCGGGCACGACGAGGACGGGCTCCTGCCCGGCGGCGAGCACGAGCAGGGTCAGCCGCTCGGTGCCGATCGGCCGGTAGCCGGTGAGGTGGGCGAGGTCGGGCCCGGGGGCGATGAGCAGCCCGGCCAGCCCGGCGTCGGCGGCGCTCTGTGCGGCGGCTGCCATCCGGGCGGCGTAGTCGGCGTGCGTGAACGGATCGGGTTCGAGGTCCATGCTGCGATCCTGCCGCCGCGCCCGGCCGCGCGCGAGTGGTTGGGGGTGTCTTGCCGGTCAGGCCGGATCAGGGAGCGGCGCCTGGTGCCGTGGATCGCAAGGCCGAGGAGAGAGTCGACGCGGTGGGGGCACCTCCCAGCGGTAGCCGGGGGACGTCGGCGACCGACGAGAACGCGGCGAGCCGCGGTGCCGGACGCCGCGAGCCCGGCCTGGCCGGCGAGACACCCCCCTACCGCGCCGCGGTGAGGCGGGCGGCGAGGGCGGCGGCTGCGGGGGTGGGGGTGCCGGGGGCGAGGAGTTCCGTACGGTGCACCAGGCGCGGGTCGGACAGCGGTACGGCGACCCCGGCCCCGGCGGCCTGGGCCACCCGGCGGGGCAGCAGGACCAAGCCGTGCCCGGCGGCGGCGAGGGCGCACAGGGCGTGCAGGTCGGTGCCGTCGTAGCGCAGGGCCGGAGCGGTCCGTACGGCGGCGGGCAGAGGCGCCGCGCCGGGCGCGTCGATCCAGCGGGCGTCGGCGAGGTCGTCCAGCCGGAGCGCGGCCCGGCCCGCGAACGGGTGCCCGGCCGGGAGCAGTACGGCGAGCTCCTCCTCGCCGGCGCCGGTCACGGTGAGCGGGGCCACGTCGGGCAGCCGCAGCGGGTCGCTGGGCGCGGCGAGGCCGTCGACCAGGCCGAGGTCGCAGCCGCCGGTGGCGACGGCGGCCGGCACCTCGGCGGCCGGCAGCACCCGCAGGGCCACCCCGGTGGCCGGCAGTGCGGCCAGCAGCCGGGGCCCGACGCAGAGCGGGGACGCGGCGAGGGTGACCTGCCCGGGCGGCGCGGCGGCCAGCCGCAGCACATCGGCCCGGGCCGCTTCGAGCCGCAGCAGCAGCGGCCCGGCGTGTTCCAGCAGCCGCACCCCGGCCGGGGTCGGCTCCACGGGCCGCCGCGTGAGGAGCTCGGCACGCAGGTCTCCCTCGAGGGCGGCGATGTGCTGGGACACGGCGGACTGGGTGTAGCCGAGCTCGCGGGCGGCGGCGGAGAAGGAGGACAGCCGGGCGACGGCGACGAAGGTACGGAGCAGGTGCGGATCCATGGCGCCAGCGTGCCACCGGCCGGGCGGCCCGCGCCCGGGGGTCCGCCGCCCGGCGCGCCCGGCCGGCGGTGGGCCGCGGCGTCCCTATCGTGGACGGGGTGAGCATCCCCAGTGGCCCGTCCGCAGGCCGCAGCAGGCCACGGCGCGCATCCCGGACCGACTCCGCCGGCGCCGTGTACGGCTCCCTCCTCGCCACCTCCGTGGTGGCCACCGCAAGTACCGTCGGAGACCGTCCGCGGCTTCACCTCGTACTCCTCCTGCTCATCACGGGTCTGGTGTTCTGGGCCACCCACGTGTACGCCGAGCTCGCGGGGGAACGGCTGGTCGGCCAGCCGTGGAGCCGGCACGAGATTCGCCGGGTCGCCCTGCACGAGTGGCCCATCGTCGAGGCCGCCGCCCTGCCCGCGGCCGCCGTGGTCCTCAGCGGTCTCCTCGGACTGGACTACGTGGGGACGGCGTGGCTGGCCATGAGCGTGGCGGTGGCGCAGCAGGTCATCTGGGCGTGCCTCGGCGCCGCCCGCGCCGGTGCCACCCGCGGCCAGCTGGCCGCCGAGGGGGTCGTCAACCTTTTCCTCGGCCTGATCCTCGTCGCCACCAAGGCCGCACTGAAGCACTGAAGCACTGAAGTACTGAGACATCGATCAGATCTGCTGATCGAACATGCAGGAACAATCGTTGGCGCTGAACCGCGGCCGGGTCGCAGGATGACCGGTATGACCACTGCACGGACCACCCGGCCCGCACGGGTCGCCCTCGTCGGCGACCGCTCCCCGCACGTGAAGTCCCACACCCGCATCCCCGGGCTCCTCGACGCCCTCGCCTCCCGCGACGGGCTCGTCCTCGATGCGTACTGGATCCCCACGGGCGACGCCGCGGCCGAGGCCGCCTCCGGGGCCCTGGCCCGGTTCGACGCGATCTGGCTGCTGCCCGGCAGCCCGTACGCCAGCGAGGCGGGGGCGCTCGCCGCGATCCGGGTCGCGCGGGAGGAGGGCATCCCGTTCCTCGGGACCTGCGGCGGCTTCCAGCACGCACTGCTGGAGTACGCCCGCTCGGTCTGCGGGCTGGCCGGCGTCGCGCACGCCGAGAACGACCCCGGGGCCGAGGAGCTGCTGATCGCCCCGCTCGCCTGTTCGCTCGTCGGCCACGAGGGCCTCGTACGGGCCGAGCCCGGGTCGCTCGCCGAGTCCGTGCTCGGCGCGGAGCGGTCCATGGAGCGCTACCACTGCAGCTACGGTCCGGAGCCGCGGTACCTGCCGGTGCTCACCGCCCACGGGCTGCGGCTGTCGGGGCACGACGAGGACGGGCAGGCGCGCATCGCGGAGCTGCCGGGACATCCCTTCTTCCTGGCCACGCTGTTCCAGCCCGAGCTGTCCGGGGACGGAAGGCGCCCACACCCCGTCGTGAAGGCGTGCGCGGCGGCGGCCGTCGCGCACGCCGCGGCCGGATAACGCGTGGCGGGACCACCCTCCTGATCAGCTATGCTGTGCATGCACATCGAACGGGCGGTCCGCCGCCCTTCGTGGTGGGTGTAGCTCAGTTGGTAGAGCACCTGGTTGTGGTCCAGGTGGCCGCGGGTTCAAGTCCCGTCACTCACCCTGATCCCCTGGGGTACGAGGTCTCCTCGTACCCCAGGGGCTTTTTCGTGTCCTCCCGCTACCCCCGCAGGAACGCCTCCACCGCCGCGGCGAAGGCGACCGGGGTCTCGTGGGGCGGGTAGTGCCCGGCGCCGGGGACGGGGTGGACCCGGCAGTTGGGGTACGAGACCTGCCAGGTGGCCTGCATCACCTCGGGGGTGAGGGCCAGGTCGTACTCCCCGACGAGGACCAGCACCGGGACCGTACTGCCCTTCACGGCGGCGGACAGGTCCAGCGGCTGCCAGCTCGCGAGGTACGCGGCCACCGACCTCCCGGTCCTGGAACGGCGGCTGCTGCGCACACCGGACGACCGCGTCAGACGGTCTTGATCGCCGGGTCGGAGAGGCCCGGGGCGCCCGTTTCGACGTGGCCTGCGAAGCGGCGGAGGAAGGTGCTGTCCGCGTCGGAGACGACCTTCACGTCGTACCAGCGGCCCGTCGTGTTCAGGTCCGCCGTGTACGTGGCCGTGCCGCCCGCCGCGACGCGGAGGGTCTGGGCCGCGCCGCCATAGGTGTTGGTCACCGTCAGGTTGACCGCCGCCGAGCCGGAGTTGGTCAGCGTCAGCTTCAGGTTGCCGGTTGCTGCGTCGTGGCGGGCCGTGGCCTCCGGGCCCGCCTTCTTCGCCGGGCCCTTCCATGTGCGCAGGAACCCGTTCGGGCCCCAGACCGTCAGGTTGATCTGGTTGCCGGTGGAGCTGCTGGTGCTCCAGGTGTCGGCAAGGGTCTTGCCCGCCTCGACCGTGTAGGGCCAGGGGCCGTCCGTCCGGTTGCCCGAGGTGCTGTGGAAGTGGGCGCCGAGGGTGGGGCCGGAGGAGAAGGTCAGGGTGAACTTGCCCGTGGAGACCGTGGCCTTGCCGTCCACGTACGGGGCGTAGCCCAGCGCGCGCGTGGGCTTGCCGCCCGCCTCCTGCTTGGGCAGGGCACCCGTCGCCGGCGGGACCGGGTGGTAGGACGGGTGGGCGTTGTGGTCCGGCGGGATGTAGCCCGCCGTGGAGGGCAGGGCCGCGGGCGAGGCGTCCGCCCTCGAGAAGTCGAACGCCGAGGTCAGGTCACCGCAGACGGCGCGGCGCCACGGCGAGATGTTGGGCTCCTGCACGCCGAAGCGCTTCTCCATGAAACGGATCACCGAGGTGTGGTCGAAGGTCTCGGAGCAGACGTAGCCGCCCTTGCTCCACGGGGAGACCACGATCATCGGGACGCGCGGCCCGAGGCCGTACGGGCCGGCCGCGTAGCCGCCGCCCCCGGCGTACAGGTCCTTCGAGACGTCGGCCGTCGACAGGCCCCACGCCGCGGACGCCGGCGGGTACGGCGGGACGACGTGGTCGAAGAAGCCGTCGTTCTCGTCGTAGGTGATGAAGAAGGCCGTCTTCGCCCACACCGCCGGGTTCGCGGTCAGCGCGTCCAGGACCTGCGAGATGTACCAGGCGCCGAAGTTGACCGGCCAGTTCGGGTGCTCGCTGAAGGCCTCGGGGGCGGCTATCCAGGAGACCTGGGGCAGCGTGCCGTTCACCACGTCGGCGCGCAGCTTGTCGAAGTAGCCGTCGCCCGCCTTGGCGTTGGTGCCCGTACGGGCCTTCTCGTACAGGGGGCTGCCGGGCGCGGCGTTGCGGTAGTTGTTGAAGTACAGCAGCGAGTTGTCGCCGTAGTTGCCGCGGAAGGCGTCGCTGATCCAGCCCCACGAGCCGGCCGCGTTCAGGCCGTCGCCGATGTCCTGGTAGATCTTCCAGGAGATCCCGGCCGCCTCCAGGCGCTCCGGGTAGGTCTTCCAGCCGTAGCCGGCCTCCTGGTTGCCGAGGACCGGGCCGCCGCCGGTGCCGTCGTTGCCCGTGTGGCCCGTCCACATGTAGTAGCGGTTCGGGTCGGTCGCGCCGATGAAGGAGCAGTGGTAGGCGTCGCAGACCGTGAAGGCGTCGGCGAGCGCGTAGTGGAACGGGATGTCGTTCCGCGTCATGTACGACATGGTCGTGGCCGTCTTGGCCGGGACCCACTTGTCGTACTTGCCGTTGTTGTACGCGGCGTGGCCGCCGGCCCAGTCGTGGTTCAGGCCCTCGACGAACTGCATGCCGAGGTCGTTGACCTGTGGGTTGAAGGGGAGGATGTCCTTCGTGCCGTTGGACTGGTAGAAGACGGACTTCCCGTTGTCCTGGAGCACCGGACGCGGGTCGCCGAAGCCCCGCACGCCCTTCATCGAGCCGAAGTACTGGTCGAAGGACCGGTTCTCCTGCATGAGGACCACGATGTGCTCGATGTCCTGGATGGTGCCGGTGCTGCCCTGTGCCGGGATGGCGGCCGCGCGCGCGATGCTCTCGTTCAGCATCGCGGCTGCGGCGGTTCCGCCCGCGATCTGCAGGAACCTGCGGCGATTGAGCTCAGCCATGGGGGACGACCTCTGCGAGTGAGGGGGGGGTGTCGAGGGGCGACCCAAGGACAGCGGTCCCGGGGTACCGGACGGAGATCAGTTCGTGACACCGCGCGGTACAGCTGGAGAACGGAAAGACCTCCCGGACGGTCCGCGCATCTGCTGAAATGACCTCCCAAACACACTGCACGGGGGGTGCGGAGCAGATGGCGGGGACCGAGTTCGGGCATGCCCTGGGGCGGTCCCGCGCGCTTTCCGGCCTGCCGGCTGCTCCGCTGGTGGCACGGTACGGGGAACTCGTTGCACTGCAACAGGCCCTGGGCTTACGCCACTTGGGCGAGTTACTGGTTCCGGCCGGCGGGCGGTTCCGAGTCCTCGACGGGATCTTCACCGTCGAAGGGCCGGGGCGGCGGCGCCATGTGGGGGCCGGGGCCCTGCGGGGGCTGCGGGCTTCCCGGGGGGCTGCCGGGGGCGGGGCCGGAGCGGGAGCCGGTGCGGGTGCCGGTGCCGATGCCGGTGCGCTGCTGGACCGGCTGGCCGGGATCCAGGAGCGGGATCCGGCCGCGCTGCGGCGGATCCTGCTGTACCAGCTGGTGCAGCTGCTCCACGACCACCCCCGGGGGGAGTTGCCGGACACGGCCGCCGGGTTCGGGGTCGACCCCGACGAGGCGGCGGCCCTGGTGCACGCCGCCGCGGGGAGCTCCCGGCTGGATCCGGCGCAGCGGGCGGCCGCCGAGGGGCTGGAGGACGCGTGGCTGGCCGGGCGGGTGCGCGCCGCCGCCCGGAGCGCCGCCGTGCTGCCACCGTCGGTGGCCGGCGGGGATCCGCTGCTGGCGGGGCGGCTGGCCGAGCTGGCCGGGCGGGTACGGACCGCCGACGCGCTGCTGGACGAGGCCCGGGAGTACGAGGACCGCGAGGATCCGGAGCAGGCCGCCGCGGCGTACGCGCAGGCGGCCCGGCTGGCCTGGGACTGTCCGCGCGCCGTACGGGGCCTGGTCCGCACCCACCGCCCGGCCGACGGGGACCCCGGGCCGCTGGAGGCCTGGCCCGTACCCGGCGGGGCGGCCCTGCGCAGACCGCCCGGCGCCGACCCGGACGGGACCTGGCGGGTGGTCCGGCTGACCCGGCGCGAGCCGCTCACCACACCGCTCCCGGAGGTGCCGGGCCCGCTCGGCGCGGGACCGCTGACGGACTGCCGGGCCCCGCTCGGGCGCGAGGTCCGGTACGTGGCCCTCCCGGCCGAGGACGGCGCCCCCCTGGTCAGTGCCCCGCTGCTCGTGGCCCCCGAGGTTGCGGAGCTCCGCCTCACCGACGGCCGCTCCCGCATCGAAGCCGCCTGGCTCCGCCCGCCCGGCGCGACCGGCGTACGGGTGACCCTGACCGACCCCGAGGGCCGCACGACGAACCTCGGCCCCACGGCGCCGTCCGACGCGGCGGGTGGCCGGGAAGCCGTACGGGCCGAGGGGTTGGGGCCCGGGGCGTACGTGGTGCGGGTGCGGTGTCGGTATGCGGGCGTGGGGGGCGAGGTGGCGTCCGGAGGGGTCGAGGCCGCCGTCACCGTGCATCCCTGGCCCGAGCCGGTGGTCGGGCTCAGCGCGGTCGCCCGCGATGTCGGCGGGCTGGAGTTCCGGTGGGCCGGGGGCGCCGGGGCCGACGTACGGCTCGTGCAGTGGCCCGGGGCGGTCCCCGCCGAGGGGGCCGAGCTGGCGGTCGGCGCACTGCCGGCGGCGCTGCCCTGGGTGGATGCGGACGGCATCGCCGAGCCTCCGCCCGGCACGCTGGCCACCGTCAGTGCCGTGGCCGTCCTGGGGGACCGGGCGCTGGCCGGGCCGGGCGTGGCGGTCGAGGCCCCGGAGGCGGTCACCGGGCTCACGGTCCGGCGGACCACCGCCGGGCGGGCCCGGATCAGCTTCGACTGGCCCGACGGCGCCGGCCGGGTCACGGTCGCCGTCACCCCCGAGTCCGGCGGCGAGCGCACCGAACACCCCGTCGTACGGGCCGTGTTCCTGCGCGAGGGGCTGGAGCTGCCGGTCGGCCCCGGCGCCGTCCGCGTCACCGCGTACGCCGCCCCGCGCAGCGCGCTCGCGACCGCGGCCGCCTCCCGCGACGCCGAGCAGGCCGTCCTCCCGGCCGATGTGGCCATCGCGTACCAACTCCTGACCGGGCCCCGGCGGATGCTGCGCCGCGGTCCCGCCGTGCTCCGGGTGACCCTCCACGCGCCCGGCGGGGATCCCGGATCCGGGCTGCCCGACTTCGTCCTCGTCGCCGGAGCGGGCGGCGGTGCGGCCCGTCCTCACCGGCCGGTCGACGGCGCCGAGTTGTGCCGGGTGACCGGCGCCGAGCTCGCGGCCTCGGGGACCGTCGAGCGTGAGATCGTCCCCCGCGCGCCCGGCGGCCCGTACGCCGTGCGCGGTTTCCTCCTCGGCGGCCGTGCCGCCTCCGTCCGGCTCGACGAGCCCTCCCTCACCTCCCTGGTGGTCCGCTGACATGACCTCCGTCGTCTGCCCCTACTGCTTCGACCGCTCGGCCGCCGCCCGGCTGCCGTTCCGCTGCCAGATGTCCGCCACCGGGGTGCGCGGCGGCAAGCCGTGCACTGCAGAACTCGACGGCATATGGGCGGAGTTCATGGGACCGAGCGTGCCGCCCGCGCTGAAGATGCGCGGCCCGGTCTTCACCGCCCCTCGCGGCCTCGCCGGCCGCCTCGGCAGCGGCGGCGCCGCGCGGGCGGACTGCCCGCACTGCGGGGTGTCCACCCCCGTCCGGGTCTGCCTGCGCTGCCACAGCGACTTCCCGAGCGACTACACCGACCAGGACACCCGGATCATCGCCCTGCTGGGCCCCAAGGCCTCCGGCAAGAGCACGTACGTCTCCGTCCTGATCAACGAGCTGCGCAACCGGGTGGGCCGGGCGTACGGCGCCTCCATCACGGCGATGGGCGGCGAGACCCAGCGCCGGGACCGGGAGATGGCCGAGGACCTGTACGACCGACTGCGGCTCCCGGAGGCGACGAGACCGGCGGCGCTCGGCTTCAACGACCCGCTGCTGTACCGGCTCAGCCTGCCGCTGCGCCGCCGGCTGCGCGGGGACGGCAGCCGGCACACCGCGCTCGTGTTCTTCGACGCGGCGGGCGAGGACCTCGGCAGCGCCGAGGCCATGGACCGGTACACGCACTACCTGGCGGCCGCCGACGGGATCATCCTGCTGGTGGACCCGCTGCAGATGCGGGCCGTACGGGACCAGCTGCCGGTGGACGCGGGGCTGCCGCTGCCCACCGTGGAGACCCCGCCGCAGCAGATCGCGGCGGACCTCGCGGCGCAGCTGCGGGCCCACGGGCGGGGCACCTCGCGGGGCCGGGTCACCACGCCCGTGGCGGTCGCGGTGACCAAGACGGACTCCCTGTTCTCGCTGGTGGGGCCGCACTCCCCGCTGCGGCGCAATGCCGGGCACGCGGGCGGCACGGTGGACGACGAGGACCGGCTGGCGGTGCACGAGGAGATGCGGGGGCTGCTCGACGGCTGGGACTCGGGGGCGCTGTACCGCCAGCTGGACCGGGACTTCGCCCGGCTGTCGCTGTTCGGGCTCTCAGCGCTCGGCTCCCCGCCGCCCACGCACGCCCCGGCGGACGCCCCGAAGTCGGGGCCGCAGCCGCTGCGGGTCGAGGACCCGCTGCTGTGGCTGCTGGGGCTGGGCGGACTGCTGCCGCGCACCGGGACCGGCGGCGCGGGCCGGCGTACGGCGGCGGCCGCAGGCGCCGGCGCGACGGCGGACCGGCCGTACGCGTCGGGAGGAGAGGCATGAACCTCGCGCAGATGCACTACACCTCGGCGCCGCCGGGTCCCGACGGATCGGGATTCCGGTTCACCGCCGTCAGCCCCGGGGTGCCCGCCTCGCTGCTGCGCGAGGCCGAGCAGCTGATCGGGTACGAGCCGCCCCGGGACGCGCCGCCCCGCCCGAGCCCGGACCAACTGGGCGCCTTCCCACAGGCCTTGAGCCTGAACGTGCTCGCCGACGGCAGCCGGCTGCTGGCCCGCTCGGTGTACACGGGCGCCGACTACAGCGGCCGCTGGGGCAACTTCCACGCCCACGCGGTGCATCTGCCGCAGCCCGCCGACCCGGACCGGCCCGCCGAATGGCCGCTGCCGATCACCGCCTGGGGCTCCCGGCAGTGGGCGGCCGACTCCCCGCCGGCCGGGGTGCCCGTGCCTCCGCTGGCGTCGGTGCCGGCCCCGGGCCCGCTCGACGTCGGCGCGCTGGCGGCCTTCGTGACCGCCCGCGGGCGCTGGCTCGCCGGGTTCTTCGCCGATGTACGGCGGCTCGTCGAGGACCCGGCCGCTCCGCAGCTCGTCCTGGTGGAGCAGGACAGCGAGGCCGTGGCCTGGTGGATCCTGCTCGCGTGCAGTGTGCTGCCGCACCGGCGCGGCCAGTGGCTCACCTTCACCACCTACACCCGGCGGCCGCAGCTCGCCCGGCAGCAGATCATCGGCGTGGTGCCGGAGGACGGCCTGAGCCTCGCCGGGCAGGAGCACCGCTACCGGGTGTACGACGCCGCCCGCGCGGCGGCCCCCGCACCGGGCCCCGACCCGTGGGCGCAGACCGCCGCGCTGATCTGGCGGGCGCAGCGGCAGGACCTCTTCGCGGACGTCCGGCGGCTGCCCGGCCGGCGGTCCGGGCCGTACGAGGCGGGCCCGCTGGCCGCGCTCGCCCTCGCTGCGGGCATCGGGCTGGACTCGGCGGGCCGGACCGCTGCCGCCGACTGGGCCGCCGGACACCGGGAGGCGCTGGACGGCGTACGGCTGCACGCGCTGGCCCGGGCGCTGGGCGGCCCGGCCGGGGACCGGGGGCCCGAGGAGGCCGCCGCGAGCGGGCGGCTGCTGACGGCCCTGGCCGGCTGGGCACCCCCGGCGGTGAGCGAGCCGCTGGTGGAGCTGGCCCTGGCCGGGGCGGTCCGCTCGGGCGGCGCCGTCCCGCCCGCCGGGGCGCTGGGCGAGGACGCCCGGGCCCGGATCGCGGCCGAGCTGGGGCCGGAGCTGCGGGCGGCGCTCACCGACACGGAGCGCGAACCGGACGACCGGGTGGGGATGTTGCGGGTCGCCGCCGAACTCGGGGTAGGCACCGCGGATCTCCTGCCCGATGTGGCACGGCAGTTGGCGCTCGCCCTGATCGCCGATCCCGAGCGGGCGTACGGGGAGGCGGTACGGGCCGCGCTGGCGGAGCCGGCGCAGCTGCGGGAGCAGGCCGGTCTGCGGGGCCTCGTGCTCGACCGGCTCGACTCGCTCGCGGCGGGCGATCCGGCCGCGGGGGCCCGGCTGTTCGCCCTGACCCCGCTACGGCTGACCGGGGCCGAGGCGCTGCCGCATCTGCGGATGTGCGCACAGGCGCCCGCGGTGGCCGGGGCGGGCGGGGCTGCCGGGGCGGGCACGGACCGGGTGAAGGCGATGACCGGGCTCGTGGAGCACTCCGGGGCCTCGCTGGAGGAGGAGCCGCTGGTGCTGCGCACGGCGATGCGGCTGGTGTGGGGCGCGGAGCCGCCGGGAGCGGGCGAGGCCTGGCTGGCCCTGTCCGCCCTGGGCGACCGGGCCCACCGGGAGGCCGGCACCTGGGAGCTGCTCGCGCAGGCGGCGGTCTGCGCCCCGGCCGACGACCGGTACGCGGAGGAGCTGGCGCTGGAGCTGCTGCGGCGGTTCTCCGCGGAACTCCCCGCCCCGCTGCGGTCCTCGCTGCTGCTGCTGGAGCTGGCCCGGAACCTGCGGGCCGGGGAGACGGGGGCGGGCTGGGTCCGCCAGGCCCTGGACCTGCGCTCGCTGGACCCCACGCCGACGGCGCGGGAACACGCCTACGCGGCGGTGGCCGACCGGCTGCTCGCCGAGGACCGGCCCGGGAGCGAGCTGCGGGCCCTGGTCGAGAGCAACGACGCGGAGCTGCTGGCCGCGTACCGGCGCGCCGCCCGGCAGCCGCAGGTCTCGGACCGGCTGAGACGCGACCCCCGGTACGCGGCGGAGTGCTTCGCGACCTGGTCCTCCCAGCCCCAGGCCGGCCCGGTGTGGCAGGAGGCCCGCACCGACCTGCTCGACGGCGTGCTGCGCCCGGTCGTACGGGGCCTGGCGCCGGCGGAGCTCAAGGCGCTCGAGGAGGCGCTGGGCCGGCTCGGCGGCCGCTGGGCGGAGGACTTCCGCGGCTGGCAGCGGCCCGGCGCCTTCGGACGGCTCCGCGACCGCTTCGGCGGCTCCGGGCGCCGCGGCGCGAAGCCCGCGCCCGGCAGCCCGCCGCTGCGGGGCGGCTCCGGTGGGCCCATCGTCCCGGGCGACTCCGCCGAGGAGGGGCGGTGGCCGTGAACGCGGGGCTCGTCCTGCAGATCCTCGGGGTGGCCACCGGCGTGATCGGGGCGGCAGTCTGCCTCGGGTACGGGCTGTGGCGGTTCCTGGGGCTGGCGCTGGGGGCCGCCTGGACCGCCTTGCGGCCTCGCACACCGGGGACCCCCGACCCGCGGGTCGGCTCGTACGGTGGCACGGAGCCGGGGCAACCCGCCTACTGGGCACGGCAGATGTGGACCGACGCCGTGGCCGCGGCGCAGGCGGCCGCGCACACCGTCCGGTACCTGCTGGTCCACCACTGGCTCGACGAGATCGTCCGCCACCGGCTGCTGAGCGGCCGCAACGGATCGACCGGGGACCGCGCCGAGCACGTCCTCGGGCGGCTCCTGCTGCGGCTGCTCGCACCGGCGACGGCGCTGGCCGCGCTGCTGTCCGCCCTGCTGTCCTGCGCCCTGCTCCTCGGCGTCGCCCTGGCGTTCGCCGCCCAGCTGCTGCTGGTCTCGGCCGTGGCGCTGGCCGGGGTGCTGGCCGGGCGGAGCGCGGAGCGGCTGTGGCAGCTGGCCCGCGGCATTCGCATGAAGTGCCCGTACCCCGGCTGCTACCGGCCGTTCCCGCTGGCCGTGCACATCTGCCCGGGCTGCGGCGCCGCCCACCGCGAGCTGCGGCCCGGCCGGTACGGGGCGCTGCGGCACGTCTGCCGCTGCGGGCGGGCGCTGCCCACCACCGCGCTCGCCGGGAGACGCAAGCTCACGGCCCGCTGCCCGCACTGCGACCAGGGGCTGCCGCCGGCCGTGGGCACCACGCGGGTGGTGCACGTGCCGCTGATCGGGGGCACCTCCGCGGGGAAGACCATGCTGATGGCGGCGATGCTCGACGGGCTGCGGGCCTGGTCGCACGAGTCGGCGCTGACGGTCGAGTTCGCTTCCCCCGCCGACCGGCGCGAGGCCAACACGCTGGGCCGGCAGGTGGAGTCGACGGGGTGGGCGCTGAAGACGCAGGGCGGGCAGCCCCGGGCGCTGATGCTGCTCGTCGGGCGCGGGCGCGGCCGGCTGCGACTGCTGCGGCGGCAGCGGCTGCTGTACCTGTACGACCCGATGGGCGAGTCGCTGCGCGATGCGGACACCACCCGGCGCCAGGAGTACCTCGCCCACGCGGACGGGGTCCTGCTGGTCGCGGACGTGCTGGCATCGCCCGCCGTACGGCGCACCCTGCGCGGGGGCGACGGGCAGCTGGCGGTGGCCGCCCGGCCCGCCGACCTCGGTCCGGTGGAGACGTACGCGGGGTTCACCGGGGAGCTCCAGGGCCTCGGCGGCCGGCGGCGCCGGCTCGGCGTGGCGGCGGTGGTGACCAAGCGGGACGTGCTGGACCGGCTGGACTCGCTGCCGCGGCCGGAGGGGGGCGCGGTCGACGCCTGGCTGTCCGAGATCGGGCTGGGCGAGCTGGTCCGCGCCCTGGGCCACGACTTCGCGGCGGCCCGCTACTGGGCGGTCAGCGCCCATGCCGCCACCGGGGCGGGCGCCCTCGCGTCCGAGCAGCGGCGGGCGGCGGAGCCGGTGCTGTGGCTGCTGTCCCGTACGGGGCTGCGGATCGGCGGGGCGGCGGCCGCGGCCGAGGAGCCGCGCCTGCCCCGGCTGCCCCGGCCGCGGGGCCGCACCGGCCGGACGGCAGCAGATCGATCAAGCCTGTGACGTGGCCCGGGCCGAGGGCTAGGGTCCAAGAGTCCTTGAGAAGAGGAGCAACACCCCATGGTGACACCGCAGATCGCGCGGGGGCGGCTGCTGATGCTGGTCCTGTTCGTGGTGGCGGTCGTGATGACGGCGGCCGCCGGGCTGGCGGCGCTCGTGCGGTACGTACCGCAATGGCTCGGGAGTTGAAGGAGATTAGCGGTGAGTGACATCCCCGGCGGGCCGATGGCGAACCGGCCCGTCCACTTCATCTGGCTGCTCGACTGCTCGTACTCGATGCAGGGCGAGAAGATCGGCCAGCTCAACTACGCGATCAGAGAAGCCGTTCCGGAGATGCGTTCGGTGGCGCAGGACAATCCGGCGGCCCAACTGCTGCTGCGCACGATGACGTTCTCCACCACGGCCCGCTGGCACCACCAGGACCCGGTTCCGGTGGAGAACTTCACCTGGCAGGACGTCCAGGTGGACGGCATGACCAATCTGGGCGAGGCCCTCCAGCTGGCGGCCCGGGAGCTGGACACCCCGCCGATGCCGCAGCGGGCGCTGAAGCCGGTGCTGGCGCTGGTCTCCGACGGGGTGCCGACGGACGACTGGAAGGCGGGGCTGCGGGCGGTCGACGCGACCCCGTGGGGGCGCAAGGCCGTACGGGTGGCCATCGCGATCGGCGCGGACGCAGACCGCACCGTGCTCCAGGAGTTCCTCGGCAATCCGGAGCTCCAGCCGCTGGACGCGAACAGCCCCAAGCAGCTGGCGGCGGCGATCCGCTGGGCTTCGACGGCCGCGGTCAAGGCGGCCTCGCAGCCGGTGGCGGGCTCCGCGGACGCGATGGCGAAGCAGCCGCCGTACGCTCCGCCGGTGCTCGACGACGACGATGACGACGTGTGGTGAGCGGGCCCGTGTCACCGGAACCACCGCCCGTACCGCCGCACGTACCGGCGCCCGTACCGCCGCACGTACCGGCGCGCGTTCCGCCCTGGGCCACGCTCCGGGAGAGCGTCCAGGGCGTGAACAAGACCCGCAACCAGGACTACTGCGAGGTCGCGGGCCGCGGCACCGCCGAGGAGCCGCTGATCATGGCCGTGGCCGACGGCCACGGCTCCGCGGTGCACGCCCGCAGCCATCTGGGCTCCCGTTTCGCGGTGGACCTGTTCGTGGAGGAGGCCCGGCGGTTCGGGGCGCTCGCCCAGCCCCGCGGCGAGGAGCGGCCGCCGAGCCTGGCCTGGCTGATGCACTACGCCGAGCACGCCTTCCCCCGCCAGCTGGTCAGCGCCTGGCGGGAGAAGGTCCTCGGCAACTGGGAGCGGACCAGCTCCCACGAGGAGCCCGGCCTGTCCGAGGAGCGCAAGCTGCTGCTGTACGGGAGCACGCTCGTCGGCGCGGTGCTCACGCCCCGGGTGTTCGCGGCCTGGCAGCTCGGCGACGGCGAGCTGACGGTGGTGGACGACGACGGGCGGGTGACCGTGCCGCTCGCGCCCGCCGAGGCGGACCTGGGGGACGAGACCGAGTCACTGTGCAGCCCGGCGGCGTGGCAGCGCGTACGGACGCACTGGGCGCCGGTGACCGCCCCCTCGCGGGCGCCCCGGCTGGTCGCGGTCTCCACGGACGGGCTGTCCAAGAGCTTCGCCTCGGACCGGGGCTTCCTGCAGTTCATGGCCGGGCTGGACGAACGGCTGTCGGCGGAGGGCGCGGACACCGTCCGGGCCGTCCTGCCGGAATGGCTGGCCAAGGCCTCGCAGCACTCGGGGGACGACACGACTCTGGTGGCGGCCTGGCACCCGGCACCGGCGGCAGCCACCGGGGCGTACGGGGCCACCGGGAACTGCGGGGCTGCCGGGACCTACGGGGCCACCGGGGCGACGACCACTGACGCGGCACCACCGACCGACCCGTACGGGAGAGACGAATGAGCGGCATGCTCGACAGCGGAACCCTGCTGACGACCGACAGCGGCATGGGCGTGGAGGTCTTCGACCTGCTCGGAGCCGGCGGCCAGGGGGAGGTCTACCGGGTGCGGACCCCCGCCGGGTACCAGGCGCTCAAGTGGTACTACCCGACTTGCGCGACCCCCGGGCAGGAGGACATCGTCCGCCAGCTGGTGGGCCGCGGCTTCGACGACGACCGCTTCCTGTGGCCCCTGGACTTCGTGGCCGACGGGCGCGGCGGGTTCGGGTACCTGATGGACATCCGTCCGGACCGGTTCAAGGGCCTGCCCCTGCTGTTCCGGCGGCAGCTGCACACCACGCCGCGGGCCCTGCTGAGGGCCTGCCTGTACACGGTCGAGGCGTACCAGGCCCTGCACTCGCGCGGGATCGCGTACCGGGACATCTCCTGGGGCAACATCTTCTTCGACCCGGCGACCGGCGACGTGCTGGTCTGCGACAACGACAACGCGGTGGTGGAGGGCGACAGCACCGGCATCTCGGGGACGATGGAGTTCATGGCGCCCGAGCTGGTGCGGGGTGATCCGGGGTTCTCCCCCGGCACCCAGAGCGATCTGCACTCGCTGTCCGTGCTCCTGTTCATGCTGCTGATGAACCACCACCCGCTCAAGGGGAAGCGCGAGTTGGCGATCCACTGCCTCGACGAGGCCGCGGAGCGCAAGCTGTACGGGAAGCAGCCGCTGTTCGTCTTCGACCCGCAGGACCGGTCCAACGCGCCCGATCCCACCGAGCACGCGACGGTACTGGCCACCTGGGCGGTGGCCCCGGCATCCCTTCGGGACCTGTTCACCAAGAACTTCACGACGGGCCTGCACGATCCCACGACCCGGGTCCGGGAGTCGCAGTGGCGGGACACCCTGCGGGCCGTGCTCGACGCGGTGGTGGAATGCGCGCAGTGCGGGAAGCAGAACATGACCGAGCCGCGGGCCGCCGATCCGGGCACGTGCTGGAGCTGCGGGAGCACGCTGGTGCTGCCGCCGCGGCTGGTGCTGACCACTCCGCCGCCGCGCACCGAGCACCACATCCTGCTGCACCGGTCCTCGCGGGTGCAGGCGCACCATCTGGCCCCGGAGCCGGCCCGGCACGACTACGGCGATGCCACGCTGGTGGCGCAGCTGACCGAACACCCGCAGAAGCCGGGCCGGTTCGGGCTGGCGAACCGGTCGTCCTCGGCGTGGACGGGAACCCGCGCGGACGGCTCCACCCAGCGGATCGACCCGGGGCAGACGGTGCCGCTGCGCTCGGGCCTGGAGCTGGACTTCGGCGGCGCGCGGGCCGTCGTACGGTCGAAGTAGGCGGGGCCGCCGGGCCGGGCCCGGGCCCCGGCTCGGGTCCGGACCCGGGCCGGAAGGGGCCGGGGTCAGTTGGCCAGGAGGCGGCCGATCTCCTGGGCGAGGGCGAGTCCGCCGCTGCCGGCGCCGAGACCGAGGGTGATGGTCTCCAGCGAGCGGCGGATCACCCCCGGCTCGGCGGCGCGCCGCTCCTGCGCGGCCCGGTCCAGTTCGCCGCGCAGGGTCTCGGCCGCGGCGATCCGCTCCTGGGCCGCGCCCTGGTCGCGCAGCCACTGCGCGAGTTCGGCGGCCAGCCGCAGGGTCTCGGCGGCGGTGTCCTGCTGTCCGATGTTGATGGTGCCGTTGTCGCCGATGATGCCGGCGGTGACTTTCTCGTTGAAGTTGAAGGTGCCCATCTGTCCCTCCCGGTGGTGGTGACGGTCAGGGCGTCCCTCGGCCCTGTCCGGGGTGCCCGGCCTGTGCACCGGGCCCGTTGTGGTGGTTGACCGTGCCGTTGTCGCCGATGACGCCCGCCTGCACGCTGCCCTGGAAGGTGTAGGTGTGCGTGTTGATGACCTGCTGCGCCTGGTCGTAGGAGCTGGTGTCGATGTTGTGGTCCTTCAGGAACCGCTCCGTCGCTATCAGCACACCCTGCTGGAGCCGCTGCAGGAAGTCCTGGGAGTCCGTGCGTTCGCTGAACCCCAGCTGGTCCCAGTCCGCGACGCGTTCACGGATGCTGTCCACGGCGCCGTAGTCGTACAGCGCGTGCCGTTTGTCAATCTCGCGCCGTACCTTCTCCAGGGAGCGGGCGCGCCGGCGCCGGTCCCGGGAGCGGCGGGAGATCCGCGAGGCGGCGCCGAGCAGCGCGGGCCCGGCGGCGCGGGTGGCGTGGGCGACCAGGCTCCACCAGCGCTCGAACCCGTCCACCGGCAGCCGGTTCACCCGGTCGAAGCGGCCCTGGAGCGGGGGGATGCCGTACGCCGACACCTCCCAGGTGAGGCTGGGGTGGTGGAGGCGGGCGCGCAGGTGCATGGAGACGATGGCACGGCCGCCCTCACCGGCCCGGACCAGGCTGAGGTAGGTGCGCATGCCGGCGCCGGGCTGCATCAGACCCGCCTGGACGAGCTGCTTGGGGATCTGGGCGAGCGGCCGTTTCAGCGGGTCCGGCAGCAGTTCCGCGCCCACGTACGGGACGTTGGTCCCCATGACGTAGAGCCGGTTGCGGACCTGGAGGCCCTTGAGGCCGGCGATGTGCTCCATCTCGCGGGCCACGTAGGTGTGCAGGTCGACCGCGTCGAAGGGCTTGATGGCCAGTTTGGCGCCGTTGCCGGCCGGGTCGTCGGCCGGCCGGCTGACGTCGATGGGCTGCCAGACCATCTCCTTGAGCTTGGAGCCGCTGCCGACGAAGGGGTTGGTGCGCTCGGCACTCGCGGTGTACGGGACCACGTTGGCCCGCTTCTGCGCCAACAGCCGCTGCTCCACGTCGGGTTCGACGACCGGGGCCAGGCCGGCTGGGCGCTCCGTGCCGTGCTCCACGGTGAGCGCGGCCGTACGGGCCCGGCTCTCGGCCTGGTGGACCAGCCACCAGGCGCTCGTGTACGCGAGGACGACGAGCCCCACGGCCGCGTACGCGAGCCCCCAGAGCCCGCCGACCACCGCGTACAACAGCACGGGCACGGCAGCCCACACCCCGACCCCGCAGATCCAGGCCAGTCGCCGGTCCCGTACGTCGATCCGCCGCACGGCGGCGCGCCCGTGCCGGGCCAGCGCCACCAGGTCGATGCCGAGGGAGAGGCCGGTGGCACGCAGCCGGTCCTCGGTGAGCTCCACGTCCACGTCCCGGGCGAAGTCCTCGTCCAGATGCGCGCCCGCGCACAGGTGCCGCGTCACCGCATCCGTCCGGTACTGCGCGAGCGCCGGTAACTGCCGTCCCCCCACGTGCCCCTCCCCCATGTCCCCGCCACCCTACGGAAACGCGCCCCGCCTGTCCCCTGATTGCCCCCGATCAGAGCCGTCGGCAGTCGCGCGCGAGCAGGGCGTCGCGTGTCACCAGTTCCCGTAGTCCTCCACATAGGTGGCGATCAGCTGGAGCAGGGCGTCGGCCCGGTGCCGGTCCTCGCGCTGCGCGCGCAGGGCCTCGTCGGCGGCCCGCAGCCGGGCCAGGGCAGCCGGTTCGCCGTCCACCACGTCCTCGACCACCGGCGTGGTGACCAGGTCCAGGCACTCGGTGAGCAGGCGGCGGGTGGCGGGGGACGGCGGACCCGGATCAGGGTCGACGAAGCTGCTGGTCAGATACTGTGCGGGATCGGTGAGGCTCCAGCCGACGACGGCGCCGCGCTGGACCAGGAGAGCGACATCGGGTGCGATGCCGATACGGGCATCCAGCGGCTCGTCCAGCACGTCGAGGTCGCGCAGGCCGGTGAGCACAGCGTCCCCGGGGGCCCGGCACAGCACCGAGCACCTCTCGTGCCGGAAGTCGCGGGCCTCATCGGCGCGAAGCCCGCCCGGGCGTACTTCGGGCAGGAGGGGAAGGCGGGCGGCCTCCTCGGCGGAGGCGGACTCTTCCGGCCAGTGGAACTGCGCCGCGACCAGCTCGCGGCTGTCTGTGTCGAACCGGAGGATGTCGGGCGCGTCCCACAGCACCTCCTGGCTGCCGAAGGTGTCCGCGAGAAAGCGCTCACGCTCCGGCACATCCGCGTAGGGCGCGATGTCGACGGAGGCGTCACCAGTGAAGCGGGGCGTGATGAGCATCGGCTCGTCCGTCACCGTCGCGCGCCAGCCGCCGTCGAATGCCAGATTCATGCTCACCCGTAGTCCTCGACCAGTTCCGCGATGAGCGCGAGCAGGGCGTCGGCTCGGTGACGGTCCTCGCGCTGGTTGCGCAGGGCTTGGTCGAGTGCCCGGAGTTCGGTCAGGGCGACCGGGTTCCGGTCCCTCACCGCGTCGAGCCGCGACGAGGTGACCAGGTCCAGGCACCGGGTGAACAGGAGCCGGGTGGCCGGGGCGGGCGGAGCCGGGTCCGGGGCGGCGAAGCCGCTGGTCAGGTAGCGCACGGGATCCGTGAGGCTCCAGCCGACGACGGTGCCGTGCTGGACCAGGAGCGCCACGTCGGGTGCGATGCCGATGCGGGCCTCCAGCGGCTCGTCCAGGACGTCGAGGTCGCGCAGGCAGGTCACCACGGTGTCCCCCGGAGCACGGCACAGCTCCATGGTCACCTCCAGGCGGAAGTCCCGGGCCTCGTCCGCGCGGAGACCGCCCGGCCGGACGGCGGGCGTGGCGGAAACGCGGGCGCTGTCCTCGGGATCTGCGGCCTCACCGGGGACATGGAACTCGGCGCCGACCAGTTCCCGGCTCGCCGGATCGAAGCGGAACTCGTCGGGCGTGTCCCACAACCAGTCCTGACTGCCGAAGGTGTCGAGCTGGAACCGCTCGCGCTCCTTCACGTCCGTGTACGTCGCGATACGCACACGGAAGTCCCGGAAAACGAAGCCCGGTGCGATGGAAAGGGGTTCGTCCGTCACGGTCGCGGTCCAGTCGCCGTCGATGGTGAGTCTCATGCTGGTTGCCGCCTCATCGGATCTGTACGGCCGGAGCCATGTAGCCGTTCTTGGCGGGAATCCTGCCCTCCACGACATCGTCGTGGGTAATGGGCGCACCGCGGTCGGTGGGCAGGCCGCCCGTCGCCCTCGCCCCGGAATCGCCCAGGACGCCCGACGGACCGTACGCCGTGATCGCGTTGCCCGCCCCGGGAGGACCACCGGTAGTCACCACGATGTCCTCACCCTGCCGGAAGATCAGGTTTCCGCTGTTTGCCGTCGAGTGGTACACCGCGTCCGGGTTCTTGAGGATCTCCAGGACCCGTTCGTCGCTGAAACCGTGCCCGGTGTCCCCGTGGTAGTTGCCGGCCTTCTTGAACTTGCCGTCCTGCGCCCTCTCGATGACCTCGTCCATGGCCTTGTTGGCGTCTTCCCTGGCCTTGGCAGCCTTTTCCTCCTTCGTGTACTTGGGCATGAGGCCCAGCGGGTCGCACCCGCTGTGCGGGTTGGACACGTACGCAACGGGGTTCGGGGCGGGGGCCAGGCCGAGGGGGTCCGGGGAGGTGTAGCGGCCGGTTTCCGGGTCGTAGTGGCGGAACAGGTTGTAGTGGAGGCCGGTCTCGGGGTCGTAGTACTGGCCGGGGAAGCGGAGCGGGGTGTAGGTGCTGCTGTCGCGGCCCCAGGCGGTGGTGCCCCACAGGGTGGCCCGGGAGCGCCAGGCGATGTCGCCGGACTCGTCGATCAGTTCGGTGGGGGTGCCGATGAGGTCCGTGGCAATGGCGAAGAACCGGCGGTCGATCTCCTCCTGACGGTCGTCGGCCGTCAGGATGCGCTCGGTCTGGGCCAGGGGGACGCCTCCGCGGTGGTCCCAGGTGAGGGCGATCGTGTTCGGCTGGTCCGGCTGGTGGCTGGTCTGTTCGCACAGGGTCAGGCCGTCCCAGGTGAACCGGACCTCCTCGGCCACGCTCTCGCCGTCGGCCGCCAGGCGCTGCTTCGCGATGCGGCGGCCGAGCGGGTCGTAGCGGTACCGCCAGCGGGTCCCGTCGGGGGTGGTGACGGAGGTGAGGCGGTTCTCCGCGTCCCACCTGTAGCGCCAGGTGTCAGGCTTGCGGGACAGCCGGGTCTTCTGCCGCAGGATGACCCGGCCGAGGGCGTCGTACTCGAAGCGGACGTTTCCGGCGCGGGTGAGGCTGGTGCCCGTGTACGTGCGCGATCCGGTGGCGTCGCCGCCCGGGTGCTGGTCCGGCCAGGTCCCCGAGGTCTGGTTGCCCGCGTCGTCGTACGCGTACCGCTCCGTCCAGCCCTGGGCGTGGACGGCTGTGACCCGGCCCGCCCGGTCCAGGTCGAAGGTGCGTGTGCCCGCCAGCCGGTCCGCGACGGATGTCAGACGGCCGTCGGTGCGGTAGGCGTAGGCACGGCTGTTCACGGCGCGTCCGCCGGCGGATATGTGCTGCTCGGAGAGTCGCCCGGCCTCGTCCCAGGCGGAGGTCAGGGTGACCGCGTCACCGAAGACGCGAGCCAGCTCGCGGCCGGCGGCGTCGTGGGTGAAGTCGACGCGGTGGCCGCCCGTGGTGAGGCGGTGGGCCTGTCCGTCGGCGCCGTAGGCGTAGGAGGTGACGTGTCCGGTGGGTGTGGTGCGGCGCGTGCGCCGGCCCACGGCGTCGTAGGCGTAGCTGATGGGCCGGCCGTCGACCAGTTCGGTCTTGGTGTGTCCGCGGCGGTCGTACTGGTAGCGCAGCTCCCCGTCCGGTCCGGCCGCCTCCAGCAGGCGTCCGGCCCGGTCGTAGGCGTAGTGCGTCAGCCGGCCGTCGACGTCCTTGACGATCGCCTGGCCGAGCTGGTCGCGTTCGAACGCGATGGTCCCGCCGAGCGCGTCGACGCGGGCGGCCAGCCGGCCCGCGGCGTCGAGCCGGTAGGTGAGGGTGCGGCCGTCGAAGTCGGTTTCGGAGACGATGTTGTCGGCGGCGTCGTACGCATACGTCCAGGCCAGCCCCTGCGGGTTGGTGACGCGGGTCAGGCGCAGAGAGGTGTCGTGCTCGAACTCGTAGCGTGCGCCGTCGGGTCCGGTGCGGGCGACCGGCAGGTCGCAGTGGGTGTACTCGAAGCGCGTGACCCCGCCGGACGCGTCGGTACGGGCGAGCAGGTTGCCCTCGCCGTCGTACGTCCACGTCTCGGTGGCGCCGTCGGGGCCGGTGCGCCGGGCGAGCTGCCCGTCGGCGTCCCATTCCAGGCGGGTGACGCCGCCCACCGGATCGGTGATGCGGACCGGCCTGCCGAGGGCGTCGCGCTCCGTGCGGGTCACGGCGCCGGCCGGGTCGGTCACCTCCACGGGCAGTCCGGCCGCATCGCACACCACGTGGGTGGTGGCCCCTTCGGCGTCGGTGAGCGAGGTGAGGCGGGCGGCGTCGTCGTAGGTGTAGCGGGTGGTGGCGCCGGCCGGGTCGGTGACCGCCGTGCGGTTGCCGCGTTCGTCGTACTCGTGGAGCATGCGTGCGCCGTCCGGCGCGACGACTTCCACGGGCAGGCCGAACCGACCGCGCACGGTGTGCAGTTCGCTTCCGTCGGGGCGGACGGCGCGGACGACGTGGCCGTCGTCGTCGTACGAGAAGACGGTCGTGAGGCCGAGCGGGTCGGTGCGGGACAGCAGGTTGCCGCGCGGGTCGTAGGTGAAGCGGGTGGTGTGGCCGAGCGGGTCGGTGCTGGCCAGGAGCTTGCAGCCCGGGCCGAACAGGTGGCGCGTCGCGTGCCCGTCGGGGGTGGTCAGGGTGGTGGTGTGGTGACCTGTCGCGGGGTCCGGCTCCGTGTACGTGAAGGTGAGCTGGATGTGGCCGGCCTCGCCGCCCTCCGCCACGACGCGGTCGCGGTCGTCGTAGACGTAGTCGTAGCGGCTTGCGTTGGAGTCGATCCAGGCGATGACGCGGCGGCGCTCGTCGTACTCGAAGCGGGTGGTGGCGCCCGAGGGCTTGATGGCCGCGGTGAGGTTGCCGTCCTCGTAGCCGTAGCCCATCAGGGGCAGGTCCGCTCCGCCCTCGCCCGCGCCGGCCAGGGACAGGGCGGTGACCAGGCCGTCGGTGACGGACACGTTCACCTGGTGGCCCGCCGAGTGCACCAAGGCCAGCGGCAGGCCGTCCTCGGCACGGTCGATGGTGATGGTGTGGCCGTTGCGTTCGGTGATGGCCGAAAGCCAGGCTTCGCCGTCGCCTCCCGGTTCGCTGCCGGACGGGGCGGTGAAGTGGAAGACCAGGCCGCTGTCGGGCTCGGTGACCGTGTAGTCGCCTTCAGCGCCGCGGGCCAGCTCGGTACGGGCCCTGCCCTTGTCCGGCCGGGTGGGCACACCGGGGGCCGGGTGCGGGTACGCGATCAGGAGGCCCTCGGCGGTGACGTGGATGACGCCGGCCTCGTCGATCTCCAGCCGCTCGTCGACCGTGGACGTCCAGGCCGGTCCGAGGAGGCGCCCGACCGGGAGGCCGGATTCGGTGCGGCGGGTGAAGACCAGCGGCAGGATGCCGGGCAGTTCGACGTCGGTCTGGGGCAGGAACATCCGGCCCGTGGCGAGGTCCACCGGGTCGCCGCCCTTGTCGCGGTCGCCTTCCGGCGTGTTGTGCGTGCCGTCCGGGGCTTCCTCCACCCGGTCGCGCACCTTGGGGCCCTTGATGTCGTCGAGGTGCCGGGCGGCGGAGCCGAGCTTCTTCAGCGAGCCGAGGCCCTTGGAGCCGACGAGTTCGGGAAGGAGCTTGCCGATGCCTTCGGAGGGGTCCTTCATGAACTCGTCGAGCATCTGCTTGCCCGCGCCCCACGGGTCGTTGGCCATGGTGACCAGGCCCGCGGCCGTCGAGTTCAGGCTGGTGAGGTACTCGGCGGGGTGGGTGAGGTTGTAGGGGTCCAGCGGGTTGAGCGCACGGGCGAAGTTGGCGATGCCCGCCGTGCCCTTGACGACGCCGCCGACCAGGTGGGTGGTGGCGAGGTCCAGATAGTCGAGGCCGTCGCCGAGTTGCTCGGTGTACGAGGGCTTCGGCGGGGCGGCGTCCCGGGCGGCCTTGATGGCGGTACGGAGATTCTCGGCGACCTCGTTGCGCTGCTTGCGGGCGTCGTCGAGCTTGTCCTGCGCGGCCGTGGCCATCGCCTTGCCCGGGTCGTCGTAGTCGCGCCCCGGGCGGGGCGGCAGGGGTTCCTTCTTCGCGTCGTAGGCGTCGTTGTATTCCTTGACGAGCTTGTTGTGGGCGGTGCGGGCGTCCTCGGAGGCCTTCTTCGCCTTGTTGTAGTCCTCCAGGGCCTCCTTGGCCTTGCCCTGCGCCCACTCGACGGTTTCGGCGAAGCGGCCCATGGTGTCGGCGGCCTTCTCGAAGGCCGAGGCGGCATTGAACCAGCGCGCCGGCTCCTTCGCGACGGAATCACGGAACGCGCCGGCGGTCTCGCCCTTGAGCCCGTCGGGCCGGGTGAGGCTCTTCAGGCCGTTGCCTACGGATTCGAAGGCCTTCCTGAAGTCGTTGAGGTGGGCGACCTGCTCGCGGATCTTCGAAGGGCTGCCGTAGACCAGCTTCTTCGGGTCCTCCGTCTGGCCGAGTTCGAGTTCCTCCACGTCCGCGCCGAGCCGGTTGGCGGCCGAGCGGCTCTTCTCCCGGATCCAGTCGCCCGCATCGTCGAGGCCGACCTCCTCCGCCAGGTCGGCCGTCTTGTCGCCGGCCCACTCGATGGCGTCGCCGACCCCCTCGACGGCGTCCTCGGCGACGTCCTCGACCGAGTCGGGTATGTAGTCGCGCCAGCCCATCAGTTACCGCCCCCGTCGCCCTTCGCCTGGTCCAGCAGGTCCTTCAGCGAACCGATCTTGCCGGTGGAGGTCACCGTGTCCTTGGTGTCCGACCAGGTCTTCTTGATGTCCTGCGCGCCCTTCTCGAAGGACTCGGCGCTGTAGTCCGGCTTGTAGACGTCCGCGCTGAAGATGTCGCCCCAGGACTTCTGCTCGATCTCGTCCTCGGTGGCGTGCGGATTGCCGTACGCGGCGTTCGCGGCCACCTTGAACGCGCCCTGGATGTACTGGTCCTCCTCCCACATCGTCCCCGCGGCGATGCCGAGGTTCCCGGCCAGGGTGGAGGCGTCCTGGATCAGGGCGCGCACGCCCCACTCCCAGCGCTCGCAGAAGTCCTCGAAGTCCGTGGCCAGTCCCGCGTGCCCGGTCTCCATCCCCGTCATCGACAGGTTCTCGAAACCCGCACCCTGCGAGGCGCCGGCCGCATCGCCGGACTCCCGCAACTCCGATATCGCCGCCCGCAGCCCGACCTGGATCGATGCGACCGCCGCCGGCGAAACCTCCAGATCCCCGCCGCCCGCCATCAGGCCACCGCCCCGTCAGAAGCCCGGCCGGCGGCGACATCGACGGCGCAGGCATCGGGGACGATCCCCGCGACCGGCGGGAACATCATCGAGCCGTCCGCGTCGGCCACGTTCACCGCCACCCCGGCCGGCCCGTCGACCTGCGGAACGACCGCATCGACCAGCCGCGCGCCGAGGACCGCCAGGTACGGCCACTCCCGGCCGTCCTCCCCACGGGCCCGGGCGAACCGGAACAACGCCTCCTCGTCGGTGAACGCGTAGAACCAGCGGATCCCGCCCGACACGGCCGACATCAGACCACCGGCGGCATCACCGGCACCGGCCGCGACGTCGGTGACCGGAACGAGCAGGGCAGCGCGGCGGAACTCGCCCACCAATCGCCCCGGATCCCCCCGGCCTTCCCGGAAATCGGCTATCTCTTCGGTCAGTCCCATGCCCGTGCGCACCCTCCGCATGATCCATGTGTGCGAAAGGAAACAGTACCGTTATCGGCAAAATGGACTGCCGTCCGACCGGGGCCGGAGTGGCGGGGGCTGTGTGCCCCGTAGGGGGTGCACCGGTCGGCGGGGCTCGGTCCCCCCGCGCCTCAGCCACGCCGACCAGCGTTCGAGCCCCCGTTCAGGCCGCCCGTTCAGGCGCCCGCCTCAGCCATCCGGCGGCGCAAGCTCAAAGGGCGCATGTCCGTCCACACCGTGCCGATGTGGTCCAGGCATTCCTGCCGCGTGCCCGTCGTGCCCTCGGCGTGCCAGCCCGCCGGCAGCTCGCGGTCCGCACGCCAGATGGAGTACTGCTCCTCGTCGTTGCGCACGACCCGGTAGCCACTCTCGTCGGTGTCAGTCATCGCTTCGGTCCTCCGCAGTCAGTCGGTCATCCGGTTTCATCCGGCCTTTCCGTCAATGGGCCACAGCGTGCCGCCCCGGCCCGGGCCGCCATAGGGACAAACGCGCAGAAGGACCGGCGGTCGGTGCTGCCGCTCCTTCCCTGGTGACGCCGGCCTGCGCGGCGGCAGTGTTCGGGGCAGCCAGGGTGGTGTCCGAGAGGTACAGCGCCGCCGGCCACGCCACCCCATCAGGCTGGAAGGAGCTCCGCCATGTCGGACACCCCAGAGACCGTGCACCTGCCCACCGGCGGGTGGCGGTTGTGGGAGCACTTCGCACTCCGCGGTCCGGGTTTCCCGGCCGAGGGGGTCCTGCGCATGGCTCCGCCCGGACTCGCCCTGGCCGCCGACAAGTTCGGGCCGGGCGACACCCTCGCCGGCCCGGACTGGGAGGCGTTCACCGGGGCCTTCGACACCGGCGCAGTCCACACCGCCGAGCTGCTCCAGGACATCGCGGCCTCGCCGCGCTTCCGGGCCGCCGTGGCCTGGCAGAACCCGGCCGTGCTGCGCACCGGCATCGCGCCGTTCCTGAACTGGACGCCGACCGCGGCGAGTCGTACGAGCATGCCCCGCCAGCGCGAGGAGCTGGTCGCCCACTACTGGCAGCGGTTCTGCGTCAAGAACGACACCATCGGGTTCTTCGGACCGGTCGGGTGGGGGCGTTGGGATCTCGCCACGGACGGGGTGCGCGTCGACCCCGGCTCCGGCGGGTTCCTCGCCGACTCGCGGGTCTACTTCGCCAGTTGGGCCATCGACGCCCTGGCCAAGTCGCTGAACGCGGACCCCGCTCTGCGGGCCTGGATACCCCCGCGCCGGGTGTCCTTCGTACGGGCCGAGGGCCTGTCCGTGCATCTGCCGGGCCGGCCGCCGCAGCCCATCGGCGAGACCGCCCGCGCCGTACTGGACCTGTGCGACGGGACCCGGCCCGTGGCCGCGATCGCCGAGGCGCTGGGGATCCCGGTGGCGGAGGCGACCGAGACCGTGCAGTGGCTGCTGGCCAAGCGGTGGGTGCACTGGCGCCTCGACGTGCCGACCGGCACCTACCCGGAGCGGGAGCTGCGGGCCGTCCTGGAGCGGATCGGCGATCCGGCCCTGCGGGAGCCGGCCCTGGAGAAGCTGGCCGTCCTGGAGCGCGGGCGGGACGCCGTCCAGGCGGCCGGCCTGGACGCCGAGGCGCTGACCTCGGCGATCGGCGCCCTGGAGGCCGACTTCGCGGCGCTGACCGCCACCGACGCCCAGCGGTCCAAGGGCGAGCGGACCGCGCCCTGCCGGGGGCTCGTGTACTCGGACGCGCGGCGCGCGGCCACGGCCACCCTCGGCACCGCCCTGCTGGACGAACTCACCCCCCTCGCACAGTGCCTGACCGCGGCGCGCTGGCTGACCAACCGGTTCGCCGAGCGGGTCGGAACGCGGCTGCGCGAGGTGTACGAGCGGCTGCGGGAAGCCGGCCCGGTGGACCTGGGGTCGATGTGGCTGGGCTGCCTGCCCTCCCCGTACCCGGAGGCGGGCCGGGACCTCGACGCCGTCCAGGCTGAGCTGCGCGCAAAATGGGCGCGGATCCTGGCCGTGCCCGAGGAGGCGCGCCGGGTGCGGGTGTCCTCGGCGGACATCGCCGAGCAGGTGCGGGCGGAGTTCGAGGAGCCCGGCGCGGGCTGGTCGCTGGCCCGCTACTTCAGCCCGGACGTGCTGCTGCTGGCCGATGACGCGGACGCCGTGGCCCGCGGCGACTTCGAGATGGTGCTGGGCGAGATGCACAGTGCGCTCAACACGATGGGCGCCTCGCTCTTCGTCCACCAGCACCCCGACCGCGATGAGTTGATCGCGGAGACCACCCGCGACTTCCCCGGGCCGCGGCTGCTGCCGATGCTGCCCAAGGAGCTGCCGCTGAAGTGGTCGACGCGCAGCAGGCCTTCGCTGGACCGGCCGCAGGACTACTACGTCTCGCTGGTCGACGACACCGGCGACCCGCACCGCCCGCGCACCGTCCTGTGCGCCGACGTCGCGGTGGAGGACCGGGACGGCCGGCTGACGGCGGTGCTGCCCGACGGGGCCGCGTTCGACCTGCTCGACGTGTACGCGAACACCCTGACGCAGCGCGTCATGGACCGGTTCACGCTGCGCCCCGAGGGCGACCACACGCCGCGGATCAGCATCGACAAGATGGTGGTGGCGCGCGAGACCTGGGCCTTCCCGGCGTCCGAACTGGCCTTCGCCGACGAGAAGTCCGAGGCCAGGCGGTACGTACGGGCCCGGCACTGGCGCGAGGAACACGACCTGCCCCGGTTCGTGTTCGTGGTCTCGCCGACCGAACCCCGGCCGTTCTACGTGGACTTCGACAGCCCGGTGTACCTGACCATCCTCGCGAAGGCCGCGCGCAGGCTGGCCCGCAAGGACCCCGGAGCCAAGCTGAAGATCAGCGAGATGCTGCCGACCCCGGAGCAGGCCTGGCTGACCGACGACCAGGGCGACACGTTCACCTCGGAACTGCGCTTCGTGGCCGTCGACCGGACGGTCGTCGACCAGGCCGTCACCGACGTCTCGCGGCCCGCGGACGGGAGCGCGTGATGCGGACCTTCGTCGACGACATCGCCGGGCACGCCGCCCTCGACCCGGACCGGGTCGCGGTCACCACCCCCGCCGGCGAGGTGACGTACGCGGAGCTCACCGCCCGCATCGACGCCCTGGCGGCGGTGCTGCGGGCCCGCGGCGCCCGCCCGGAGACGGTGTGCGCGGTGGCCGTGGAGCGCGGCGTGGACGCCGTGGTGGCACCGGCGGCCGTGGTGCGCTGCGGCGCGGCGTTCCTCGGCCTGGACCCGGAGCAGCCGCCGGCCCGGCTGGCGGCGCTGGCCCGCAGCGGCGGCGCGGAGCTGCTGGTGACCACCTCGGCCCTGGCGGGCGGGCTCGACCTGCCGATCCCGGGGCCGCCCGTCCTGCTGGACCGGCCCGGGAGCGCGGCCGGCGCGGACGGACCGGGCCGGCCGCTCGGCGAGCGCTCGCTCGCGTACGTCAGCCACACCTCCGGGAGCACCGGGGAGCCCAGCGCCGTCCTGGTCGAGCACCGCGGGCTGGACTCGTACCTGCGCTTCATCGCCCGCGACTACGGGCTGGGGCCCGACACCGTGGCCCTCCAGCTCGCCCCGCTCGGCTACGACGCGTCCCTGCGGGACACCTTCGCCCCGCTGCTGGCGGGCGGGCGGCTGGTGGTGGTGCCGCGCTCGGCGCTGCTGCGGCCCGAGGAGTTCGGCGCCGTGGTCCGGGAGCACGGCGTGACGGCGGTGCTGAGCACGACCCCGTCGTTCCTGTCGTTCCTGGCCGGGCAGCCGAACGGGGCCCGGCTGCTCGCCGGGGTCCGCCTGGTGGTCTCCAGCGGCGAGTCGCTGCGGCCGTTCCTGGCGGCCGGGGGGCGGCCGCTGGTCCGGGGCGACCTGGTCAACCAGTACGGCCCGACCGAGTGCACGATGACCTCGACCCGGTACGCCGTGCCGGCCCGGCCGGACGTCCTGACCGACACCGTCGGCACCCCGATCGACGGCGTGGTCGTACGGCTCCTGGACGCCGGGATGTCCCCGGTGCCCGACGGGGACGTCGGGGAGGTCTACATCGGCGGGGCGGGTGTGGCCCGCGGTTACCGCGGGCGGCCCGCCCGTACGGCCGAGTGCTTCGTACCGGACCCGTTCGGTCCGCCGGGTGCGCGGCTGTACCGGACCGGCGACCTGGCCCGGACGGGTCCCGACGGGCTGGAGTACCTGGGGCGCGGCGACCGGCAGGTGAAGATCCGCGGGTACCGGGTGGACCCGGCCGAGGTCGAGGGGGCGCTGCTGTCCCACGCCGGGGTCACCGGGGCGGTCGTCACCAGCGAGACCGACGCGCAGGGGCGGGTGTTCCTCGTCGCCCACGTCACGGGGGACCTGGCGGGCACCACCGATGCCGCGCTGCGCGCGCACCTGGCCGCCGGCCTGCCCCCGCACCTGATGCCGCGCCGGTTCGTGCGGCTGGCGGAGCTGCCCACCACCCGTGGCGGGAAGGCCGACCGCCGTGCCCTCTCGCAGACAGGAGGCCGGTCATGACCACCGCACCCGCGGCGCCTGCCGCACCCGTCGCGTCCGGCGGACCGGCCGGCTCCGTGCGCGTCCCGCTCGGCCGGGCCGACGTGGAGGCCGCCGCCGCGCGGATCGCCGGCCATGTCCGGCGTACCCCGCTGCTGCCGGGGCCGCCCGCGCCCGACCGCCACCGGACGGGCCGGCGGCTGCTGCTGAAGGCCGAACACCTCCAGTACGGCGGGTCGTTCAAGCTGCGCGGGGCCGCCAACGCGGTCCTGGCGCTGGGGGCCCGGCGGATCGTCACCGGCTCCTCAGGCAATCACGGCATCGCGCTGGCCCGGCTGGCGGCCGCCCTCGGCGCCGAGGTGACCGTGGTGCTGGCCGGCGGGGCGCACCCCGCCAAGATCGCCCTGATCCGGGCGCTCGGCGGGCGGACGGTCGGTGTGCCGGGCGGCGTCGCGGAGCGCGACGCCCGGGCGCGGGCGCTGGCCGAGGAGACGGGTGCGGTCCTCGTGCCCTCCTCGGACCACGAACTGGTGGTCGCCGGGCAGGGCACGGTCGGCCTGGAGATCCTGGCCGAGGCGCCCGACGCCGAGACCGTGTACGTGCCGACCGGCGGGGGCGGACTGCTCGCGGGGGTGTGCCTCGCCGCGTACGGGCATCCGGTGCGGGTGGTGGGCGTCGAGCCCGCCGGCACCCCCCGCTACGCCCGGTCCCTGGCCGCGGGGCACCCCGTACGGCTGGCGCCCGGTGACACCGTCGCCGACGGGCTGCGCGGCCAGCAGCCGGGGGCGGTGCCCTATCCGGTCATCCGGGACCGGGTCGACGACCTGGTCACCGTGTCCGACGCGGAGATCCTCGCCGCGGCCGCGCTGCTGCGGCGGCGCGGGATCGAGGCCGAGCCGTCCGGCGCCGTCGCGCTGGCCGGGGCGATGCGCGCGGGTCGCGGGACCGGCCGCGCCGTCGCCGTCGTCTCCGGCGGCAACACCTCGGCGGCCCTGACGGCGGCCGCCGCGGCCGCCACCCCTTCCCGTACCCACTGCACCACCTGAACCACACGCACCACACACGCCACCCGTACGTCCGCTCCTCGAGGAGAACTCATGACCATGACCGCGAACGAGACCGCGAACCTGACCACGCAGCTGACCGGCGCCGCCCTGACCGAGCTGGTCGTCTCCATCTACCGCGAGACCCTGGGGGTGGCCGACCTCGACGAGCAGAGCGACTTCTACGAATGGGGCGGCGATTCGCTGACCGCGTTCCGGATCACCGCACGGCTCGAGGAGGCACTCGGGGCAGAGGTCCCGGTGGCCCTGGTCTTCGCCTACCCCTCGCCCGCGGACCTCGCCGACGTCGTCCACGCCGACTTCGTCCAGGCATGAGGAGCCGGCCATGACCGATACCTACGTGCCCGGCGGCCGCTGGCGGCTGTGGGACCAATTCGCCCTGCGCGGGGCGGGTTTTCCGGCCGGGGGCGTGCTGCGGCTGGCCCCGGACGGACTGGCCGCGGCCGCCGACAAGTTCGAGCCCGCCGAGGGCCCGGCCGCCCTGGCCGGCGAGCGGTGGGGGGAGTTCACCGCGCTGTTCGCCGACGCCCAGGTGGAAGTGGCGCACACGCTCCAGGAGATCGCCCGGATGCCCGCCTTCCGGGAGGCGGTGGCCTGGCAGAACCGCCCGGTCCTCGGCTCCGGGATCACGCCCTTCCTGAACTGGACGCCGACCGCGGCGGGCCGTACCAGCATGCCCCGCCAGCGCGAGGAGCTGGTCGCCCACTACTGGCAGCGGTTCTGCGTCAAGAACGACACCATCGGGTTCTTCGGCCCCGTCGGATGGGGCCGCTGGGACCTGTCCGCGGAGGGCGTCCGCGTCGATGCCGGCGCCCCCGGCACCGGCTTGACCGCCGGTTCGGAGGTGTACTTCGCCAGCTGGGCGATCGACGCCCTGGCCGCGCGGATCGACACCGGCCCGGAGCTGCGGGAGTGGGTGGCGCCCCGGCGCGTGCCGTTCGTCCGCCAGTCCGGGATGGACGTGACGGTGCCGGGCCGCCCGCGCCAGGCCCTCGGCGAGGAGGGGCGCGCAGTGCTCGCACTCTGCGACGGCGTACGCCCCGCGCGGGAGATCCGCGCCGCGCTGCCGGACGTGGACGTTTCCGCAGTCCTGGCCGACCTGGTCGCCCGCCGGTGGGTGGTGTGGAAGCTGGAGGTGCCCGCCGACGCCCGCCCCGAGCGGTATCTGCGGGCCTGGCTGGACCGGGTCGGGGACGCGGAGCTGCGCGCACCCGGCCTGGCCGCCCTGGATGCTCTGGAGCGGGGCCGGGACCGGGTGGCGCAGGCGGCCGGGCCCGAGGCCCTGGTGGCCGCGCTGACGGAGCTGGAGGGCGAGTTCGTCTCGCTGACCGAGACCGCCGCCGTACGCGAGAAGGCGGCCGGTACGGCTCCCTGCCGGGCCCTGGTGTACTCCGACTGCCGGCGGGCGGCGACCGCCACCCTCGGGCGGACCGTGCACGAGGCCCTCGCCCCGCTGGACCCGCTGCTGACCAGCGCCGGCTGGCTCACCGCCCGGCTCGCCGACGCGGTGATGGCCCGGGCGCGGGAGGTGTACCGCCGGCTGGCCGGGCAGGGGCCGGTCGACCTGGCCGCGTTCTGGTTCGCCTGCATGCCGATCCTGCACGGCGCCGCCCGGGCGGAGTCCGCCGAGCTCCAGCAGGAGTTCCGCCGGCGCTGGGACGCGATCCTGGCGCCCCCGCCGGGCACCCGCCGGGTCAGGCTGCCGCTGGAGGCCGTCGCGGGGCCCGTCGCCGAGCAGTTCGGCGGCCCGGGCGGCGGCTGGACCGCCTCCCGCTACCTCAGCCCCGACATCATGATCGCCGCGGCCGGGGAACAGGCCGTGGCACGCGGTGACTTCGAGCTGGTCCTCGGTGAACTGCACGTCGCCGCCAACACGTTGGGCGCTTCGCTGTTCGTCAACCAGCACCCGGACGCCGAGGAGCTGCTCGGGCTCACCGACCGGGACCATCCCGGCCCCCGGCTGATTCCGCTGCTGCCGAAGGAGCACCGCTCGCGGCTGTCGGCGCGGATCCGGCACTCCTTGGTCCGCCCCGAGGACTACTACGTCGCCCTCGTCGACTTCACCGCCGATCCGGGCCGGCCCCGTACGGTGCTCAGCGCCGATGTGGCGGTGACCGAACGGACGGACGGCGAGCTGGCGGTGGTGCTGCCCGACGGGTCCGAGTTCCCCGCCGTGGACGTGTTCTCGCACGTGCTGACCACCCTGGCGATGGACCTGTTCCAGATCCTGCCGGACGCGCCCGACCACTCCCCCCGGGTCACGGTGGACCGCCTCGTCGTGGCCCGCGAGACCTGGCGGCTGCCCCCGTCGGACATGGACTTCGCGGAGGAGAAGGACGAGGCGCGCCGGTTCGTACGGACCCGGCAGTGGCGGGAGCGGCGCGAGCTGCCGCGGTTCGTGTTCGTGGTGCTGCCGACCGAGACCCGGCCGTTCTACGTGGACTTCGACAGCCCGGTGTACGTCAACATCCTCGCCAAGGCGGTCCGCAGGATGGCCCGCAAGGAGCCCGAGGGCCGGGCCGTGTTCACCGAGATGCTGCCGAGCCCCGAACAGGCCTGGCTGACCGACGACCAGGGCGATGCGTACACGTCCGAGCTGCGCTTCGTGGCGGTGGACGAGGGCTGACCGCAGCGGCCCGGCCGCACATGTGGAGCGACGTGTACGACGGCGGCGCGCACGGCAGACCGACACCGTGCGGTGCCGCCGTTGCGCTTTTTACCCCCCGGCGGCTGCGTGCGCGGCTGCGTCTTCTTCCCTACTGACGGATCTCCGCAGCCAGCAGTGTTGAGGAAAACACCGCTTGGAGGCCCACAGTGAAGGTTGTCGCAGCGCACGGCGGAGCGGCGAGGCACGGCAGCGAAGCAGGCGACGTCGTCCGTGATGGTGACGGAGTGTCGTTCGCGCAGCGGAGGCTGTGGTTCCTCGACCAGCTCACCGGAGGCTCCGCCGAGTCCCTGCTCCCGCTGGCCCTGCGCATCCGCGGCGCCCTCGACGTCCCGGCCCTGGAGCGGTCGCTGACCGGCATCGTGGACCGGCACGAGGTGCTGCGCACCCGCTTCACCGCCGTCGACGGCGAGCCCGTACCCGTGGTGGACCCGGCGGGCCGCACCCGGCTGGCGCGGATGGAGGCGGGCAGCACCGCCGAGCTGTTCGACCGGGAGCTTGCGCGCCCGCTCGACCTGGCGAAGGAGCACCCGCTGCGGGCCACGCTCGCCCGCCTCGGGCCCGAGGACCACGTGCTGCTGCTGGTGGTCCACCACATCGCCGTGGACGGCTGGTCGTGGGACGTGCTGCTGCGCGAACTGGACGCCGGCTACCGGGGCGAGGCGGTGGACGCACCCGCCCTGCAGTACACCGACGTGGCCCGCACCGAGGCCGAGCGGCTGGGCGGGCCCCGCATGGAGCGGCTGCTCGGGTACTGGCGCGAGCGGCTGGCCGGGGTCTCCCCGCTCGCGCTGCCCGCGGACCGGCCCCGGCCGGCGTTCTGGGACGGCTCCGGGGACGTGGTCCGCTTCGAGCTGCCGGCCGAGCTGGTCGCCGAGGTCGACCGGGTGGCCCGCGAGCAGCGCGCGACCCGCTACATGCTGCTGCTCGCCGTCTACCAGGCCCTGCTGGGGCGCCACTCCGGCCGCTCCGACATCGCCGTGTGCACCACCCTGGCCGACCGCGGGCGCGCCGAAGTGGCCGGCCTGATCGGCCCGTTCGTGAACACGATCGTGCTGCGCACGGACCTGTCCGGGGATCCGACCTTCGCCGCCCTGCTGAGCCGGGTCCGGTCGGGGGCCCTGCGGGACTTCTCCCACGCCGAGGCCCCGTTCGACCGGGTGGTCGGCGAGGCGGTCACCGAGCGCGACCTGTCCCGCCACCCCCTCGCGCAGGCCTCCTTCACGCTGCTCAACACCGTCCCCTCGGCGGCCCGTCTGGACGGGCTGGACGTGGCGCTGGTACGGACCCCGCTGACGGGCACCCCGCTGGACGTGTTCCTCGACCTGAGCCTGCGCGCCAACGGCGACATCGCGGCCCGGCTCCAGTACTCCACGGCCCTGTTCGACGAGAGCACGATGGTCCGCTTCACCGAGGGCTACGTCGAACTCCTGCGCGCGGTGACGGCCTCGCCCGGGACCCCGGTGGCCGAACTCGCCGGTCGGCTCGAGCCGTTGCCAGGCAAGGAGCGCCGGCGCCTGGTCGCCATGGCGGGCTCGGAGCGCGCCGCGCCGGCCGCGGAACCGTTCACCGCCGCGGGCGCGCCCGACGCGGTGGCCCTGGTCTGCGGGGAGGAGACCCTGCGCTACGGCGAACTGGACGCGCTCGGCGGCGGCCTGGCCACGGCCCTGCGCGCGGCGGGCGTCGGCCCGGGGACCCCGGTGGGCGTGTGCCTGCGACGCGGGATCCGGTCCGTGGCCGCGATGACCGCGATCTGGCGGGCCGGCGGAGTCTACGTGCCGCTGGATCCCGCGCTCCCCGGGGAGCGGCTGCGGTTCATGGCCGCCGAGGCCGGTCTGCACTGCGTGCTCACCGATGCCGCGACCGCGGAACTGGCCGGCGCGCTCGGCCCGCAGGTGCTCCGGGTGGAGGACGCCGGGCCCGACGCCGCCGCCCCGCACCACACCCCCGACCCGCAGGACCTCGCGTACGTCATCTTCACCTCGGGCTCCACCGGCCGCCCGAAGGCCGTCGGCATCGAGCACGGGGCGATCGCGGCTCATGTGGCCGCCGTCCGTGAGGAGTTCGGGATCACCGCCCGGGACCGGGTGCTCGCCTTCTCGTCCTTCTCGTTCGACGCCTCGCTGGACCAGCTGCTGACCGCCCTCGGCTGCGGGGCCACCCTGGTGGTCCGGCCGGACGAGCAGTGGCTGCCCGCGCAGCTCCCCTCGGTGGTCGAGCGGCACGGGATCACCGTCCTGAACCTGCCGCCCACGTACTGGGCCGAGCTGGCGTTCTCGCTCACCGACCGGACCGCGGCCTTGCTCGCCCCGCTGCGCCTGCTGATCCTCGGCGGGGAGGCCGTACCGGCCGCGGCGCTGGCGACCTGGCTGGCGCGGGCCCCGCACGTACGGGTGCTCAACGCGTACGGCCCGACCGAGACCACCGTCACCGCCACCACGCACGAGATCGGCTCGGCCGGGGACACCGACCGGGTGCCGATCGGGCGGCCGCTGGGCCACCGACGGATGTACGTGGTCGACGCGCACGACGAGCTCGTGCCGGTCGGCGAGCCCGGCGAGCTGCTGATCGGCGGCCTTGAACTGGCCCGCGGTTACCTCGGCCAACCGGCCCTCACGGCCCAGAAGTTCGTGCCGGATCCGTACGGCGGAGACGGCGGACGCCTCTACCGCACCGGCGACCTGGTCCGTCGGCTGCCCTCCGGGGAACTGGAGTTCCTCGGCCGCACCGACGACCAGGTCAAGATCCGCGGCTTCCGCATCGAACTCGGCGAGGTGGAGGCGGCCTTGGCACAGTGCCCCGGCGTGGTGGCCGCCGCGGTGGCCGTCGGGGCGGACGCCCAGGGCGGCAAGAGCCTGACCGGCTATGTGGTGGCCGGCCCCGGCGGCCCGGTGCCGCCCGCCGTACTGCGGTCCTTCTGCGCCGGCCGGCTGCCGCACTACGCCGTACCCGCGGACTTCGTGGCGCTCGACGCGCTGCCCGTGAACGCCTCGGGCAAGCTCGACCGGGCCGCCCTGCCCGCCGCCCGGCCGGACGGGGAGCGCGCGGATCGGGACCGGGCGGCCGCGGGCGGCGCCGAGTTCGTCGCGCCGCGCGATACCGCCGAGCAGGTGGTCGCCGAGATCTGGGCCGAAGTGCTGGGCGTCGACCGGGTCGGCATCGACGACGGGTTCTTCGACCTGGGCGGGCACTCCCTGCTCGCCACCATGGCCGTGTCCCGGATCGCGGAGCGGCTCGGCCGCGAGGTGGAGCTGCGGACCCTGTTCGAGAACCCCCGCATCCGCGAGTTCGGCCCGCTGGTGGCCGCCGCCCGGCAGGCGGGCGCCGCCACCGTCGTCCCCGTGGACCGCTCGGGGCCGCTGCCACTGTCCTTCGCGCAGGAGCGGATGTGGTTCCTGGACCGCATGTCCGACGTCGGCGACGAGTACGTGCTCTGGTTCTCGTGGCGGATGCGCGGCGGGCTCGACCGGGACGCCTGGCAGGGCGCCCTCAACGAGGTGGTGGCCCGGCACGAGGCGCTGCGGACCGCCCTGGTCGAGGTGGACGGCCGCCCGGCGCAGCGGGTGGTCGACGGGGTCCGCGTACCGCTGGTGTGGCAGTCGGCCCCGCCCGGCGACGGCGAGGCCGTACGGCTGGCCAGGCTCCGGGAGGTGGCCGTCCCGTACGCCACCCGCCGCTTCGACCTGGCCGGGCCGCCGCTGCTGCGGGCCGGGGTGTGGGAGCTGGACCCCGAGGACCACGTCGCCGTCATCGCCTTCCACCACGTGGCGACCGACGGCTGGTCCAAGGACGTGATCATCGGCGAGCTGGCGCAGGCGTACGCAGCCCGGGTGGCCGGGCGCCCGGCCGGACTGCCGCCCGTCCCCATCCAGTACGGGGACTTCGCCGTCTGGCAGCGCGACCGGATGGCCGGCGAGGTGCTGGAGCGGCAGCTGGCGTACTGGGAGCAGGCCCTGGCCGGCGTACCCGTACTGGAGCTGCCGACGGACCGGCCCCGCCCGGCGGGGTGGTCGGGCCGGGGCGGAGCGGTCGAGATCGACCTGCCGAAGGAGCTGGAGAGCGCGCTCGGCGAGCTGGCCCGGCGGCACGGGGTGACCCGGTTCACGGTGCTGCTGGCCGTGGTGCAGATCGTGCTGGGCCGCTGGTCCGGGCAGCAGGACGTGGCGGTGGGCACCCCGGTGGCGGGCCGCGGCCAGGTGGAGCTGGAGCGGCTGGTGGGGCTGCTGGTGAACACGGTGGTGCTGCGCGGGGATCTGTCCGGCGAGCCCTCGTTCACGGAGTTCCTGGGCCGGGTCCGGGAGTCGGTGCTCGGGGCCTTCGACCACCAGGAGGTTCCGTTCGAGCGGCTGGTGGAGCAGCTGCGGCCGGAGCGGGACCCGTCCCGCAACCCGTTGTTCCAGGTGATGTTCGACGTACAGGAGAGCGCCGCCGGCGGGCCGCGGGTCGAAGGCCTCGACGTGGAGCACTTCGTCCTGCCGTGGGGTTCCGCCAAGTTCGATTTGACCGCCACCTTCCTGCTCTATCCGGACCGCTTCGCGCTGAACGTGGAGTACGCGAGCGATCTCTTCGACGCCGCCACGGTCACCCGGTTCGCCGGGCACGTGGGCCGGGTGCTGGAGTCGGTGGTGGCCGGTCCGGAGCAGGCCGTCGGGCGGCTGGAGCTGCTGTCCGCCGCGGAGTACGCGGAGCTGACCGGGGCTGCGGGCTCCGAAGTGGCCGCACCGGCGACGACGTTCACGGTGTCGGGCGCGGCGGACGCGGTGGCGCTGCTCTGCGGGGACGAGAGCCTGACGTACGGCGAACTGGACGGTCTGACCGGCGGGCTGGCCCGCGCCCTGGCCGCTGCCGGCGTCCGGCCCGGAACGCCGGTCGGCGTGTGCCTGCGCCGCGGTATCCGCTCGGTCGCCGCCATGGCCGCGATCTGGCGGGCCGGCGGGGTCTACGTACCGCTCGACCCCCGGCTGCCCGAGGACCGGCTGCGGTTCATGTGCGCCGCGGCGGGCGTGCACAGCGTGTTCAGCGACACCTCGACCCACGCGCTGGCCGCCGCCCTCGGGCCGCGGACCGTCCCCGTCGACACCGTCGTGCCCGACCCGGACGCGCCGCACCACACCCCCGCTCCCGAGGACCTCGCGTACGTCATCTTCACCTCGGGCTCCACCGGCCGCCCCAAGGCCGTCGGCGTGGCACACCATGCGCTGGGCGCGCACGCCGCCGCGGCCCGCGAGCTCTTCGGCATCACGGCGGACGACCGCGTCCTCGCCTTCGCCTCCTTCTCCTTCGACGCCTCTCTTGAGCAGGTGCTGCCCGCTCTCGCCGCGGGAGCCTCGGTGGTGGTCCGCCCGGACGAGGTGTGGTCGGTGGAGGAGCTCGCCGAGGCCGTCCGCACCCAGGGCGTCACGGTCGTGGAGGCCACCCCCGCCTACTGGGAGGAGATCGTCGCCCGCCTCGACACGGTCGCCGGGGACCTCAAGAGCCTGCGGCTGCTGGTCACCGGCGGCGAGGCACTGCCCTCGGCGCCGCTGGCCCGCTGGTTCGCACACCTCCCCGACGTGCCGGTCGTCAACACGTACGGCCCGACCGAGTCGGTCATCTCGGCCACCGCCCACATCGTCACCGCGCCGGTCGAGGGCCGGGTGGCGATCGGCAGGCCGCTGGGCTCCCGCCGGGCGTACGTCGTGGACGCCCTCGGGCAGCTCGTACCCGTCGGGGTGCCCGGCGAACTGCTGATCGGCGGCCCGGAACTGGCCCGCGGCTACCTCGGGCAGCCCGCGCTCACCGCCGAGAGGTTCGTACCCGACGCGTACGGCGGCACCGGCGGGCGGCTCTACCGCACCGGCGACCTGGTCCGCCGACTGCCCTCCGGGGAACTGGAGTTCCTCGGCCGCACCGACGACCAGGTCAAGATCCGCGGCTTCCGCATCGAACCGGCCGAGATCGAGGCCGTCCTGGAACAGCACCCGGGCGTGCACGGCGCGGCCGTACTGGTCCGGGAACTGCGCGGGGAGCGCGCCCTCGTCGGCTACGCCGCCGGCCAGGGGCTCGACGCCGACGTGCTGGCCGCCTGGTGCCGGACCCTGCTGCCCGGCTACATGGTGCCCGCCGCGTTCGTCCTGCTCGACGCCCTGCCCCGGACCGTGCAGGGCAAGACCGACACCGCCGCCCTGCCCGATCCGGTCCTGGCCGCGCCCGTCGCGTCCGTGGCGCCGCGAACCCCCACCGAGGTCGTGACGGCCCAGATCTGGGCCGAGGTCCTCGGCCTCCCCGAGGTCGGGATCCGGGAGGACTTCTTCGCCCTCGGCGGCCACTCGCTGCGCGCCGTGGCGGCCGCGTCCCGCCTGCGCACCGCGTTCGACTGCCCGATCCAGGTACGCGACCTGTTCGACCACCCGACGGTGGAACTGCTCGCGATGGAAGTGGAACGACAGCTCATCGACCAGATCTCCTCGATGAGCGACGACGAGATCGACCTGTCCCTGACCTCCGAGTTCTGATCGCCGCCGCGGTCCGAGCCTCGATCCCAGCCTTGATTGGACGGCACTTCCGATGACCACTGCACAGGTCGAACCCTCCACCACTTCTTCCACGACGCCCGGCGGTCTCTCCCCGGCGGCCCGCCGGCTCCTCGAAATGCGCCTGCGCGGCAAGACCGCCGCCGCGCCCGCCGGCATCCCCCGGCTCGATCCGCGCTCCGCGCAGGCCCCGCTGTCGGCCGCCCAGCAGCGCCTGTACTTCCTCGACCGGCTCGACCCCGGCGGCGTCGAGTACCTGATGCCCGCGGCCTGGCGGTTCACCGGGCCGCTGGACGCGGCCGCGCTGGGCGCCGCGATCGGGGACCTCGTCGCCCGCCACGAGCAGCTGCGGGTGGTGTTCACCCACGAGGACGGCGTACCGGCCCAGCACGTGCTCGCCGCCGCCGAGGCACCCGCCCTGGACGTGGTCGACCTGCCCCCGGCGGTCCGCGACGGCGGCCCCGAGGCGGTCGCCGAGGCCGTACGGGAGGTGGCCCTGCGCCCCTTCGACCTGGCGGCCGCGCCCCCGTTCCGGGCCACTCTGCTGCGGATCACGGCCGAGGACCACGTGCTCGTCCTGGCCATGCACCACATCGTCTCGGACGGCTGGTCGCTGGACATCCTGACCGGCGACCTGAGCGCCTGCTATCGCGCCAGAACCCAAGGCCGGCCCCCGCACCTCGCCGCACCACCGGTCGAGTACACCGACTACGCGCACTGGCAGCGCGGGGCCGACGAGAGCACCGAGCTGGACTACTGGCGTACCGCCCTCTCCGGCCTGACCCCGCTCGAACTGCCCACCGACCACCCGCGGCCGGCCGTGCGCACCTCCGCCGGCGCCGTGCACTCGGTAGAGCTCCCCGAGGTGCTGACGGCCGCCCTGGCGGAGCTCGGCCGCCGGGCCGACACCACCTCGTACATGACTCTGATGGCGGCCTTCCAGGCGGCGCTGGCCTTCCACAGCGGCCAGGACGACATCGCGATCGGCACCGTCGTCGCCAACCGGGAGCGCCCGGAGATCGAACAGCTCGTCGGGTTCTTCGTGAACACGCTGGTGATCCGCACCGATCTGTCGGGCGACCCGACGTCGGCGCAGCTCCTCGCCCGTACCCGGGAGAGCGTCCTGGGCGCCCTCTCCCACCAGGGCCTGCCCTTCGAGCGGGTCGTCGACGAGCTGAGCCCGGAGCGGGACCTCTCGCGCAACCCGCTGTTCCAGGTGCTGTTCTCGCACTCCGCCGCCGCGCGGCAGGGTGCGTACGCCCTCGGCGACGCGACCGGCACGGCGTTCCCCATCGACCTCACCACCGCGAAGTTCGACCTGACGCTGGACGTCAGCGAGGACGCGGACCGCATCCGGCTCCAGTTCGTCTACCGCCCCGACCTGTTCGACGCGGCATCGGTGGCCCGGCTGGCCGAGCACACCGTCGCGGTGCTGCGGGCGTTCGCCGAGGCCCCGGACGTGCCGCTCGGCATGGCCGACCTGCTCAGCGCCGACGAGCGGGCCGCGCTGCTCGGCCCCGACGGCCCGGCGAACCGCGCGCCGGCGGGCACCGTCCCCGAGCCGGCTCCGCGGCTCGCGATGGAGCGCCTGGCCGAGCGGATCCGGCTGGCCCCCACCGCCGTGGCCGTCTCCGGCGGCGGCCGCAGCCTGACGTACGCCGAACTCGACGCGGCCTCGCTCGCCCTGGCCCGGCGGCTGCGGGCGGCGGGCATCGGCCCGGAGTCCCTGGTCGGCGTCTGCCTGGGCCGCTCGGTCGACCTGGCCGTCGCGCTGCTCGGCGTATGGCGGGCGGGTGCGGCGTACCTGCCGCTGGACCCCGCCCACCCGCGGGCCCGGCGGGAGTTCACGGTCGGCGACGCCGGGGTGGAGTGGGTGGTCGCCGACGCCGTCGGCCGGGCCGGGGTGGAGGGGCTGCCGGTGGGCGTGATCCCGCTCGAGGGCCCCGCAGACGACCCGGCCGACGACACCGGGGACCCGCTCTCCGCCGTGCTCCCCGGACCGGAGACCCTCGCGTACGTCATCTACACCTCGGGGTCGACCGGGCAGCCCAAGGGCGTCGAGATCACCCACGGCAACCTCGCCTGGCTGCTCGGCGCCGCCGACCGCCACTTCGGCTTCTCCGCCGACGACGTGTGGACGCTCCTGCACTCCCCCGCGTTCGACTTCTCCGTCTGGGAGCTGTGGGCTCCGCTGGCCTCCGGCGGCCGCGTGGTGGTACTGACCGAGGACGAGGTCCGCGACCCCGCCGCGGTGCACGCCGTCCTGCGCGACGAGCGCGTCACCGTGCTCAACCAGACCCCGGCCGCGTTCAAGGGGCTCCGGGCCCATCTGGCCCAGCAGGGCGAGGAGTTCGGCGCGCTCGCGCTGCGCACCGTGGTCTTCGGCGGTGACGCCTTCGACGCCCGCGACTACCGCGACTGGTTCGCCGGGCCCGAGGGCGAACGGCCCGCGCTGGTGAACATGTACGGGATCACCGAGACCACCGTGCACGTCACCCACCGGCTGATCACCGAGGCGGACACGGTCTCCCCCGTGTACTCGCCGATCGGCCGCCCCCTGTCCGGCCAGCACGGCTACGTCCTGGACCGGGCGGGCCGGCTGGTGCCGCACGGCACGGTCGGAGAGCTGTACGTGGCCGGCGGGGGCGTCGCCCGCGGCTACCGCAACCGGCCGGAGCTGTCCGCCGAGCGCTTCCCCCTCGACCCCTTCGGTCCGGCCGGGACCCGCATGTACCGCACCGGCGACCTGGTACGGGTGCTGCCCGACGGGCAGTTGGCGTACGCCGGCCGGGCCGACCACCAGGTGAAGATCCGCGGCTTCCGCATCGAGCCCGGCGAGATCGAGACCGCGCTGCGCGCCCTGCCCGGCGTACGGGACGCCGCGGTGGTGGCCCGGCCCGATGCGCACGGCGGCGCCCGCCTGGTCGCCCACGTGGTGCTGACCGAGGGCCGGCCGCTGGACGCGCCGGACCTGCGCGACCGGCTGCGGATCACGCTGCCCGAGTACATGGTGCCCGCGCTGTTCGTCCGGCATCCGAAGCTGCCGATCACCGCCAACGGCAAGGTGGACCGCACGTCCCTGGTGGCGGTGGCCGCCGACGGGGCTGCCGCGCCCGCCGGGCACGTCCCGCCGGCCGGTGCGGCCGAGGAGGCGCTGGCCCGCATCTGGTCGGACGTGCTGGGCGCCGAGCGGATCAGCCGGACGGCGAACTTCTTCGACCTGGGCGGCGACTCGATGCTGGCCCTGCGGGTGATCGGCCAGGCCTGCTCCGCCGGGCTGGTACTGAGCGTCCCGGACCTGTTCCGGGCCCGCACCCTGGGCGATCTCGCGGCGCTGGCGACCGAGGCCGCCGACGCCGCCGTCCCCGCGCCCGTGGAGCCGTTCTCCCAGCTCGACCCGGCCGACGCGGCCCGGCTGCCGGAGGGGCTCGACGACGCGTACCCGCTGACCATGCTCCAGGCCGGGATGCTGCACGAGATGCTGGCCGACCCGAGCCGCGGCGCCTACCACAACGTCACCGACCTCAAGATCACCGTGCCGGAGGGCTTCGACCTCGCCGCCTTCCAGACGGCGGTGGACACCGTCGTCCGGGGCCACAGCATCCTGCGGTCCTCCATCGACCTGGTCTCCTTCTCCGAGCCGCTCCAGCTGGTCCACGCCGCCGCCGAACTCCCGGTCGGCTACAGCGATCTGCGCGGCCTGCCCCACGACGAGCAGTGGGCCTCCGTACGGCGCTACGTCGACGCGGAGTTCGCCCGGCGCTTCGACCTGGCCGCCCCGCCCCTGGTCCGCATCCACCTGCACCGGCTCACCGACCAGGAGCTGCGGCTCACGCTCACCGACTGCCACGTGGTGCTCGACGGCTGGAGCCTGACCTCGCTCATCGCGGACCTGCTCGACCTCCACCGGCAGGCCGTGGCGCAAGGCCGGACTCCGCAGCTGCCGGCGGCGCCCCCGTACGCCGAGTACGTCGCGCTGGAGCGGGCCGCGCTCGTCGATGAGGAAGGCCTGGCGTACTGGCGCTCGGCGCTGAGCGACCTGAGCCCGATCCGGTTCACCCGGCGCGGTACGGAGGCCGCCGACGGCGGGCAGTTCGTCCACGAGGTGCGCCGTTCGTACGGCTCCCTCGCCGAGCCGATCGGCCGGCTGGCCCGGCTGGCCGGGGTGCCCCGCCGTACCGTCCTGCTCTCCGCGTTCCACCACACCATGAGCCTGTTCGCCGAGCGCGACGGCTCAGCCGAGGGGCACTCGGTCGGCCTCGTCACCAACGGCCGGCCCGAGGTGCCCGGCGCCGACCGGATGCGCGGGCTGTTCCTCAACACCGTGCCGTTCGGCGTCCGGCGGCCGCGGGGCAGCTGGCTGGAGTACCTGAAGGCGGCGTTCGCCGCCGAGCAGGAGATGCTCCCGTACCGCAGGGTGCCGCTGGCCCGGCTGGCGCAGCTGCGGCCGGGTGAGCCCAGCCTGGCGGACACCCTGTTCAACTACGTCAACTTCCACCGGCTGTCCGGGGACAGCTGGGACGACTCGCTGGAGATCGCCCGTACCGCGTTCCCGCTGATGCTCAACGCGAGCGTGGAGTCCTTCACCCTCGACGTCGACCCGGACTACCTGGCTCCGGCCACCGCCGAGCAGCTGGCCGACCTGATGTGCGGGGTGCTGAAGGCGATGACCGCGCAGCCGGAGGCGCCCGTCGCGCCGCCGGTGCTGGGCGGCGAGGCGCGCATGAGGGCGCTGGAGGAGTGGGGCCGCGGGCCCGAACTGCCCAACACCCCGCTGATGTTCCACGAGTGCGTGGCCGAACACGCCGTGCGCACGCCCGACGCGGTGGCCGTCCGCCAGGGCAGCCAGAAGGTGACGTACGCCGAACTCGACGAATCTGCAGGTCAGTTGGCGGCACGGCTGCGCGCGCTCGGGGTCGGCCCCGAGGTGCCGGTCGGCATCTGCCTCGACCGGGGCCCGGAGATGGTGCGAGCCGTGCTCGGTGTGCTCCGCTCGGGCGGCGCGTTCCTGCCGCTGGAGTCGCAGCACCCGTCCGACCGGCTGAAGTTCATCGTCGAGGACAGCGGGATGCCGGTGCTGATCACCCAGTCCTCGCTGCTCGGGAAGGTGCCGTTCGACGGCCCGACCCTGGTCGTGGACGATCCGGCGACCTGGGGGGCTTGCCTCGAGGTCCCGGCCCCGGCGCTCGCCGTCACCGCGGACAACGCGGCCTACATCCTCTACACATCCGGCTCCACGGGCACGCCCAAGGGCGTCACCATCCAGCACCGCAGCCTGACCAACATGCTGGAGGGACAGCGGGACCTGTTCCCCGTGACCCCGGCCGACCGGGTGCTCCAGTTCGCCTCCCTCAGCTTCGACGTCTCGATCATGGATCTGACGTGGGCCCTGGCGAACGGCGCCCAGCTGTGCACACCGCCCCGGGAGGCCCTGCGCGCGGGCGCCGACCTGGCGAACACCCTGCTCGACTACGGGATCACCGTCGCGATGCTGGCCCCGAGCGCCTTGGCGGCCCTCGGCGAGGACCGCTTCCCCGCACTGCGGATCCTCCAGGTGGCCGGCGAGGCGTGCCCTGCCGAACTGGCCCAGAAATGGGCGCGCGGACGGCGCTTCTACAACGTCTACGGGCTCACCGAGACGGCCGTGTGGTCCGTCTCCACCCTCCTCAAGCCCGACTGCAAGCGGCCGCCGATCGGCTGGCCGATCCGCAACACCCAGGTCTACGTACTCGACGAGGACCTCCAGCCCGTTCCCGTCGGGGTGCAGGGCGAGGTCTACCTCGGCGGGCGCGCCATCGGCCGGGGCTATGTGAACCGCCCCGACCTGACCGCCGCCGCGTTCGTCCCCGACCCGTACGGCGCCCCCGGCAGCCGGCTGTGCCGCACCGGCGACATCGGCGTCCAGCTCCCCGACGGAGCCGTGGAGGTCCTCGGCCGCCGCGACAGCCAGGTGAAGCTGCGCGGATTCCGCATCGAGCTCGGCGAGATCGAGCACGGGCTGCGGGAACTGCCCGAGGTGCAGCAGGCGGTGGTCCTGCTGCGGCGCGACCTGCCGGAGCCGGCGCTGGTGGCGTACGTGGTGCCCGAGGCGGGCGTGGAGCCCGTCGCCGAGCCCTTCCGCCAGGCGCTGCGGGCCAGGGTGCCCGCGTACATGGTCCCCGCGCGGTTCGTGTTCCTCGACGCGATGCCGGTCAACAGCAGCGGAAAGATCGACAAGAAGGCACTGCCGCTGCCCTCGGCCGACCGCCTGCACAGCGCCACCGACTACGTCGCGCCGGGCACGCCGGCCGAGGTGGTGCTCGCCGAGGTGTGGCGCACGGTGCTCGGCATCTCCCAGGTCGGTGTCCACGACGACTTCTTCGCCCTCGGCGGGAGTTCGCTCTCCACCGTCCGGGTCGCCGCGCAGGCCGCCGCCCGGGGCCTCCGCGTCTCCGTACGGGACCTGCTCGAACTGCCGACGATCGCCCGGCTCGCCGCCCGCGCCACGGAGACGGCGGCGCAGGCGGCCGGGGAGATGCCGGCCGGGGCGAAGGCCCGGGCCGTCACCTCGGAGGTCCGGCTGCGCGAGGGCGACGGCACCCCGCTGTGGTGCGTGCACCCCAGCGGCGGCAGCGGCGCCTGGTACGTACCGCTCGCCCGGGCCCTCCCGCCCGGGCAGCCGGTCCGGGCCTTCCAGGCCCGGGGCCTGCTCGGCGGGGTGGACCCGACCACGATCGCCGGCATCGCGGCCAACTACGCCGCCGAGCTGGCCGCCCACGGCGGGCACGGGCCGCACGACCTGCTCGGCTGGTCCATGGGCGCCAACATCGCCCTGGAGATGGCCACCCAGCTGCACGAGGCCGGTCACACCGTCGCACCGCTCACGCTGATCGAGCCGTACCTGCCCCACCCGGCGGCCCGCGAACGCCTCGCCGCGGTCGGCCGGGACATGGAGCAGGGACTGCGGATGCGCGACCGCGTCCGCGCGCTGGCTCCGTCCGCGGAGCGGGAGGCGGCCGTGGCCGAGCTGACCGCCCTGCTGCTGGGCGCCGGCATGAGCCCCGGCGAGGCGTCCCTGGTGGAGCACGCCCCCATCGAGGTGTGGCACTCGCTGCTCACCGCTCTGGCCGGCTACGCACTGCGCCCCTACCCCGGCCACGTCCACCTCCTGGTGGGCAGCGCGGCGGCCGAACTGCCCGACGGCGAACCGATGCCCGGTCTGGACGTGGACTTCCGGACCTACGTCGGGCGCTGGCGCGAGATCGCGCTCGGCGGGCTGACCGTCCACGTCACCGAAGGCGACCACATGTCCATGATGTCCGAACGGCTGATGCACAAGACCGCTGGTGTGCTCGGCCGGATCCAGTCGGAGGCACGCCGATGACCGTCCTGACCACGACCTCGAACGCGGCAATGAGCGCGGCCATGAGCCCGGACCCGTCCGCCCTGGTGTGCCCGATCACCGGGAGGACAGCGCCGCCGGCCGCCCCGCCGGCTCCGGTGACCCGTACGAGCCCGCCGGCCGCCTTCACCGAGCGGTACCTCCTCGACCCCGCCGTCAACGCGGACCCGTACGGGTACCTCAACTCCCTGCGCGACCACGACCCCGTGTACTGGTCCGCCATGCACCGGGCCTGGCTCGTCACCGGGCACGCCCAGCTGATGCACTGCCTGCGCGACCCCGCGGTCTCCGCCGAGCGGGTGCGCCCGCTGATGGACGCCGTGCCGGAGGGCGCCCGCGAGGACGCCGAGCGGGCCTTCGCGATCCTGTCGCGCTGGATGGTGTTCAACGACGCCCCGCAGCACCGGCGGCTGCGCCAGGTGTTCCAGGAGCAGTTCGCGGCCCGCTCGATCGGCCGCTACCGGGCCTTCGTCGAGCGCGCCACCCGCGCCATGCTCGCCCGCCGGGCCGTCCCCGGCCGGATCGGGGACCTGGTCGCGGACATCGCCCGGCCGCTGCCCGCGCTGGTCTTCGCCCGCTGGCTGGGCGTCCCCCAGGCGCACGGCCCGTCCTTCTGGTACTGGAACGCCCGGGTGGGCGACCTCGTCCTGGGCGCCGCCCAGGAGGAGCGCGAGTACCGCACCTCGCTCCAGTCCCTGGTCAACCTGGACGACTACCTCGCCGACCTGGTGAAACAGCGCCGCGCCGAACCCAAGGACGATCTGATCAGCGCCGTGCTGGCGGGCGGCCAGGTCGGGAAGTCGGTCAGCGAGGAGGAGTTCGTCGGGATGCTGACGCAGATGGCGTTCGCCGGCGGCGAGACCACCAGCAACCTCGTCGTCAACGCCGTACTCGCCCTGCTGGGGCACCCCGAGCAGCTGGCGGCGGTACGGGAGGACCCGCAGCTGGTGTCGATGGCGGTGGAGGAGGCCATGCGCTTCGACGGCCCGTCGAAGATGTCGATCCGTACCGCCGCCCGGGACTTCGACCTCGACGGGCGATCCGTCCGCGCGGAGGACCGGCTGTTCCTGGTCACGGCGGCGGCCAACCGGGACCCGGCGCGCTTCGCCGATCCGGACCTCTTCAGCGTCCGGCGCGGCAGCGCCTCGCACCTCGGGTTCGGCTTCGGCGCGCACTTCTGCATCGGCGCGGCGTTCGCCCGGCTGGTCGCCGGCGCAGTGGTCGACGTACTCGTACGCGAGTACCCGGGCCTGGAGCTGCTCGACCGGCAGCAGCACACCTGGCAGCTCTCCCTCCTCAACCGCGCGCTGACGGCCCTGCCCGTCCGCTACTGACCCCGGCGAAGGGATTCTTTTCATGGCTTCCACCCTGGTGGACGCGCGGTCCCGGCTGAGTGCCCCGGCCCGGCTGCCGTCGTTCCGCCTGTTGTGGCTGGGGCAGTCCCTGTCCCTGCTCGGCGACGGGTTCAGCTACATCGCCTTCTCCTGGATCACGCTCGGCCTCACGCAGTCCACCCTGGCCCTCGGCTACGTCCTCGCCTTCCAGGCGGTGCCGCGGGCCCTGCTCACCCTGGTCGGCGGCTCCCTCAGCGACAAGTGGTCCTCCCGGACGCTGATGACGCTCTCCAGCTGGGCCAGGGCCGGCCTGATGGCCGCCGTGGGCCTGGCCGGCCTGGCCGGATCCCTGACGGTGTGGATGCTGTGCTGCGCCGCCGCGGCCTTCGGCGCGGTCGACGCGTTCTTCCAGCCCGCCCGGGCGTCGATCCTGCCGTCGGTGGTGGACAAGGAGCAGCTCGCCCCGGCCAACGCCCTGCTCGCGGTCGCCGCCAAGGTGTCGGCGGTGCTGGGCCCGGCCGTCGGCGGCATGGTGGTGGCCTTCTCCAATGCCCCGGCCGCCTTCCTCGTCGACGGGGTGTGCTTCGCCCTCTGCGGCCTGTGCGTCGCGAGGATCCGCCCGCTGCCCCGCCCGGCGCAAGGCCCGGCGCCGGACGCACCGGCCGGGGGCGCGGGAGCGCCGGCGGCCGGGCTCTCGCTGGGCGCCCGGATCCGCGCCGGGCTGCGGTACGCGTTCGAGGATCCGCGGATCCGTACGATCCTGGCCGTCGACGCGGCGGTGACCTTCTGCCAGGCGGGCCCGTTCACCGTCGGCTTCGCCACCCTGGCCAAGGTCGACCTGCACGGCGGCTCGACCACCCTCGGCCTGCTCAACGGCGCGCTGGCCGGCGGGGCGATGCTGGGCACCCTCGTCGGCGGCGCCGTGAGCAGCCGCCCCCGGATCGGCCTGCTGATCGCCGCGCTCGCGGGCTGGCTCGCGATCGGCACCGGCCTGCTCGGCCTGATCGGCAGTACGGCCGGGGCGCTCGCGACGGTCCTGGCGATGGGCTTCGGGATGGGCTTCCAGGGGGTCTTCGGCCTCAGCTGGATCCAGCGCACCATCGACGGCTCGGTGCTGAGCCGGGTGATCTCGGTGGACATGGTCATCGGCTACGCGGTGGCCCCGCTCTCCCTGATCCTCTGCGGAGCCATGGCGCAGTCGGGCACCGGCCCGATGTTCGCCCTCTCGGCGGCGGTCCTCGCGGTGACGGCGATCGGGATCCTCAGCTCGCGGACGGTCCGCGAGATGCGATGACCGGGCACCGGGCACCGCGTCGTCCCGGCGCGGGGGCCGGTACGTCAGGGCGCCGGCGGGGCGAGGGACGCGGAGAGTTCGCAGAGGGCGGCGCGGTTGGTGCGGCCCGTCTTGGTGCCGAGGGCGGCGATGTGCTTCTCGACCGTACGCGGGGAGATGTAGAGGCGGTCGGCGATGTCCTTGTTGCCCAGGCGCTCCGCGAGGAGCCGGAAGACCTCGTACTCGCGGACGGTGACGCCCTGGGAGCGCAGGACGTCCGGGATCGTGCTCGAACCCGTGCGGCGCTGCTGGACCGGGGCGCCCATCCGGCGCAGGGCCGCGCGGCAGGCGCCCGCGACCGCGGCCACGCCGCCCTGGTGGAAGTGCTCCTCGACGCGGCGCAGCCAGGCCACCGGCTCGCCCCAGCCGTCCTCGTACGCCGCTTCCGCGATCAGCCGCAGGCCCAGGTGGAGCGCGGTGGCGTACGGGGCTGCGGCGCGCAGGGCCTCGGCCGCGGCGGCCGCGGCCTCCTCGGGGCGGCGTTCGCGGCCCAGCAGGACGGCGCCGGCGAACAGGACGAACTGCCGGTTCCAGCGCATCCGGCCGGGTGCGGTGGCGGCGATCTCCTCGTACGCGGCGCGGTCGGCGTCCCCCGACAGCACGTCCAGGAGCAGGCCGATGCCGTACCGCCCGCTGAGGTAGTACGTACTGGGGTTGGTGTCCTCGAGGGCGGCGACGGCGCGCAGTTCGCGGACGGCGCCGGGCCGGTCCTCCTCCGTCAGCGCGCAGAAGGCCCGGGCGAGGCCGCGGGTCAGCGGTTCCTCCTGGGAGCCGGCCCCGTCGCAGTCGGCGAACGCGGCGAGGGCGCTCTCCATCGCGGGCCGGTCGCCCCGGTGGGCGGCCATCGCCGCCCGGGCCATCAGGACGTAGCGGGTGGCCGGGGCCAGCCGGAGGCGCTGTACGACGGCCAGGCACTCCTCGGCGGACTGCTGGGCGGCGGTGAACTCGGCCCGCAGGACGGCGTCGAGGATCATGATGCCGTCGATGGTGTAGACGATGGTGGCCGAGCCGAGCCGCTGGGCCTCGCTGCGGGCGGCCAGCAGCGGGGCGGTGGCGCCCTCGGTGAGCCAGTAGTTCCCGCCGATCCGGGTGAGCGCGTACATGCGCTGGAGCGGGAGCTGGTGCTGTTCGGCGGTCTGCAGGGCCGATTCCAGCAGGGCGGTGGCCTCGTCGAAGTCCCGTTCGCGGGCGAGGGTGGCGAGGAGTTCCAGGGACTGGCAGGCGACGGTCGCCAGGCCGTGGCGCTGCGCTGCCTGGAGCGCGGAGTGGGCGAGTTTCTCGGCCAGTTGGGTGCGGTCCGGGCCGGGGGTGTCGAGTGCGAGGTACGCGGCGGTCACATCGATCGAGGCGGTGCAGCGTTCGTCGGGCCGGGGCCCCAGGAGGGATCTGGCCTGGGATATCTGTCTGTTGCCGTCCTCCCAGCGGCCCGCGGTGTGGGCCACCTTGGCGAGCCGGGTGTGCAGTGCGGCGAGCCGGGAGGCGCTCAGGCCGCTGCCGCCGAGGGTGTGCAGGTTCTCCGCGAAGCCGAAGGCCCGGGCGAAGTCCCCGGCTTCGGCGAGCGCGGGGAGCAGGGCCTCCAGGGCGTCGGTGCGCCCGGCGGGGTCCTGGCTGGCGGCGAGCAGCCGTTCGGCGCGGCTGAGCAGGGTGATCGCGGAGCCGATCGCGCCGGCCGCGAGGGCGCGCAGGCCGGCGTCGGTGAACAGGCGGCCGGCCTCGGCCTCGTCGCCCGCCTGGGAGCGCAGCTCCGCGACGAGGGGGCACCAGTCGCCCTCGAGGTCCGGGTAGAGCGCCTGCACCGCGTCCGCGGCACGGCCGGACATCGTCGCCCGGTTGCCCGGTGTGAGCTGGGTGAGCAGGGCCTCGGCGGTGAGCGAGTGGCGGAACGCGTACCAGTCCGGGGCGGGTTCGTCGGGGACGACGAGCTGGGCCGCGACGCCGGCGTGCAGGTGGCTGAGCAGCCCGCGGTCGTCGATGCCGGTCATCCGCTGGAGCACGGTCAGCGGGAAGCGGCGGCCGATCACGGCGGCTGCGGACAGCAGGGTCAGCCCCTGCGGGCCGAGCCGGTCGATGCGGCGCAGGATCCCGCGGGCGAGGGCGGTGGACACGTCGCTGCGCAGGTCGCCGACGACGCGCCAGCCGTCCTCGAAGCGGACGAGGGCGCCACTGCCGATCATGCCCTGGAGCAGTTCCTCGACGAGGAAGGGGCTGCCGGCGCTGTCGTCCCAGAGCCGGTCCAGGGCCGCCTGCGGCACCAGCTCGGGTTCGGTGTCCAGCTGGGCGGCGATGACCGCGCGGACTTCGGGGCGGGTGAGCGGGGCGAGTTCCAGTACGGTCCCCACGCCGCGCCGGCGGGCCGAGTCGGCCATGTCGAGCGCGTCGCAGGGCTCCGTACGGATCGTGGCCAGGAGCACCACGTTGGTGTACTCCAGGTTGTCCACCAGGTACTCGACGACCGCGAGCGTCTCGGGGTCGGCGTCGTGCAGGTCCTCCAGCAGCAGGAGCTGGCCGTGCTCCTTGCCGGTGGCGATGAGCAGCCGCAGTACGGCCTCGCCGAGGATGACCATGGAGCTGTTGTTCTCGGCGTCGCTGCTCCAGTCCGGGATGATCCTGCCGAGCGCGGGCCGGTAGGGGCCCAGCGGCAGATCGTCCAAGGGCTCGCCGCTGCGGAACAGCGACATCAGCGCTTCGGTGAGTGGCCGAAAAGGGACGGTGGGGCCGGTGGTGCTGCTCCGGCCCCGCAGGGCCCGCATGCCCATGCCGAAGGCCATGCCCACGGCTTCGGCGGCGAGGCGGGACTTTCCGATTCCGGCCTCGCCGACGAGGAAGACGACCCCGCCGCGCCCTTCGCCCGCGTCGGTCAGTGCCTGCTTGATCTCCCGCAGTTGCGAGTCACGACCGACCATGTACCGCGAACGGGAACGCATGTCCGCAATCTAGTTCATGTGAACGGCTCATTGTGCGATGAAAGTTGGCCGTTTCGAACAAGGTCGGCGTGGAGATCCGGGAAAGATCCGGAGAAGATCGGACACGGACCGCCGGGTGACGGGAGACGGGGCTACCAGGTGACGTTCGGGGCCGAGACGCTGGTGTCGATCGAGCTCAGGGTGATCACGATGCCGCTGGTGAGCACCACACCGGCCAGAGCACGGGCCCGGGCGCACGCCTTGTTCCGACCCGACAGGGTGATCCCGCCGGCCGGGTCCTCGATCCGCGCCGCGGCCGCGGCGTCGGCGGCGGCCTCGTCGGCGGCGGTGACGGACTGGGCGTTGACCTGGGGCTTCTGCATGGTGGTGAGTACCCTTCTCGTTGCCTGATGGGGAGTGGTGCTCAGTGCTGACGTGCTGCGGTGCAGAGGTGCCGATCGGGTTCGAGCAGCAGGGCGGACGGGACGGCCTCCGGGAAGCCCAGCCTGAGCAGGGCGTATCCGATCCCGGAAAGCCCGGTGAGGAAACCGGGGGAGGGTACGTGGTCGGGGGTGCCGCAGCGGTGGCCGTGGTCCTCGAGCCGGCCGAGGACCTCCCCGGCGCGGTGGCCGAGTGCGGCCCGGGCCCCCTCGTGGCCCTGCCCGGCGAGGACGCCGAGCAGCTCCAGGGAGCCGACGGCACCGTGCTGCAGGCTGAGGTCGGGGGATTCGAAGGGCGCACCCGACAGGGCGGCGCACCGGTCGAGTTCTGCCACGGGCACGTCGGCGCCCAGTGCGTCGGGGCCGAGTGCGTCGGCGGCGGCCAGCGCGGTGCCCGCGAGACCCGTGTGCCAGCCGAGGTCCGTCGGACGGCGCAGGGCTTCGTCCAGTGCCGTGCGCAGCAGCGCGGCACCGGTGCGGGCGTACGCGGCATCCGGCTGCCCCGCCTCCTGCGAGGCGGCGGCGTGGCGCAGCAGGGCCCAGCCGATCCCGGCGTCGCCGTGGGCGAAACCGGGGGCCGCCAGGCACTGTTCGGCGAGCCGCTTCTCGGCCCGGACCAGCAGCCGGTCGGCGAGCCGCCGGGCCACTGCTCCCGCCTCGGCCCCGTACGTGCGCTGCGCGGCGACCGCGGCGGCCAGGGCTCCGGCGAGGCCGTCGGCCAGATCGGCCGGCCCTTCGGCGCCCTCCTCGGCGTCGGCCTCGGCGGCGCGTTCCAGGGCGGCGAGGGCGTCGGGCAGGCAGTCGCCCAGGCCCTCGCCGAGCAGCGGGGCCAGCCGGGCCACGGTGTAGACGATGCCGCCGAGTCCGTGCAGCGCGCCGGGTCCGACCGCGGCGCCCAGCCCGGGGTTCGCGGCCAGCGTCGCGAGCAGCGCGGGCAGCGGCCGTACGGCCTGCCGGGCCAGCGCGGTGTACCGCTCGGCACCGGTCAGGGCGCCGAGCTGGGCCAGGAACAGCGCCACCCCGCAGTAGCCCTGGGCGAGCCCGCCGCCCATCGGCAGGACGGCCCAGTGCTCGCCGGCCACCTGCTCCAGGCCGAGCCAGTTGACCCGCCCGCCGCCGTGCACCGCCCGGGCCGCGATCTCGTCCGCGATCCCGCAGGCCGCGGCCAGCAGCCGCGACGGCTCGGGTACGACGGCCGGCGCGGCGGGGCCGGCGAGGGTGGAACGGGGGCCGCCGACGCTGAGGTTGGCCCCGGTGACGGCGAGCGTCGCCGAGATGATCCACTCCTGGTCGTGGCGGTCCACCTCCCCCATGGCGGCGATCTTGTCGCGGGCGGAGCGCAGGCTGGGGGCCGGCAGCACCCCGTCGAGGCGGGTGCCCCGGGAGGTGCGCAGCACGGTGTCGGCGGGGTGGTGGAAGAAGAGCGGCACGTCCCCGGCCCACAGGTCGGCGATCTCGTCCTCGATCAGCCGCTGGCGGGCCGGATCGTGCTCGGACTCCGCCCAGAGCACGGCGAGCACCGCGTCACGGGTCAGGGCGTCGCGCAGCACGTCGGGGTGGGTGGACTCGTCCAGCAGGGTCGTGTAGAGGCGGGTCGAGCGGGCGATCAGGCGCCCGGGGCTGGTGGCCCAGCGGGCCAGCAGACCGCCGTCGGCGCCGCCCCCCTCGCGGTCTGCGTCTGCGCCGCCCAGTAGTTCGGCCCGGTGCTCGCAGATCGCGTCGTACCCGGCCCGGAACCCCTCCAGCAGCGCCGCCCGGTGGTCGGCGTGCCCGGCCGCCCGGCCCTGCGGCGCCGGCCGGTTCTGCCCGGCCGCGCTGGCCACCGGGCCGCGCAGCAGCCGCATCCCGTCCGTCCCTGCGGCCTCCCAGCGCAGCCCGTCACTGGGGTACGAGCCGCCGTCCCCGCCGCCCAGCGCCGAGATGTCCATGGCGCCGTTCTCGCCGATCAGCAGGCTCGGCAGCAGGCAGGTGCGGTACACAGAGGAGGCCAGGGCGTCCGCCGCCGGGTCGGACCCGCAGGTCACGGCAGCCGGCAGACCGGAGTGCAGCAGGGTCTCGGCGTCCACCAGCACCGGCTGGTCACCGCAGGCGATGACGTTCTCGTAGTGCATGTCCACGCCGTCGACCGCGTAGAGGAGGGCGAGCAGCGCGCCCTGGCGCCGGTAGAACCGGTCCAGTTCGGTGGGCGTGGCGCACCAGCCGTGCTCGATGAACTCCAGCCACCCGTACCCGTCGCCGCGCACCGAGCGCGGGGTCCGCAGGCCCAGGCCCGGCACCTTGCCGTTGGCCCAGCCCACCGCCCGGTCCAGCAGGACGTGCTGGTCCAGCGGCCGGGGCTTGTAGACGACGGTCGTCCCGTCGGCGAAGCCCAGCAGGGCCACGGACCGGTTGCCCTGGTGGACGTCACCCCGGCCGAGGTCCACCCGTACGAGGGCGCCCGGGTCGCAGCCGTGCAGCAGCCCCTCGACGATCGCCGCCCGGTCGGCGGTGAAACGGTCCAGCAGCTCCACCGTGGCCGAGGCCGCGAGGCCGCAGGTCTGGCCCAGCATCCGCGCCAGCACCGGGTAGCGGGTGAACAGTTCGGCGAGGCCCTGCCGGGTACCGAGCCGGGCCAGGAAGTCCGCGAACCGCTCCCGCGGGCTCTCCCCCGCCAGCAGGCCCTCCGTACGGGCCCGGTGGAGTTCCCGGACCAGGGTGCGGGCGGACTGCCGGATCAGCCGGTCGCCGAGCCGCTCTTCGAACGCGGCCCGCACGGCGCCGAGTTCGCCCTCGGCGAGATCGATGCGTGCGGCCGTCTGCGCCCAGGCGGCTGCGATCAGGGGGCGCAGCGCGGGCAGGAACACCGCGGCGCCGTCCGCGTCCGGCGCCGCGGGGACCGCCAGGCCGGCCTGTGCGGGGGCCTCGGCCACCATCTGCTCGATGCACCGGGCCCACTGCGGCTTGGCCGTACGGGCGGCCAGCCGGCCGGGAGCCTCCGCCGCGAGGGCGTACGCCACGCCCTCGCCGGCTCCCAGGCTCGCCAGCCGGGCCGCGAAGCCCTCCGTGTCCCCCAGGGACCACGAAGCCGGTCGGCTCTGGGGGGCGTCGGCCGGCGCGGGTACCGGGGTACCCGGGGCGGCGAGCCGCTCCCGCAGGTTCAGGGCCCGGGCCCACCAGGAGGGGGCCAGGCCACCGACCTGGGTTTCTTCGGCGGTGGTGGCGGTGTCAGTCACAGGAGAAAACTCGCAGAGCGCGGGGCCGCGCACATGGGGGCCGATCCCCCATATTCCGCGGAGCCGCCCCCATGGCCCCCGCGGGCCCTGCGTACGGGGTGGTGCGGCGGCCGTCGGGCGGGGCGGCGGCGCACCGGTTCCGGCAGGTCGCGGGCCGACTCGGGGGCTGCCTGCGCAGGATCCGTGCCTGCGGAGGGGCACGTTCAGGAAATGTGGGGGCCGGGGCCCGATGCCCCACCCGGCCGGCGCCCCGCAGCCTGTGTCCAGTGCCCCTTCCGCCCGTCCGGCTACCCCGGCCGGCGGATGATCATCGGAGGACCTGGTGGGAGTACCCGTCCCTGTCGACGTCGTCGCATTCGACCCCGTGCTGGAAGCCGGAACCAAGAGCACCCTGTTCGCCTGCCCGGAGGTGTGCCTGACGGCGCCGGGCGGCGCACCGCGCGTCGTGGTCATGACCGTGGACCAGGTCGGCCGGCCGGAACTCGACGTGCTGCGCACCGTCCGCGACGCCCCGGCCCGCCCCGATGTGGTGCTGGTGGCGGGCGAGTTGGCGCCCGACGGCGCCCTGCACGCCATAGCGGCCGGCGCCCGCGGGCTGCTGCGCCGCCGCGAGGCGGACGTCAATCGGCTCTCGCGCGCCGTACTGGCCGCCTCCCGCGGTGACTGCACGCTGCCGCCGGATCTGCTGGACCGGCTGCTGGAGCGCTCCGGCGCCGGCGGCCGGTCGGGCAGCCGGTCCGACGGGGGTACGGACCCGTGGGCGGCGGCGGGCCTGAGCGACCGGGAGCGCAGCGTGCTGCGCCTGGTCGCGGACGGCCACGAGACGAACGAGATAGCCAAGCAGCTGTGCTACTCGCCTCGCACCGTGACGAGCGTCGTCCACGACATCACCCAGCGGTTCCGGCTGCGCAACCGCGCGCACGCGGTCGCCTACGCCCTCCGGGTGGGCCTGCTGTGAGCGCCGTCGCCGAACTCACCCGCGAGAGCGCGCCCGTACGGGTCCCGGCGGCGCCGGACCGCCTGAGCCTGCTGCGCCAGGCCGGGGACGGCCGGATGCCGTACCCGGCCCTGGTCCGCCTGCTCGGCGCGGCCACGACCGCCGGCACGGCCATCGGCATCGACACCGGCACCGCCGCCGGAGCCACCGCCTCGACCGCACCGGGGCCCCGGTCCGCGGCCCCGCCGGACGCCCCCCGGCTCACGGCCCGCCAGACCGCGGTGCTCACGCTGATGGCGGAGGGCCACGGCAACGCGGTGATCGCCCGCACCCTGTCCTGCTCGGAGCACACGATCAAGAACGTGATCTACGAGCTGATGTCCCGCCTCCAGGCCCGCAACCGCGCCCACGCCGTGGCCTGTGCGGTCCGCCACAGCCTCATCTGAGGTGTTGGCCGCGAAGCCGCCCTTGCCCGAGTACTGCGGGTGTACGGTCAACGCTCCGACAGCCTACGGGGGTTGAAAACTTTGGCTGGTATCGGCGGCGAATTCCGCCACCGGGTGGAGCGGGCTGCGCTGGCGTTGATGGCCACGTCGGGTGTGGTGGTCCTGCTGGCGGACCTCTTCGGCTGGCTCGACGCACTGGCTCCGGGAGGCGCGCTCCCAAAGGTCACGCTGCTCATCCTGAGCACGGTCACGGTGTTCCTCCTGCTGGAGCTCGACCGCCTGAAGAAGCTCGACACCGTTCAGCAGAAGATGGACGCCCTGGGCCCCGACGTGACTCGGACGGTCACCACCCTGGAGACCGGCGTCGGGGCGAAGTTCACGGCCCTGGAGACCAGCGTCGGCACGCAGATCACGACCCTGACGGCGAACGTCGAGGCGCACCTCTCCAAGCTCGACATCGACGCCATCGCACAGCGCCTCAAGCGGCAGCACTACGGCGGCGTGGTCGGGGTCCACAGCCGCTTCCCCGAGGAAGCGTTCACCGGGTTCCTGGAGCGCGCCGGGGACGAACTGGTGATCCTGCAGACGTGGATTCCCAACCTGCACCATCTCAGGGCCGCCTTGCGCAAGGCGCTCGTCGATCAGCAGGTCAGCGTACGCATCCTGCTGCTGCACCCCTCCTCGCCGGTGGCGGGACTGCGTGACGAGGCGCTCAGGGCGGTGCGCGATCCGGCACTCGCGGTGAACGTGAAGGCGAGCGTCGAATCCTGCCTCGCCGGACTCGCCCAGCTGAACGGGGACATTCCTGCCGAGAGCCGGGCGCGCCTCCAGGTGCGGCTCTACAACTCCCTGCCCTCCATCGCCGTGTTCAAGGTCGACCAGCATTTGCTGGTCAGCTCGTTCCTGCACGGCCAGCTCGCCATCGATTCCACTCAGATCGAGATCGACGGCGGCGACACCGTCATGGGCGAGGAGGTCCAGCAGGAGCTGCGCACGCTGTGGAGCATCGGCAAGGACGTGGATCTCCTCGACTGGCGCACGTCGGTGGCAAACATCAGCCTGTGATCCACGGAAAGGTACGGCCATGCACGATCTGCACGATCTGGACCGGTTCGAGGACGCTCTCATCGAGCGGTTCAAGGAACATCCGGTCCTGGCGAACGTCACCGGGCTCCCGGACGAGGACTTCGCCGAGCTCCTGCTCCAGCGGCGCTTCGTCTCGCTCGCCTTCACCCCCTCCTACGACCTCGCGATCGACCTGCTGCGCGACGAGGCGGGGCTGCGGATCGCCCGGGTCATCCTGCGCGAGGAGTATCCGGACGGCGGCGGCCGGACGCCCTCGCACCGGGAGGACATGACGCAGGACATGAGCCGGCTGGGGATCTCCCGCTCCGCCCTGGTGGCCTCGCGGCCCACGGCAGCGACGCGGCAGGCCATCGAGGACACCCTGGAGCTGATCGCCGACGCGGGCGGCCACGCGAATGCCGACCTGCGGCTGCTGACGGTCCTGCGGTTCTGGGGCGAGGTGCTCGTCTCCGTCGAGTACGGCCGGCTGTGGGAGCGGATGGCTCCCCTGCTGACCGACGAAGGCAGGAACCGCTCCCGCTTCTACTACCCGCACCACGTCCACGATGCGAAGACGCACTCCCTGGCGACGCTCTCCCTGCTGTCCGGCTCCCACTCCGACCGCCTGGCCACGCGGGTGACCGAACTCCTCGCCCAGGAGGAGTCGACCGACTGCTTCAGGGAGCTGGAAGAGCGGGCCCTCCAGCTCAAGACCCGCTTCTACGACCAGTTCCTCCCCGCCGTGGACCGCGTCGCGGTCTGATCACCGGGAAGCTCACGGGAAGCCCCCGGCAGCCCCCGGCCGGGGAGCAGCCGGGCGGTGTCAGCTCTCGTCGGGGGTCAGCCGCAGCGAGATGGAGTTGATGCAGTAGCGCTGGTCGGTGGGCGTGGGGTAGCCCTCGCCCTCGAAGACGTGGCCCAGGTGGGAGCCGCACTTCGCGCACAGCACCTCGGTGCGGACCATCCCGTGCGCGACGTCCGCCTTCAGCTCGACGGCGTCGGAGTCCTTCGGGTCGAAGAAGGACGGCCAGCCGCAGTGCGACTCGAACTTCTCGGTGGAGCGGAAGAGCTCGGAGCCGCAGGCGCGACAGGAGTAGACGCCGGCCGTCTTGGTGTCGGTGTACTCACCGCGGAACGCCGGCTCGGTGCCGGCCAGGCGCAGCACCTGGTACTCGGACGGCGTCAGCTCCGCCTGCCACTGCTCGTCCGTCTTCTCGACCTCGTACGACATGACTCTCCCGCTCCCTCGTTCTCAGTCCGTCAGGCGGGCGAGGATCGCCGGACCCAGGTCCGTGACGTCACCCGCGCCCATGGTGAGAACGAGATCACCGGGCTTCGCCATTCCCGCGATGACGTCGGCGACGGCACCCTTGTCGTGCTCGGCGGTGACGTCGGCGCCCGCGGTGCGGGCCGCCGCGATGATGATCTCGCTGGTGATGCCCGGGATCGGGTCCTCGCGGGCCGGGTAGATGTCCAGGACCACGGCGGAGTCGGCGAGGGAGAGGGCCTGGCCCATCTCCTTGCCCAGCTCCTGGGTGCGGGAGAAGAGGTGCGGCTGGAAGACGACCAGGATCCGGGAGTCCCCGGCGGCGCCCCGGATGGCCTCCAGGTCGGCGGTCATCTCGGTCGGGTGGTGCGCGTAGGAGTCGATGACCTGCACGCCCGCGGCCTCGCCCTTGAGCTGGAGGCGGCGCTTGACGCCGGTGTACTTGCCGAGGGCGGAGGCCAGGTTGTGCGCCGGGATGCCGAGGGCGACACCGGCGGCGAGGGCCGCGACGGCGTTGTGCGCGTAGTGACGCCCGGGCACGGAGACGGTGAAGGTGAGCATCCGGCCGTCGATGACCACGGTGACCTCGCTGGTCAGACCGCGCGGGGTGATCTTCGTGATCCGGACGTCGGCGCCCTCCTCCTCGCCGTACGTGACGACGTTCAGGCCCTCGGTGCCACGGACCCGGCCGGCGATCTCGGCGGCGCCGGCCTGGCCGTGGGCGACGACCAGGGTGCCGCCGGGCACGATCTTGCCGACGAAGGTCTCGAAGGACTCGTAGATCTCGTCCATCGACGCGTAGTTCGCGTGGTGGTCGAGCTCCGCGTTGAGGATGATCGCGACCTGCGGGGTGTACTTGTGGAAGCTGCGGTCGCTCTCGTCCGCCTCGGCCACGAAGATGTCGCCCCCGCCGTGGTGGGCGTTGGAGCCGGGGGCGTCCAGGTCCCCGCCGATGGCGTACGAGGGGTCCAGGCCCAGGGCCGACAGGGACACCGCCAGCATCGAGGTGGTGGTGGTCTTGCCGTGCGTACCGGCGACCGCGATCGGCCGCAGGCCGTCCATCAGGCCGGCCAGGGCGTCGGAGCGGTGCACGACGGGGATGCCGAGCTCGGCGGCGCGGGCCAGCTCCGGGTTGTCGGCGCGGATGGCGCTGGAGACGACGACGCAGGTGGCGTCGTCGGCGAGGTGGCCGGCCGCGTGCCCGATGTGGACCGTGGCGCCGTGGGCGCGCAGCGCCCCGGCCGTCTCGGAGTCCTTGGCGTCGCTGCCGGCGACCTGCGCGCCGCGCTGGGCGAGGATCTTCGCGATGCCGGACATCCCGGCGCCGCCGATGCCGATGAAGTGCGGGCGTTCCATGGCGTTCGGCAGGCCGGGCGGCGTCATACGGGATCTCCCCAAGGTGCGGGTCGGTACGTCGGGGGTCTCGGCGGTGCGGACCGTCCCGGCGCGTGTGTCGGACGCCAGCCTATTCGTTGTGGGCGAAGAGCTTGAGCACCGGAACCCCGACCTTGTGGCGCGCGCGGGAGGCCCAGTCCCGGTGGAAGAACTCCTCGACGAAGTGCGGGGCGGTCAGAACGATCACCTCGTCGGCGTTCGACTCCTCCACGACGCTCTTCAGCTTGTCGAGCGGGTGGTCCTCGATGATCTGCCCGCTGGCCTTGGCGCCCTTCTTCCGCAGGGCCTCCAGGGAGTGCACGAGGGCCTGCTCGGCCGGGCCGCGGGCGGCGTGGCCCTCGGGTACGTCGGCCTCGCGGAGCGCCTCGGGGAGCTCGCCGAGCGCCACGTCGTCGATGGCGCGCAGCAGCCGGTCCTGGTCGCCCCGGGGCTGCATGAGGACAAGGAAGGAGACCGGGTCGTCCCCGTGCAGGCTGGTGACGAAGTCCACGTCGACGCTGGTCAGCGGCTGCTCGATCATCAATACGCTCGTGAACACGGACGCCCTCTCCTTCATGGGCCAGGGCCGGTCGGCCGGCCCCTGCGGAAACCATCCTGCCCCGCTGTCACACGGGGCCTTGCGGGGATATGTCTGCCCAGGTATGTGCCCACCGGAAGCTAAGCGGAACAAGAAATTCCGCCCCTTGTCAGATCCGACGGTAGCTCGTGAAGAGGAACCCGGCCTCCTCCAGTACGGAGGCGGGCGCCAGCCGGTGCGGCACGGCGACCGAGGGCCCTCCGGAGATGCGCTGGGCGCCGCCCGCCGCCAGCATCGGCGAGATCGTCAGGCACAGCTCGTCCAGCGCGTCGGCGGCCACGAACTGCCCCAGCAGCCGGGGCCCGCCCTCGGTGAGCTGGCGGCGCAGCCCCCGGTCCGCGAGCTCCCGCACCACCCGGGCCGGATCCGCGCCGGCCCCGCTGCCGGCCACCACGACCTCGGCCCCGGCCTTGGTGGCCGCGGCCACCCGGTCGGCGGGCGCGGTCGCCCCGGTCACCACGAGGGTGGGTACCAGGGGGGAGGTGAAGAGGGGAAGCGAGAAGTCCAGGTCGAGACTGGCCGTGACCACCGCGATGGCGGCCGCGGGACCCTGCCCGGCGGCCGCGCGCCGGGCCGCGAAGGCCTCCCGGGCCCGGGCCGGGCGGTAGCCCTCCTGGCGAACCGTTTCGGCTCCGACGACCACCACATCGGCCAGCGCCCGCAGGGTGCCGAAGATCCGCATGTCGGTCTCGCCGGAGATCGGCTGCGAGCGCCCGTCGTGCTGGGCCGCGCCGTCCAGGGTGGAGACCATGTTGGCCCGCAGCCAGTGGCCCTCCGGGCCGAGCTCGGGGTACGCGTACGCATCCGCCAGCTCGTCCAGCGACCACTCGCGGTCACCGCGGTCCGTGGGGGCCGCGGGGGCCGATGTCTGACCGGCTGCTGTCTGATCGGCTGATGTCTGATCGGTCACAGGGAACAGGCGTCGCATCGGTGCAGTGTGCCACGCCCCGTAGAGTTAAGAGCTGTGTCAACATCACTCTCCACCTCCGGATCCACCTACGGGCGACCCCCGATAGCCGGCCCGGCCGACGTCGGCCCGCAGGCCCTGTGCGCCCGCGAACCGCGGGTGCCCGCCGAACGGATGGTGGCCGAGATGGTGCCGCCGCCCCGCTTCGACTCGGTGCGCTTCGACACGTACAACCCGGACCCCAACCAGCCGAGCCAGTCCGAGGCCGTCACCGTGCTCAGCGGCTTCGCCGCCGGGCTGGGCGGAGCCCACGCGAGCGGCGGCGGCAAGCGCCGCTGGTTCACGAAGAAGGCCCCGCTTCCGACCGCCCCGCGCGGGGTCTACCTCGACGGCGGCTACGGCGTCGGCAAGACCCACCTGCTGGCCTCCCTGTGGCACGCCACCCCGGCCGAGCCCGCGCTGAAGGCCTTCGGCACCTTCGTGGAGCTGACCAACCTGGTCGGCGCGCTCGGCTTCCAGCAGACGGTCCAGACCCTGGGCGGCCACCGCCTCCTGTGCATCGACGAGTTCGAACTGGACGACCCGGGCGACACCGTCCTCGTCTCCTCGCTGCTCAGCCGCCTCGTCGAGCAGGGCGTGGCGCTCGCCGCCACCTCCAACACCCTGCCCGGCAAGCTCGGCGAGGGCCGGTTCGCCGCCGCGGACTTCCTGCGGGAGATCCAGGGGCTCTCCGCGCACTTCCGCCCCCTGCGCATCGACGGCCAGGACTACCGCCACCGCGGCCTGCCGGAGGCGCCGGCGCCGTTCTCGGACGAGCAGGTAGCCAAGGCCGCGTACGCGACCGAGGGCGCGAGCCTGGACGACTTCCCGGGCCTCCTCGAACACCTGGCCCGGGTCCACCCCAGCCGGTACGGCGCCCTCACGGACGGCATATCGGCGGTCTGCCTGACCGATGTCGGCCCGGTCCCGGACCAGTCGACGGCCCTGCGCCTCGTGGTCCTGGCGGACCGGTTGTACGACCGCGAGATACCGGTCCTGGCATCGGGCGTCCCCTTCGACAAGCTCTTCAGTGAAGAAATGCTGAACGGCGGCTACCGCAAGAAGTACTTCCGGGCCATCTCGAGGCTCACCGCACTGGCACGCGACGCGAAACCCCTGGTGTCCCAGTAGGTTTGGAGGCGCCGGCCGTTCCCTGTGAGGACGGTCCGGCCGTTCCCACTTCCTCCGAAGGGATCCACCATGGCCACCACGCGTACCGCGCACACCAACTGGGAAGGCAACCTGCTCAAGGGCGCCGGTGTCGTCACCCTCGACTCCTCGGGTCGGGGCTCGTTCGACGTCTCCTGGCCCTCGCGCGCCGAGGCCGCGAACGGCAAGACCAGCCCGGAAGAGCTGATCGCCGCCGCGCACTCCAGCTGCTACTCGATGGCGCTCTCGCACGGTCTGGACGGTGCCGGCACCCCGCCCACCCGGGTGGAGACCAAGGCCGATGTGACCTTCCAGCCGGGTGAGGGCATCACGGGCATCCACCTGACGGTGCGCGCCGAGGTCCCGGGCCTGGACGCGGAGGGCTTCGCCGCGGCCGCGGAGGACGCGAAGAAGAACTGCCCGGTCAGCCAGGCCCTGACGGGCACGACGATCACCCTGAGCGCCGAGCTGATCTAGCGGTTCCGCCTGGCGGGGCGTCTTCCCGCCCCGCCGGAGGCAGGGGCTCCGCTGCGTGGGGCTTCTCCCCGCCCCGCCGGCCGCTGCACGGCGACGAGCCGAATTCCAGCCCCGCCGGCGTTTGCGGCGCGGGGTCTGAGGCGGAGCCCCGGGTGCCGGCCGAAGCGCCGCCTGCCCGGCGCAGCCGCCCGGCACCGTTGAGCCCCGCCGGCGATCGAGGCGCGGGGGGCCGGTCCCGGACAACGCGACAGCGGCTCGGCGCGTCCGGGCACGGGGCGCGGGGCCGCGTGGTAACACGGCCCCGTCACCCCCTCGCCCCGGGAGCAGCCGATGTCCGTCACCCGCCGCACCCTGCTCGCCGCCGGCACCGGCATCGCCTTCACCGGAGCCCTCGGCGCCCTCTTCGCCGGGAGCTCCCACGCCACCCCGCCCCGGCAGGGGTACGGGCCGCTGCTCCCCGACCCCCGCAAGCTGCTCGACCTCCCCGCCGGGTTCCGCTACCGGGTGCTCTCCCGCGCCGGCGACCCCCTCCGCTCCGGCGAGGGCACCGTACCGGCCAACTGCGACGGCATGGCCGCCTTCGACGCGGGCTCCGGCCGCGTCCGCCTCGTCCGCAACCACGAGAACCGCACCACCGCCGCCCTCCGCGTCCCCGCCGTCGACGGCCTCACGTACGACCCCCACGCCCTCGGCGGCTGCACCCTCCTCGACCTCGACCCGAGCGGCAGCGTCACCGCCGAGCGCGTCGCCCTCGCCGGCACCGCCGTCAACTGCGCGGGCGGCCGCACCCCCTGGAACACCTGGCTCAGCTGCGAGGAGACCGAGGACCGGGCCGGGACCTCCGGGTACACCGAGGACCACGGCTACGTCTTCGAGGTCGACCCCGCCGACCCGCACCGCTCCGGCGCCGTCCCGCTCACCGCGATGGGCCGCTTCGCGCACGAGGCCGTCGCCGTGGACCCGTACCGCGGGACCCTCTACGAGACCGAGGACGCCTTCATCGAGCCCTTCGGGCTCTTCTACCGCTTCCTGCCCGCGCAGCCCCTCCGCGGCCCCGGCTCCCTCCGCGCAGGCGGCACCCTCCACGCCCTGCGCGTCCCCGGCGTCCCGGACCTCTCCGCCGTGGACGAGCCCGGCGCCGAGTTCCCGGTCGAGTGGGTCCCCGTACCGGACCCCTCCGCGGCCGACACCCCGATCCGGTTCCAGGACTTCGGGCCGGGCGGGATCACCCACGCGCAGAAGCTGGAGGGCTGCTACTGGGGCGACGGCGGCGTCCACTTCGTCTCCAGCTACGCCCGAACCCTCGAGGGCGCCGCCGCCGACCACCACGGCCAGGTGTGGTTCCACGACCCGCGGCGCGCCACGATCCGCCTGGACGTGCTGTTCGGCCCGGCCGCCGACATCCAGCTGCCCGGGGACTCCCCCGACAACATCTGCCTGGCCCCGGACGGCGGCCTGATGGTGTGCGAGGACGGTGGCGGGGCGCAGTACGTCTTCGGCGTCACCCCGGCCGGCGAGGTCTACCCGATGGCCCGCAACGCCGACGACATCGGCCGGCCCGGGGCCCCGGAGTGGGGGGAGTTCGCCGGGGTCACCTTCTCCCCCGACGGGCGGACGATGTACGTCAACGCCTACACGCCGGGGACCACCTTCGCCGTGACGGGCCCCTGGCGCTGAACCGGCCGCGCCCTCGCGACCCCGTCCGATGTGGTGGAGGATCGGAGGGAATCGACCGGATCGGGGTAGGTGACGGTGGCCAAGAGGACCAAGAAGAAGGACGAGAACGACAAGGACGGGAAGGGCGGCAAGGCCCCGAAGCGAGCCGGGCGGGCCGAGCCGCCCGCCCCGGAGGCCCCGCTGCGCCCGCTGCTCCGCGTCCCCGCCGGTGTGGGGGTACCTCCCGGCGGCAGCCGGGGGAGCATCGACCTCGGCGCCTTCGATCCCGCCGCGACCCCCGGCGGTCCCGCCGGCAAGGCCGCCGGACTGGCCGCCACCGCGCAGCTGGCCGGGCCGCTCGCCTCCCTCCAGGAACGGCTGTACGCGGCCAGCACCGCCGGCGACCGCCGCCGCGTCCTGCTCGTCCTCCAGGGCACGGACACCAGCGGCAAGGGCGGTACGGTCAAACACGTGGCCTGCCTGTTCAACCCCTCGGGCTGCCGCATCAGGGCCTTCAAGGCGCCCACCCCCGAGGAGCAGAGCCACCCCTTCCTCTGGCGCATCAAGCAGGCTCTGCCCCTGCCGGGCGAGATCGGCATCTTCGACCGCTCGCACTACGAGGACGTCCTCATCGCCCGCGTCCGCGACCTGGTGTCGCGCAGCGAGCTGAACCGCCGCTACGCCCAGATCAACCGGTTCGAGGAGTCCCTCGCGCAGGACGGCGTGACCGTGGTGAAGGTGCTCCTGCACATCAGCTACGAGGAGCAGCGCAAGCGGCTGCTGGAGCGGCTCGACAACCCCGACAAGCACTGGAAGTTCAGCCCGGCCGACATCGACGAGCGCGGCCTGTGGCCCGAGTACCGGCACGCGTACGAGCTGGCCCTCGAGCGCTGCTCCGGCGATGCCGCACCCTGGTACGTCGTCCCCGCGGACCGCAAGTGGTACCGCAACTGGGCGGTCAGCAAGCTGCTGCTGGAGCACCTGGAGGAGATGGGTCCGCGCTATCCCGAGGCGGGCTTCGACGTCGAGGCGTGCCGCGCCCGGCTGCTCGAAACCTGACGAGGCGTGGCGGGCGGGCGATTCACGGGCCCACCCCCGCGCCGCTGCGATCCGCTTGGCAGATGGTCATATATTTTGCCTGCGTGACCCTTTCTGTGCGCAATGTGGCGGTCGCGGCCGCCCTCGGTGCCGCTCTCTGCACCGCCCTCGCCGGCTGCGGAGGCGGCAGCGGCACCTCCGGCTCCGCTGCCGGTCCCGGTGGCCAGGCCCGTATGGGCACCCCCGGGGCCTCCGCGCCGCCGGTCTCCCCCGCCTCGCCGCAGGCAGCCGGTTCCTCCCCGGCCTCCGCCCCGCCGCCCGCCAAGGCCCCGACCCTGGCGCCCGGCCCGAACGGCCTGACCCCGGTCTTCGAGCGGGCGAAGCAGCAGACCGACAAGACCGTCGCGCTGACCTTCGACGCCGACATGACCTCCGACCAGGGGCAGCGGGCCGCGGACGGGGAGCACTTCGACAACCCCCAGCTGATCGCGACCCTCCGCAAGCTCCAGGTGCCCTCGACGATCTTCATGACGGGCCGCTGGGCCGAGGAGTACCCGGACCAGGCCAAGTCGATCGGTACCGACCCGAACTTCGAGATCGCGAACCACTCGTACAGCCACCACGCCTTCACGTCGCCCTGCTACGGGCTCCCCGCGCTCGACACCGCCGCCGCGCGGGCCGATGTGGACCGGGCCTTCGCCGCCTTCCGCACGGCCGGCGCGGTCAACACCGTCCCGTACTTCCGCTTCCCGGGCGGCTGCTACGACGACCAGTCGCTGCGGGCCGTGTCCACGGCCAAGGTCACGGCCGTCCAGTGGGACGTGGTCAGCGGGGACGCGTTCGCCAAGGACCCCGACGCGGTGGCCGAGCAGGTCCTCGCCGGGGTGAAGCCCGGCTCGGTGGTGGTCATGCACTGCACGCGCAGCGCCGCGCCGGTCACCGAGGAGGCCATCCGGAAGATCGTCCCGGAGCTGCGCAAGCGCGGCTACCGCTTCGTGAAGGTGTCCGAGCTCATCGGGAAGTAGGCCGGGCCGCGCCTCAGCCGGAGCAGGCGGTGCGCTGCGCGTCCTGCCACTCGCACACCGGGCACAGCACCACGCCCGGGGTCGCGACCCCGTACTCGGTGGGCTTGCCGCACTCCAGGCAGTCGGCGTACGGCGGCCCGGCCACCCGCCCGGCCGGCGCCGCCGGGGCGGGGCAGTACGACTCGGCCTCGGCCTGCCGGTCCATTTCGTCCATGCCCACGAGCGTACTCAGCCCCGGCGCGCGCTGACGAGGCAGGCCACGGCACCCGCCCCGCAAGCCAGCACCAGCGACCCCGCGAAGGCCGCCAGCGGCAGCGTCACGGCCTCCACCCGGGAACCCTCCACCAGCGCGGTCACCGCACTGCGCGCCGGGGAGCCGGCGATGCCCCACGCCAGCAGCGACCCCAGGCCGCCCGCCAGGACCGCGAGCCCCGTCGACCGCAGCAGCGGCCGGCTGCACAACGCCCCCACGGCCGCCCCGGTCAGCGCGCACGCGAGGACCGCCAGCACCCCGGCCAGGGCGGCGTCCTGCGGCTCCACCTTGCGCCCGGGGTTGCCGATCAGCAGCACCACCACCGTGCCCACGGCCCCGGCGAGCAGCGCCCCGCCCAGCGCGACCAGCAGGGCGGCCGCGTGCACCCGTACGGGACCGGCCGCGGCGGCCGCGCAGTCGCGGGCGGCGTCGGGCTCGTTGGTCACGCAGACCCGGACCAGCCAGACCGTCATCGGCACCAGTCCGGCGGCCGCGAAGCCCAGCGAGTCCAGCAGCGGGTCGCCCGGGCGGACCCCGGCGGCCAGGAAGGCCGCGTACACGACCAGCGGGGCGATCCAGCGCTGGGAGCGCAGCAACAGCGCCGACTGATAACGCAGCAGGCCGGTCACGGCAGTTCCTCCACGGCTCTGATGTGCCAGGGCGCGGGCGCGGTGAGCAGCTCGCGCAGCACGGCGTCGGACCGGGCGGCGGGCACCGTCAGCAGCAGGCCCCCGCCGGGCGCGGGCGCGGCGGCCAGGCCCGCGGGCGGCTCGGCGCCGGGCGGTCCGGCGGCCTCGATCCGTACGTACGGCCCGTCGTCGGCAGGCTCCCGTATGGGGATCAGCGCGGCCCCCTCGACGCGGTGGTGCGCATCGGCCGATCCGGCGAGCCGCGCCGGGTCGTGGTCGACGAAGACCACCGTGCCCCCGGCGGCGGTCCGCTCGGCGACGGCCCGGTCCAGCTCGGCACGGGCGGGCACGTCCAGCCCGGTCCACGCCTCGTCGAGGACGAGCAGCCCGGGCTCGGCGAGCAGCCCCTGCGCGACGGCCACCTTCTGGCTGCTGCCCTTGGAGAGTTCGGCCAGCGGGGTGTGCGCGTACCCGGCCGCCCCGAACCGCTCCAGCCACTCGGCGGCCCGGTCCGCCGCCTCGGCGCGTGCCAGCCCGTGCACCCGGCCCATGTGGGTCAGGTAGGCCGTCGCGGTGAGCGGCAGCGCCGCCGGGAAGCGCTCGGGCACGTACGCCGTACGGCTCGGCCGCCCGGTGATCCGCCCCTCGGACGGGGTGTCGATCCCGGCGACGATCCGCAGCAGGGTGGACTTGCCGCCGCCGTTGGGGCCTTCGATCCGGACGAGGGCGCCGGGCGGCAGGTCAAGCGCGACCCCGCGCAGTACCCAGGGCCGCCGCAGCCCGTAGCGGCGGCCCACACCCGTCAGCTTCAGTGGGAAGCCGCCGTCTCGGTCACCTCGCTGGGGCGGACGATGACGAAGCCCTCGCCGCGCAGCATCAGCTGGACGGCCTCGCCGGAGCCGCCGCGGATCATCGAGCCGACCGACTGGGAGCGGTGCAGGCCCGTCTCCAGCTGGGCGCTCCAGCCGACCACCGCGTCGGTGTCCACGTACACGGGGTTCTGCGCCGTGACCGGGATGATGATCGGGTGGCCGTCGCAGACCACGGCGAGCTTGCCGGTGCCGGTGAAGAGGCTGTTGAAGAGGCCGCCGCCGGTCATGCCGGCGCCCTTCACCATCTTTATCTCGTACGAGAGCGTGGGGTCGAAGCAGAGCACGTTGCGGCCGTTGATGGTCAGCGAGTCACCGGGCTCGAAGTCGATGATGAAGCACTGTTCGGCCTGGTGCGCGAACCAGGCCTCGCCCTGCCCGCGTACGGACATCAGCGCGAGGCCCTCGCCGGTGACGGCGCGCTTCAGCATGCCGCCTATGCCCTGGCCCTTGCGCTCGAACTGGAGGTTCCCCCGGAAGGCGACCATCGAGCCCTGACGGGCGAGCATTTCACCGTTGACGGTGTACTTCACGGACTTGGCGTTCTGCAGGGTCATGCCCGGAGCTGCCGACGGCTGGGCCAGGTTCTCGGACGCAAAAAGATCGCTCTTCATGACCCCGATCCTCACCCGGCCCAGGACCCCGCGGCATCATCCTCAAGTTGGAGGCTGGCATCCTTGGCGGGATGAGCAGCCAGCACCAGAACCACACTTCAGACGTACCGGCAGAGGGCCCCGCGCACGTACCCGCAGTCGGGGCGGACAGCCCGTTCCGGCAGGCACACGTCGCCCGCGACGAGGCACCGCAGTTCGTCCTGCCCCTGGTGGTGCGGATCGAGAAGGCCGAGCCGCCCGCCCGGACGGACGCGCTGGAGACGGCGGCCCGGGCGGTGCTGGTCCTGCTGACGGACGAGCGGGCGCACGGCGAGGGCGAGTGGGCCGAGGCGGTCCGGGACTGGCAGGACGCGCGGATCCGGAAGGTGGTGCGGCGGGCGCGCGGGGCGGAGTGGCGCAAGGCCGGCACCCTGCCCGGCGTGACGGTGCACGGTGACATGTCGGAGGTACGGGTCTTCCCGCCGGTGCCGTTGGACGGCTGGCCCAAGGAACTCGCGAAGCTCCAGGTCTCGGGGACCGATCTGGACGACCCGGAGCCGGCCGCTCCGGCCGCCGCGGGTATTCCGGTGCTGTGGCTCAACCCGGACCTGGAGATGTCCGCCGGCAAGGCGATGGCCCAGGCCGGGCACGCGGCGCAGCTGGCGTGGTGGGAGCTGACCGGCGCCGAGCGCACCGCCTGGCAGGACTCCGGTTTCCGGCTGGCCGTACGGACGGCAGCGCGCGAGCGGTGGGCGGGGCTGAGCGGGAGCGGGCTGCCGGTGGTCCGGGATGCCGGATTCACGGAGATCGCACCCGGTTCGGCGACGGTGGTCGCGGACCATCCGGCCCTGCGGGCGCGGCTCGCCGGCGGAATTTCGCGCTGACCCGGAACCTCAAATGTTGCTCTGAACGTCCCTTTGCGCGGTTGGCCCGACTCCGTCGGGGCGATGACATCGGCACACGACCGATGAGAGGGGGCGAGGGGACATGAAGACCATGGCGCACCTGGGGGTGGGCATCGGATGGCGGCCGGAGATCGCTGACGCGGTGGAGCGGCTGCCGGGCCTGGACTGGGTCGAGGTGGTGGCCGAGAACATCTGCCCCGGCCACCTGCCCGCATCACTGCTGCGGCTGCGCGAGCGCGGGGTGCGCGTCGTACCGCACGGGGTCTCGCTGGGGCTCGGCGGCGCCGAGCGGCCCGACGCGGGGAAGCTGGCCGCGCTCGGGGAGCGGGCGGTGGCGCTGGGGGCGCCGCTCGTCACCGAGCACATCGCGTTCGTACGGACGGCCTCGCCGGCGCTGGAGGCGGGGCACCTGCTGCCCGTCCAGCGGACGCGGGACGCGCTGGACGTGCTGTGCGAGAACGTCCGGCTCGCGCAGGACGCACTGCCGGTGCCGCTGGCGCTGGAGAACATCGCCGCGCTGATCTCGTGGCCCGGGGAGGAGCTGACGGAGGGGCAGTTCCTGACGGAGCTGGTGGAGCGGACGGGGGTCCGACTGCTGATCGACGTCGCCAACCTGCACACGAACCGGGTGAACCGGGGCGAGGACCCGTTCGCCGTGCTGGACGCGATCCCGCTGGAGGCGCTCGCGTACGTGCATGTCGCCGGGGGCGTGGAGCGGGGCGGGGTGTGGCACGACACGCATGCGCATCCGGTCCCGGCGGTGGTGCTGGACATCCTGGCGGAGCTGCGGAAGCGGGTGGAGCCGGCGGGGGTGCTGCTGGAGCGGGACGACGACTTCCCGGCGGAGGCGGAGCTGGCCGGGGAACTGGCCGCGATCCGGGAGGTGGTCGGCCCTGCGGGGCTGTCCCCTACCCGCCCTTCCACCGTGCCCCGGGGCTCCGCACCGGACCCCGCACCTCACACGCCGGCGGGGCTGGAGGGTGCGGCGGACGTCGAGCCGCTGGAGCGGGCTCGAATCCGTGTCGGGGTGGAGCAGGCGGCGCTGTTGTCGGCGCTGGTGGGCGGGACGCCCGTGCCGGAGGGGTTCGACCGGCAGCGCGTACGGGTGCAGGCGCGGGCGCTGGCCGCCAAGCGGGCCGAGGTCGTCGCGAAGCTCGCGCCCGAGCTGCCCGGGATCCTGGGCGGTGAGGACCCGTACCGCGAGGCCTTCCTCGCCTACGCCCGCAACCGGCCCATGACCGCCGGATACCGGCGGGACGCCCTCGACTTCGCCGAGCACCTGCTGATCCAGGACCTGCCCGCCGACCCCGCGGCCCGGCGCCGGCTCACCTCCTGGTGGCGGGACCGGGTCGGGGCGCGGCCGCCGCGCCGGATCGTGCGCTGGGCCCGGACCCTCGTGGGGCGTGCGGCATGAGCGTACTCGCCGTCGCGATCTGGATCGCCGTCGTCGTCTCCACCGTCCTGCTGTTCCGCGGCCTGCGGCGCTCCCGCCCGCCGTCGGCCGGTCTGGCACCGCGCCTGCACGACCTGTCCGAGGCCGCGTTCATGGCCGGCGGCCCCGGCGCGGTCGTGGACTCCGCGCTCGTCTCGATGCTCGGGGACGGCCGGCTGGTGGTCGGCGGTCCCGGGATCGTCCAGGTGCGCCCCGGGGCGCGGGCCGGCGACACCGCCGAGCGGGCCGTGCTCGAGGCCCTTCGGCAGGCCCCGTCCGGCTGGCTGTACCAGGTGCGGTACGCCGCCATGCTCGACCCCGCCGTCCAGGAGACCGGCGACGCGCTGGCCGCCCGCGGGCTGCTCGCCGCTCCCGGCTCGGGGGCGAAGTGGCGGCGCTGGGCGCTGATCCAGGTGGTGGTGTGCGTGGTGTGGGTGGTGTTCTCGCTGCCCCTCACCTTCGTGGCGCTGGCGCTCGAGTCCGGCCCGCAGGTGCCGTTCGCCATCAAGGTGTTCCCCGCCCTGGTGGGCGGGATCGTCATGGGCTGCGCACTCGCCGCCCGGGCCAGGCAGCGGCTCAACCCGGCGGGGCAGGCGGCGCTGCGCGAGATCCGTACGCACTACCTGAACGACCAGACCCCGCACGTGCAGACCGCCCTGTACGGGCTGCGCGGCCTGCGGGACCCGTACCTGCGGGAGCAGTTGGTACCGGCCGCGCGCAGCACCAGGCTGGCGGCCGCGCAGTCGCGCTCCGCGCCCCGCGGCTCGTCCTCGTCGTCCTCCTCCTCGTCCTCGGCGGACTCCTGCGGGTCTTCCGCCGCGGTCCTGCCCGTCGTGTGGTGCGCGGGCAGCAGCGACGGCGGGGGAGGCTCCGGGTCCGGCTGCGGGTCCACCGGATCCGGCTGCGGGTCCTCGGGGTCGGGGTCGAGCTGTTCCTCGGGCTCGGGCTCGGGCTGCGGGTCCTCGTCGGGCAGCAGCTGCGCGAGCAGCAGCTCCAGTTGTTCCAGCAGTTCGAGTTGCAGCAGTTCGTCCGGGTCGAGCTGCGGCAGCAGCAGTTCCTGACCTGCGGTGGCACTGAGCGGGGTCCGCGTGCTCGCGGACCCCGCCCTACGGGCGGCATTGGCCTGGGCAACGGGGGGAATGCGGCCGACACCCGGCGGTGATCCTGTACAGGGCCCCGCTCAGCGCATCTCATCAGATCATCCGAAGAGATGAAGGTGGCCCGTGATGCAGACTCCGCTCACCCGCTGCGGAGTCGCCGCGGCGGTGCTCTCCCTCACCCTGTGCACCCCGTCCCCATCCGCCCGAGCGACCACCCCGGGCCCGGACACCGCCGGCGCCGCCGCGAGGGCGGCCGCCGCGAACGCCGGCGCCGAACTCGTCGCCCACCGCGCCGCCGAAGCCTCCGGAGCCGGCGGGCTCCGCTTCGGGCGGTGTGCCTCCGTCGAGAAGTTGCCCTCCACCGTGCAGTGCGCGAGCCTGCGGGTTCCGCTCGACTACACCCGGCCCGACGGGCCGCAGATCTCCCTCACCGTCAGCCGGGTCGCCGCCACCGGCCACGGCGGCGCCGCGCGCCAGGGGGCCCTCGTCTACAACCCCGGCGGCCCCGGCGCATCCGGGATGTTCTTCCCGCTCGTCGGCGACCTCCCCGAGTGGGAGCGCATCGGCGCCGCCTACGACCTCGTCGGCTACGCCCCGCGCGGAGTCGGCCGTTCCGCCCCGCTGTCCTGCGAGGACCCCGCCGTCCGCGCGAAGGGCCCCACCCAGGTCCCGGCGGAGCCCTCGGCCGCGTACAAGCAGCAGCGCATCGCCGCCGCCCAGGCCTACGCCCGCGGCTGCGCGCAGCGGGCCGGCGCGGCCCTGCCGTACTACTCGACCCTCGACAACGTCCGCGACCTGCACGTGCTCCGCGCCGCCCTCGGCGAGGAGAAGCTGACCTTCATGGGCGCCTCGTACGGCACCTACCTGGGCGCCGTCTACGCCACGCTCCACCCCGGCCACGTCCGCCGGATGGTCCTCGACTCCGCGGTCGACCCCGACCCGCGCCGCATCTGGTACCTCGACAACCTCGACCAGGCACCGGGGTTCGAGCGCCGCTGGTACGACTTCCGTGCCTGGGCGGCCCGGCACCACGCCACGTACCGGCTCGGCGCCACCCCGGCGGCCGTGCAGGCGAGCTACGAGCGTGTGCGGGACGCGGTGGCGCGCACTCCGGCGGACGGGACCGTCGGCACCGGCGAGCTCCAGGCCGCCTTCCTGCAGGCCGCGTACTACGACGACGTGTGGCAGGAGCGGGCGGCCGCGCTCAGCGCCTTCCTGGCGGGCGATCCGGGCCCGCTGGCCGAACAGGCCCGCCCGGACCCGGAGTCGGCGGCCGAGCGCGAGAACGCTCGGGCCGTGTACACGGCGGTGCTGTGCAACGACGCCGCCTGGCCGGCGGATTGGGAGACCTGGGACCGCGACAACACCGAACTGGCGCGCCGGGCGCCCTTCGAGACCTGGGCCAACGCCTTCCTGAACCTGCCGTGCGCGTACTGGCCGGTCGGCGAGCGGCAGCAGCCGGTGGCGGTCGGCGAGCAGCCGGAGGCGATCCCCCGCACGCTGGTCGTCGCGGCGGAGCGGGACGGGGCGACCCCGTACCCGGGCGCGCTGGAGCTGCAACGGCGGCTCGGCAGCGGGGCCGCGCTGGTCGCGGAGGAGGGGGCCGGGGCCCACGGAGTGGTCGGCGGACGCAATGACTGCGTGGACCGTCACGTGGAGCGGTACTTGCTGACGGGTGACACCTCGGGGTGGCGTGTCACGTGTGCGCCGCATCCGGAGCCCGCACCGGTGTCGTTGGACGACCGGGCAGCACAAATCCCCGGGAAGGTACCCAGGGCTCTGCTGCCGCCAGTCGTCTGAACTTCCGGGCGGGATCTCCGGCTGCGTCGTTTCGGGGGTCAGGCCGTCATCCGGACCAGCCTCCCGATCCACCGGAGGCCGCTCCCCAGTCAAGAGAGCGGTACTCCGGTTCCTTCCCCCCAGGGGAGGTATCAGGCGAGCCCGGCCACCAGATCGGCGACGGACTTGCGGCGTCCGGTGTAGAAGGGCACTTCTTCACGGACGTGCATACGGGCCTCGGAGGCACGCAGGTGACGCATGAGGTCGACGATGCGGTACAGCTCGTCGGCCTCGAAGGCCAGCATCCACTCGTAGTCACCCAGCGAGAAGGACGCGACCGTGTTGGCGCGGACGTCGGGGTAGCCGCGGGCCATCTTGCCGTGGTCCGCGAGCATGCGGCGGCGGTCCTCGTCGGGCAGCAGGTACCAGTCGTACGAGCGCACGAACGGGTAGACGCTGACGTAGTCGCGCGCAACCTCGTCGGCCAGGAAGGCCGGGATGTGCGACTTGTTGAACTCGGCCGGGCGGTGCAGGGCCATGTTCGACCACACCGGCTCCAGCGCGCGGCCGAGCTTGGTGCGGCGGAACAGGTTGTACGCGGTCTGCAGCTCGTCCGAGGTCTCGGCGTGCCACCAGATCATGATGTCCGCATCGGCGCGCAGGCCGGAGACGTCATAGGTGCCGCGGACGGTGATGTCCTTGGCGGCCAGCTGGTCGAACAGCTCCTGGACCTCGTCGGCGTAGCCGGTGCGGTCCTCGGGCAGGACGTCCTTCAGCTTGAAGACGGACCACAGGGTGTAGCGGATGACCTCGTTGAGGTCCTTCGCCTTCTTCCCCGCATTGGGAATCTTCTCTGGTGCAGTCATGTGTCCATTGTCCCGTGTGCTGATCAGTGGTCGGTGCCAGGGGTGCCCAACGTGGCCATCACCACGTCGGCGGCCTTGCCGGCGCTCGCGATGCACGCCGGGATGCCCACGCCGTCGTACAGCGCCCCGCACACCGCGAGGCCCGGCAGGGCCGCGACGGCGCCGCGGATCCGGGCCACGCGGGCGAGGTGGCCGACCGGGTACTGGGGCAGGCCGCCGTCCCAGCGGGTGACGGTGGAGGCGACCGGCCGGGCCGCGAGGCCCACGGCCTCGCCGAGGTCGCGCAGCGATACCTCGACCAGCTCGGAGTCCTCGCGCCCCAGGTCGCCCTCGTCGCCGTACCGGCCGACCGAGGTGCGCAGCAGGAAGAGCTCGGGGTCGGCACCCGCCCAGGCCCACTTGTTGCTGGAGAAGGTGGAGGCCTTGATCGTCCGGCCGTCGACGGGCGGTACGAGGAATCCGCTGGCGCCGCCGTCGGTGATCGCGGCGGGCAGCTCGGAGCGCCGGAAGGCCATCGTCACGAGGGCCATCGAGGCGTACTCGACGGACCGCAGCTCGGCGGCCGCGGCCGGCGCGAGCCCGTCCAGCAGCCGGGCGGCGGGCCCGGCCGGGACGGCGAGGACCACGGCGTCGGCGTCGATCGCCTCCGCGTCGGTGACGACCCTCCAGCCCCCGGCGGTACGCAGGACCTCGCGCACGGGAGTACCCGTGCTGATCCGCGCCCCGGCCGCCCGGCATGCCTCGGCCACGGCCTGCGGGAGCCGTCCGATGCCGCCGTCGATGCCGGAGAAGACGGGCCGCCCGGCCTGCTGGGGCTGCTGCGCGGCCGCCCGGTGCTGGAGTTCGCGTACGCCGTCGCCCAGCGAGGCGTGCGTACGGGCGGCCTCGAAGAGCTGCGGGACGGCGGCGCGCATGGAGATGCGGTAGGCGTTGCCGGCGTAGACCCCGCCGAGGAGGGGCTCCACCAGGCGGTCGACGACCTCGTGGCCGAGGCGGGCGGCGACGTACTCGCCGACGGCGACGTCCTCGCCGATCTCGGCGGGCGGCAGTTCGCGCTCGGCCTCGATCCGGGCCAGGCCCTCGGCGGAGAGCACCCCGGAGGCGGCGAGCGGGGCCAGGTCGCCGGGGACGCCCATGACATGGCCGCGCGGCATGGGCCGCAGCGCGCCGCGGGTCCACAGGTGGGCGGTGGCGGTGGCGGGCGGCTGGAGGGCCTCGCCGAGGCCCACGGCCCGGGCCAGCTCCAGGGCTTCGGGGCGGCGGGCGAGCACGGACTCGGCGCCGAGGTCGACGGGGGCGCCGGCGAGCTCGCCGGCGAGCAGCTTGCCGCCGAGCCGCGGCCCGGCCTCCAGGAGCGTGACGCGCAGGCCGTCGGCGAGCAGCCGGTGGGCCGCGGCGAGGCCGGCGATGCCACCGCCGATGACGACGGCGTGGCGGAGCGGGGCCACCGGGGCCGCCGCGCCTGCTGCGTCGTCCGTACGCATGTCCGCTTCGTGCATGGACACATCGTCTCAGACCGTTCACCGGCCGATCACCGAGGCCGGACCGTGACCGCATCGGGACCGGCTCGGGACCGCCTGAGCGAAACCCACGACGGGACCCTGTACGTCACAACGGCGACATCAGCCGATCCTCGGGGGGTACCACCGATGCGCACCAGCAATAGAGGCACCGCTGTGAGACACCGCGGCGCGGCCACCCTGGCCGCCCTGTCCCTGGCCGGAGTGCTCGCGCTCACCGGCTGCGGCGCCGGCCAGGACACCGCCGGCTCGGCCTCGGCCGACAAGGCCGCGGTCGGCGCCCCGGAGGGCGCGGCCCAGGGCAAGCCAGGGGCGGCCGCGGCGGCTCCGCCGGCGGCCGCCGGGACCTCGGGCTCCGATGCGGCCAAGAACGGGCAGCAGCCGGCGGCCGTACGCCCGCACGTCATCCGTACGGCGACGCTCGCCCTCGAGACGGCGGACGCGCAGAAGGCCTTGGCCGCGGCCCGTACGGCGGCGGAGGGCGCGGGCGGGTACGTGGGCAACGAGTCCACCAAGCGCGGCGAGGACGGCCGGATGACGTCCACCCTGACCCTGCGCGTGCCGGGCGACCGCTTCGACGCGGTGCTCGGCGCGATGGAGGGCAGCGGGAAGCTGCTCAACCGCAAGGTCGAGGCGCAGGACGTGACCGAGAAGGTCGCGGACGTCGACAGCCGGGTCAAGTCGCAGCAGGCGAGCGTGGCCCGGGTGCGGGAGATGATGGACAAGGCCTCGGCGCTCAGTGACGTGGTGATGCTGGAGAGCGAGCTGAGCAAGCGCCAGTCGGACCTGGAGTCGCTGCTCGCGCAGCAGACGGCGCTGAAGGACCAGACCTCGATGGGCACGATCACGATGGAGGTCGCGGAGCCGGCGCCCAAGGCGGCGGAGAAGCCGAAGGACGAGGAGCCCACCTTCCTGGGCGCCCTGAGCGGCGGTTGGAACGTCTTCACGACGATCGTGCAGTACCTGACCCTCGTGGTCGCCGTCCTGCTGCCGTTCGCGGTGACGGCCGCGGTGGCGCTGGTGTGCTTCCGCGTGTACCGGCGGCTGCGCCCGGCGAAGCCGAAGGCGGGACCGACGCCGAAGAAGGTCCCGGCCGTACCGGGGGCGCGGTCCGCGGACCCGACGGAAAAGACCCACGTCCCGGACTGAACACGCATTCGGCCGTAGCGTGTTCGGTAGGAGACGGCGGTGCGGCGGACGGGGCGGGCGATGGCGACGGAACGACTGGTGGTGGTCGGCGGTGACGCGGCGGGGATGTCCGCCGCGTCACAGGCCCGGCGGCTGAAGGGCCCGGCGGAGCTGGAGATCACGGCCTTCGAACGCGGGCACTTCACCTCGTACTCGGCGTGCGGGATCCCGTACTGGATCGGCGGCCAGGTCCCCGGGCGGGACGAGCTGATCGCCCGTACGCCCGAGGAGCACCGCGCCCGGGACATCGACCTGCGCATGCGCACGGAGGTGGTGGAGCTCGACGTGGCCGGGGGCCGGGTCCGTGCCCGCGATCTGGAATCCGGATCCGAATCCTGGACGGGATACGACAAGCTCGTCCTGGCCACGGGGGCCCGCCCGATCCGGCCCCGGCTGCCCGGGATCGGCGCGCACGGGGTGCACGGCGTCCAGACCCTGGACGACGGCCAGCGCCTGATGGCATCCCTGGAACTCACCGAGGGGCCGGCGCGTACGGAGGGCCGCAGGGCGGTCGTGGTCGGCGCGGGCTACATCGGCGTGGAGATGGCGGAGGCGCTGGTCGCGCGGGGGTACGAGGTCACCGTCCTGCACCGCGGGCAGCAGCCGATGGCGACCCTGGACCCGGACATGGGCGCTCTGGTGCACGCCGCGATGAACCGGATGGGGATCCGTACGGAGTCCGGGGCGGAGGTCACGAAGATCCTCACGGACGAGGCGGGCCGGGTGTGCGCGGTGGCCACGGCGGAGGGCGAGGAATACCCGGCGGACGTGGTGGTCCTCGGCATCGGCGTGGAGCCCCGTACGGCGCTGGCCCGCGCGGCGGGACTGCCGCTCGGCGAGTCGGGCGGGGTTCTCACGGACCTCTCGATGCGGGTCCGGGGCCACGAGAACATCTGGTCGGGCGGCGACTGCGTCGAGGTCCTGGACCTGGTGGCGGGCCGGATGCGGCACATCCCGCTGGGCACGCACGCCAACAAGCACGGCCAGGTGATCGGTTCGGGCGTGGGCGGCGGTTACGCCACGTTCCCGGGGGTGGTGGGCACGGCGGTGAGCAAGGTCTGCAACCTGGAGATCGCCCGTACGGGCCTGCGCGAGAAGGACGCCCTGGCGGCGGGCCTGCGGTTCGTCACGGCGACGATCAAATCGACGACGACGGCGGGCTACTACCCCACGGCCGCGGACATGACGGTCAAGATGCTGGCGGAACTCCGCACGGGCCGCCTGCTCGGTGTCCAGCTCGTCGGCGGCGCGGGCTCCGCGAAGCGGGTGGACATCGCGGCGGTCGCCCTGACGGCGGGCATGACGGTGGACCAGGTCGTATCCCTGGACCTGGGCTACGCCCCGCCGTTCTCCCCGGTCTGGGACCCCGTCCTGGTGGCCGCCCGCAAGGCCGTCTCGGCAGTGCGGGCGGCGGGCTGAGCGGCCTTGGTGAAGTGGGGTGCGTTTTCGCGTCGTCCGGTGCGGTGCATCGCAAGGCGGAGCGGCACGCTTGTACTGGACGTACCCGGGTGCTGCGAGACCGCGGCGA
>NZ_JBFBAH010000024.1:0-106715 GCF_040682115.1 Streptomyces sp. NPDC051364 | reverse complement strand
CACGGGCCCAGGTAAGCGTCACAACTCACCCAACCCGTGCGGCCCTTCTCATGTCACGGCCTCACCAGCACCGGAACAATTCATCCCCGGGTCGTTAGCCCGCGCGGTCGCCGCCCACGGGCGGGTGGCCCTGCCCGCCGCCCTGCGCGCGTACGACGGCGAGCGGCGCCGCAGCGCCCAGCGCGTCGCCTTCGGCTCGCGGAACCTGCACCGCTCCATGACGGCCCGGCGCCCCGCCCTGCGCGACGCGCTCCTCGGCCTGCTGCCCGGCGCAAGCCCCGGGGGCTCGGGGGTCCTCGGGCTACGCGCCCGCGAGCCGCCGTTCCAGCTCCTCCCAGGACACGTCCTCCAGGTGGGTGAGGAACACCCACAGATGCCCGAAGGGGTCGCGGAGGATGGCGGTCCGGTCGCCGTGGAACTGGTCCGCCGGCGGCTGGACCAGCTCCGCGCCCTCGGCCACCGCCGTCCGTACGAGCGCGTCCACGTCCGGTACGTACACGTGCAGGGCGACCGAGGTGCCGCCCAGCTCCGAGGGCGCAGTGAACGGGCCCTCGGAGGTGTCGCCGAGCATCAGAACGGCCCCGCCGATCCGTATCTCGGCGTGCATCACCCCGCCCTCGGGGTGGTCGAGCCGGAAGTCCTCGACGGCGCCGAAGGCCCGCCCGTAGAAGGAGAGTGCGGCGGCCGCGTCGGACACCATGACGTGGGCGACGACCGCCGTGCGGTAGCGCTCCGGAACGATCTGTACGGCGTGCTGTGCTGCCTCGTGAGTGGTCATGCGGACGACCGTAGGACCTCAAGTTTGCTTGAGGTCAATGCCGGGCAGACGTGATCCGACGTGGTCCGACGTGGTCCGACGTGGTCCGACGTGGTCCGACGTGGTCCGACGTGACCACACGAGATCGCACGAGGTCCGACGCGCCCGCGCCGTGTGGGCGAGGGGCGGTGGCGTACATGCGGAACGTGAGTACGCTGCTACACATGACGGGTCACCCCCCAGGTCCGCTGTGGACGGGCCGAGCCTCCAACCGCGTGCAGTGGCTGCTCGCCGCCGCCGGCGCGGCCTGTCTCGCACTCGGCATCCAGCTCGCCGTCGACTCGTCCTGGACCGCCGGCATCGTCCCGCTGCTGATGTCCGTCATCGGCTGCCTCGCCGTCGGGCTGCTGATCCTCTACGGCACCCTCGCCTTCGTGCACGTCGCCGTCACCGTCGACGCCGAGGCGCTGGAGGTCCGCTGCGGCCACATCGGGGTGCCGCGCCGGAAGATCAAGCTCGCCGAGGTGGCCTCGGCCGAATTCCTCCCCCGGATCACCCCCCAGCAGTGGGGCGGCTGGGGCTACCGCTGGCGCCCCGAGAAGGGCACCGCGGTCATCGTCCGGCGCGGCGAGGGGGTGGAGCTGCGGCTCGGCGACGGGAAGGTGTTCACCGTCACCGTCGACGACGCCGAGAACGCGGTCCGGGTCATCCGCGCCCACCTGCGCGCCCTCGCCCGCTGAGTCGCTCTCCCGCCCCCGGCGCGTGGGGACGTACACTCCGCCAAATGAGCAGCAGCATCACCCGAGACCCCGGCTCCACCGCCGAAGCGGAAGCCCGAGCGGAAGCCGGAACCGCCGGAACCGAAGCCGCCGCATCCCCCTGGAAGGGATGGGCGGCCTCCTGGCCGGTGCGCGCCGTGCTCGCCGCCGCCTCCGGTGTGCTGCTCTACCTGAGCTTCCCGCCCCGCCCGCTGTGGTGGCTGGCCCCCGTCGCCCTCGCCGTGCTCGGCGGCTGCCTCCACGGCCGCCGCGCCCGCGCCGGCTTCGGCCTCGGCCTCCTGCACGGCCTGGGCTTCCTGCTGCCGCTGCTCGTCTGGACCAGCGAGGGCGTCGGCCCGGTCCCGTGGCTCGCCCTCGTCACCCTCGAAGCCCTCCTGATCGGCCTCACCGGCCTCGGGATCGCCCTCGTCAGCCGGCTCCCCGCCTGGCCTCTGTGGGGCGCGGCCGTCTGGATCGCGGGCGAGGCGCTGCGCGCCCGGGCCCCGTTCGGCGGCTTCCCCTGGGGCAAGCTCGCCTTCGGCCAGGCCGACGGCTTCTTCCTGCCGCTCGCCGCCCTCGGCGGGACCCCGCTGCTCTCCTTCGCCGTCGTGCTCTGCGGATTCGGGCTGTACGAGGCCCTGCGCATCGCCCGCAGCCACCCCCACCGCGCCACTGCGGCCCTCGCGGTCCTCACCGTCGCCGCCCCGATCGGCGCGGCCCTCGCCGCCCGCCCGCTGGTGTCCGACGCCGCCGAGGACGGCACCGCCGTGGCCGCCGTCGTCCAGGGCAACGTGCCGCGCGCCGGGTTCGACTTCAACGCCCAGCGCCGCCAGGTCCTCGACAACCACGCCAACCGGACGCTGCAGCTCGCCGCGGACGTCAAGGCCGACCGGGTCCCGAAGCCCGACTTCGTGGTCTGGCCGGAGAACTCCTCCGACATCGACCCGTACACGCAGCCCGATGCGTACGGCGTCATCGACAAGGCGGTCAAGGCCATCGGCGTGCCGGTCGCGATCGGCTCCGTACTGGCCCCGGAGACCGGCCCGCTGCGCAACACGATGATCCTCTGGGACCCGGTCAAGGGGCCCGTCGACACCTACGACAAGCGCAAGATCCAGCCCTTCGGCGAGCGCATCCCGATGCGGTCCTTCGTCCGGCTCTTCAGCTCGGACGTGGACCGGGTGCGCCGCGACTTCGGCCCCGGCAAGGAACCGGGCGTCTTCGACATGGCGGGCAGCGGGGTCGGCATGGTCACCTGCTTCGAGGCCGCCTTCGACGACGCCGTGCGCTCCACCGTCCAGGACGGTGCACAGGTGATCGCCGTACCGAGCAACAACGCCACGTTCGGCCGGTCGCAGATGACCTACCAGCAGCTCGCGATGGACCGGGTCCGCGCGGTCGAGCACAGCCGGACCGTGCTCGTCCCCGTCACCAGCGGTGTCAGCGCCGTCATCCGCCCCGACGGGGAGATCGTCCGGCAGACCGAGATGTTCACCGCGGACGCGCTGGTCGCCGAGATCCCGCTGCGCTCCACGCAGACCCCGGCCACCCGCTTCGGCCCGCTGCCCGAGTACGTGCTGCTCCTGGTCGCCGCCGGCGGCCTCGGCTGGACTCTCGTGCGCCGGATCAGGGCCCGCCGGGCAGCCTGACGCGGGTCATCGGGCGCGGCCTCGTAGGGTCGGGGGATGACCACACCTGAGTTCATCCGCGAGATCCGCGCCTCCGCCGGGAACCAGCTGCTCCTGCTGCCCGGGGTCACGGCCATCGTCTTCGACGACCGGGGGCGCGTGCTGCTCGGCCGGCGCTCCGACACCGGCCGGTGGGCCGTGGTCGGCGGGATCGCGGAGCCGGGGGAGCAGCCCGCGGAGACGGCGGTGCGCGAGGTGTACGAGGAGACGGCGGTGCACTGCGTCCCGGAGCGGGTGGTGCTGGTCCAGATGCTCGAGCCGATCACCTACCCGAACGGCGACGTCTGCCAGTTCCAGGACATCACCTTCCGCTGCCGGGCCACCGGCGGCGAGGCCCGGGCCAACGACAACGAGTCGCTGGAGGTGGCCTGGTTCGAACCGGACGCCCTGCCCCCGCTGGAACACTTCGCACTGGACCGCATCCACCGCGCCATACGCCACGAGCCGACCTGGTTCGCGCCCCCGGTCGGGATCCAGGAGGAACACCGCCTGCCTGACGGCCCGGTGGGCGGTCAGCCGGCGGAGACGGCTGCTTCGCGGTAGAGCTCCAGGGCCTGGTCGTCCATCACCGCGCTGTACGAGACCTCCGGGACCGTGCCGCCGCCCTCGTAGCCGCCGAGGACACCGGCCAGGGCGCCGTTCGCCAGCCAGGGGCTGCCGCTCGTGCCGCCGCTGAGGTCGGGGCAGTCGATGCGGCGCTGGGTCTGCGAGAACAGGCTCGTGGTGTTGGCGCAGCGCAGCGGGGCCTCCTCGGTGGCGGGGTAGCCGAGGATGGTCACCGTCACGTCGTCCGGCTGCCCGGTGGCCACCGGGAAGCCGCCCACCGCGTCCTCGATGCGCCCGGCGCCGCCGTCCGCCGCGGCGACCGTCGCGAAGGCGATGTCCTCGTCCGGGTCCCGCCCGTCCGTCCAGTCCGGGGCGACGTGCACGCCGGTCAGCTTCCACACCCCGTACGGGGCCTTGCCGTCGCGGTAGCCCGGCGCGAACACCGTGGTGTCCGGGTTGTCCAGGCAGTGCGCGGCGGTGGTGATCACGTTGCGGTCGTCGCTGTGCACCACGGCGGCGGTGCAGAAGTGTCCGCCGTCGAGGGTGCCCGCGAAAAGGGCGCCCACCCGGTCCGCCGCCTGGTCGGACCCGGCCTCGGCGGTGACCCCGAGCGGCGGCACCGCCGCGGCGTCGGGCAGGTCCACGCTCACCAGGGCGGCCATCGCGGCCAGCGCCAGCAGGATCCGGGACGCCCGCCGGGTGCGGGCGCGGTGGGCCGGTCGGGGAAGCATGCGCGGGATCATGCACCGAGCCTCCCCGCAGAAGCTATGCCCGGAGCCCGGTATTCCATATGAATGCGCTGTGAATCCGGGCTCCGCAGGCGGGGGCGCGTCGCACAGGCGAGACTGGCAGAGGCGCCAGGGGGGTCCAGGAGGTGTCCCGAATGACCGCACAGCGCCGAACGCCCGTGGTGTTCATCCACGGCCTCTGGCTGCATTCCACGAGCTGGGAGGGCTGGGCCGACACCTTCAGCGAAGCCGGGTACGAGCCCGTCCTGCCGGAGTGGCCCGGGGTCCCCGACACCGTCGCCGAGGCCCGCCGCCGGCCGGACGACCAGGCCGGGGTCGGACTCGTCGAGATCTCCGAGGCGCACGCGAAGGTGATCCGCTCCCTGCCCGTCCGCCCCGTCCTCGTGGGGCACTCGGTAGGCGGGTTCATCGCCCAGTACCTGCTCGGCCAGGGCCTCGCCGAGGCCGCCGTGGCCATCTGCCCCGGGCAGATCAAGGGCGTCAAGGTCATCGCCCCGGCCCAGGCCAAGTCGACGTTCTCCGTACTGCACAACCCCGGCAACACCCGGCGGGCCGTCTCGCTGAACCGCGAGCAGTTCCGCTACGGCTTCGCCAACGCCGTCTCCGAGGAGGAGGCCGAGGAGCTCTTCGAGCACTGGACCATCCCGAGCTCCGCCCGCCCGCTGTTCCAGCTGGCCCTCGGCAATTTCACGCCGCACTCACCGACCAAGGTCGACACGGAGAACGAGAGCCGCGGTCCGCTGCTCCTGCTGTCCGGCAGGCTCGACCACACCGTCCCGGACCTGCTGACCCGCTCCACCTACAAGCAGTACCGGCACTCCCACGCGACCACCGAGTACCAGTGCTTCGAGGACCGCGGCCACTCCCTGACCGTCGACCACGGCTGGCCGGACCTGGCCCAGGCCTCGCTCTCGTGGCTGGATTCCCACACCGCGGCGGCCCACCCCCACGCCGCCTGACCGCCATCGGCGTCCACCGGCCCCCGTACGCCGTCAGCGGCTCTCGTACACCGTCACGCGGCGGCCCCGGACCTGGAGGTCCTCCACCACGGTGAACCGTTCCTTCAGCACCGCCGCCTTCGCCGCGTCCCGTGCGGCCCCCGACGGCTTCGCCACCTTCGCCGCGTCCGTCACCAGCAGCACCCGCCGCTGCCCGAGCAGCGCCGCCCGGATCCGCGCCGGGTCCGCTTCCTCGCCCTTGAGGGTGGCCGAGGCCACCGGACTCCGCTCCAGGGCGACGTCCACCAGCCGCGCGAAGGCCCCAGGGGAGACCAGCGCCGTGTCCCGCCGGGCGGCCGGCACGAACAGCACCGCGTCCCCGGGCCGCCCCAGCCGGGCCACCTCGCCGGCCACCGCCAGCACGTCGTCGACCCGGCTGGCCGGAGCCCGCTTGCCCAGCTCCACCGGCAGCAGCGCCAGCACCGCGATCCCGACCACGCCCGGTACGAGCAGGCCCGCCGCCCTCGGGAACCGGGGCCGGGCGGCCCGTACGCAAGCCCCCAGCGCCGCACCGATCAGCAGGGCCAGACCCAGCATGCTGAACAGCACGTACCGGTCCAGGAAGAGCGGCTGGGCGAGGGAGATCCCGATCAGCCCCAGCTGCGGCACCGCCAGCAGCGGCAGCCCCACCGCGGCCGCCGACAGCCGGCCCGCGCGCGGGCGGTCCAGCCAGGCCCCGAGGCCGCCGACGGCCAGCAGGATCGCCGGGCCGATCATCATGTGCCAGGTCAGGGGCGGTATCCACGACACCTGGTCTGACTGGCTCCGGCTGAACAGCACCAGCGGCAGCGCCCCCGCTACGGCACACGCCCCGTACGCCGCCCAGCGCAGCCACACAGCGCGCCCGGCCCGCACCCACCACAGCGTCGCCGCATGCGCGGGCAGGATCAGCAGCGACAGCCAGTTCAGCAGCGCGCACACCAGCACCGTGACCCCGTACGCCGCCCAGCGCGGCCAGGCCCGCCGCCCGCGGCCGGGCCCCGGCGGCGCGGACAGCAGCGACACCAGCAGCAGGGTCGACAGCCCGGCACCGGCCGCGACCAGCGCGTACGGCCTGCCCTCCTGGAGGTAGAACTGCACGGCGGGCAGCAGCCCCAGCGCCAGCCCGCCGCCCAGTCCCGCCCAGAAACCGGCCAGCCGCTGCCCGATCAGGGCCACGCACGCCGCGGCGGCCGCCACCGCCAGCACCGACGGCAGCCGAAGGGTGGCCGTACTCGCCCCGAAGAGCTCGAAGAGCCCGTGCATGAGGAGGTAGTACAGGCCGTGCACGGCATCGACGTTGCCGAGCAGGTCCAGGATCTCGCCCGCCGACCGGCCGGCCACCTGCCAGGTCGCCGCTTCGTCCCGCCACACACTGTCCTGCCGGGAGAGCCCCCACAGCCCGAGCCCCACCGTCCACAGGACCGGGACCAGCCACACGATCGTCCGCCGTCCGGCAGCGGACCCGTCGGCAGAGCCATCGGCGGACCTGTCGGCGGCGGGTATGTCGGAAGTCATGAAACTGATCGGGTCCTCGATGCGCGGCTCGGGCGGAAACCACCAGTCTATGGACGACACGGACGGTTTCCGGACCGGCTGTTGTGCACCGCGGAGCGTGATCGCCGGGCCCGGCCGCCCCTAGCCTCGCCGCAGGAGCACGAACGAGGGGCGGTACCCGGTGAACTGGCTCATCCACGACTACCGCGAGAGCGATCTCGCCGCTGTGGTCCATCTGATCGACACCACGGCCGAACTCGGCCAGGAATCCGTCTTCTCGCTCGCCGAGTGCATCAGCGCCCTCACCGGCCGGCAGCCGTGCGTGGTCGCCGTCCACCAGGGCGTCCCGATCGGCGCGGCCCTCGCCTGCGTCACCGGCGAGCGGGCCTGGGTGATGCGGGTCGCGATCGCCGCGGGATGGCGCGGCCGGGGCCTGGCCAGCGCCCTGCTCGTCGAGCTGGAGCGGCGGCTGATCGCCGCCCGCGTCGGCCGGATCGCGTACGTCCTGCCCGAGGAGGACCTGCTCGGCGAGGGCCTGCTCAACGCCGGCTACACGCGCCAGCCCGCCGTGGCCTACTTCGAGAAGACCGAGCCGCTGCACGGACCGGCGGCCGGCCTCCTCGACGACCTCGGCGGCCGCTTCCTGCCGAACGACCTGTGGACCAAGGTCGCCGGCATGGAGCAGGAGAAGGACCTCATAGAGCGGCGCGTGGTGCTGCCGCTCGCCGAGCCCGAGCGGGCCGCCGCGCACGGCGTGCGGCCGCCGCGCGCCATCACCCTCTTCGGCCCGCCGGGCACCGGCAAGACCACCTTCGCCCGCGCCATCGCCTCCCGGCTCGGCTGGCCGTTCGTGGAACTGCTGCCGTCCCGCCTCGCCGACGAGGGCAATCTGGCCGCCGCGCTGCGCGACGCGTTCGCCCGGATCGCCGAGCTGGAGCGGGTCCTCGTCTTCATCGACGAGGTCGAGGAGATCGCGCCCGTACGCACCGAGCCCGCGCAGCCCGGCGGGATCCACGGGGTGACCAACGAACTGCTCAAGCTGATCCCCGGATTCCGGGAGGGTGACGAGCGGCTGCTGGTGTGCGCCACCAACTCCATCCGCTCCCTGGACCCGGCGTTCCTGCGGCCGGGGCGCTTCGACTACCTGATCCCGATCGGCACCCCGGACGCCGGGGCGCGTGCCGCGATCTGGTCCCGCTACACGGCGGGCCGGACGGATGTGGACGTGGCGGCCTTGGTGGCCACCAGCGAGCTGTTCACCCCGGCCGACATCGAGCACGCGGCGCGGATCGCGGCGCAGGTGTCCTTCGAGCGGGACCTGGAGGCGGTGGGCGCGCGCGGCGCGGCGGCGGCCCAGCCAGGCGCCTCCACGCAGGACTACCTGGCGGCGGTCGCGCAGTGCAGGCCGACGGTGACCCCTGCGATGACGGGCGAGTTCGAGGCGGACATCACCGCCCACGCCAGGTTCTGAAACGTTGAAACAAGGGGGTTCGGACCCGGCCTGCCACGGACAGGTCGGCAGGATGGCCCGCAGCCACTCCCCAAAGCGGCTGCGGGCCTCCCGCGCGGACTGGCATCCGTGCGGGACGGCCACGCTCCGGTAGGGGTGTTCGCCGGCTGGAACGTGACACACGCAGGGGTGCCGGAGGGCGTCCCTGAGCCCCTCGTCAACGCCTACGAGTCAACCAGCGGGCGGGGTGCGCGCGCTTCGGCCCGACGGCCACGGCCGCGACGGCCGCCTCGGCCGGAAGGACGGTGCCGTCTAGCCGTTGCAGCGGTACGTGAACTGCGTTGCCGCGGTGCGCTGCCCGGGCGAGACCAGCTGGAGCTTCGCCTCGGCCGCGTACGTGCCCCGGCCCTGGAAGGTCCACAGCAGGTGCAGCCGGGCCTCCTTCTTCCCGCGCGGCACCCGCTCGGTGAGCTGCTCCGACTGCGTGCCGTCGGAGCGGATCCACCGGTACGTCAGGGTCCCGGGCCGCCCGTTGGTCCGTACGACGGCCACCACGTCGGCGGCGGAATCGCAGCCGGGACCCTGCGGGTCGGCGGCGGCGACCGTCACGTCCCGCACCTCGATGGCCGGGCCGTACCGCTGCCAGGCCAGGTACGCGAGCACCGCGAGCAGGACGACGGCCGCCAGGGTGTACCGGCGCCACTCCCCGCGCCGGCGCGCCGGCACCGGCTCCGCGACCACGGGGAACGGCGCCGGCATGGCGGCCGTCACCCCAGGCCCGAACCGCAGGACCGACCCCTCGACCCGGTCGGGCACGGCCTCCTGCGGCTGCGGCGGCCCGCTGAACCAGTGGCTGCCGAGCACGGTGGCGCTGTAGTCGTCGTCGCTGTCGCTCATGAGATCGTGCACCGCCTGATGAAGACCTGGGAGGTCGAGGAGCCGTTGCCGGCGGCGGGCTTGGTGGTGGCCCGCACGCCCCAGTAGCAGCCCGTGCCGGAGAACGTGTGAGCCTGGACGAGCGGCGCGGCACCCGGCTGGTACGTGAGGGTGTCCGGTGCGCCGTCGGGCCTGCCCAGCTTTCCCTCGGCATCACCGGTGAACCATTCGAGCACCACCGTCACCGGCGCGCTGCCCGACGCCTTGACGGCCACGGTCGCCTGGCCGAGGGAGAGCCCCGTCTGGCGAACGGTGACGGACACCGCGCCGACGACCACCGTCGGCTTCGGTGAGGGCGGCGGGGTGGTGGGCGGTTCCGTCGTCGGCGCCGTGATCGTGGGCGTCACCGTCGGCGAGTAGCTCGGGCTCGGGGTGGGCGACGGCGACGCGGACGGGGACGGCGAGGGGGACGGGGACGGGGACGGCGAGGGAGAGGCGGACACGCTCGGGCCGGGAGCCGGTGCAGGGCCCGTACCGCCGGGGCTCGCGCTGGACGTCGCGAACGCGTTCAGCGCCGAGGCCCCGCCGGTCTCCCCGCCGACCGCGCTGTAGGTGAGCGCCGTCAGTACGCCCAGGACCAGCGCCGCGCCGCCCGCGATCAGGCCACGCCGGCCCGGGGCCCAACGCGAGGGGCTCGCGATCGTGGTCGTCGCCACCGCCGTGGTCCCCGCGGCGGGGGCGCCCGCCGAAGGGAACAGCAGCGGCAGCAGCGCGGCCAGCGCCGCGAGCTTGCGCTGCCCGCGCTCCTCCCAGTCCGGCCCGTACGCGGCGAGCGCCACGCCCTCCAGCTCCGCCACGAACGCCTCGGCGTTCTCCGGCCGCTGCTCCGGGGCCTTGGCCAGACCCCGCCGGATCAGCGGGCGTACCGGCTCGGGGGCCTCGGTCTCCGGGACCGGCGCCTCTATGTGCTGGACGGCGAGCTCCGCGAAGTTCTCCCCGGCGAACGGCTTGCGGCCGGTCAGGCACTCGAAGAACGTCGCCGTCGCCGCGTACACGTCGGCCGCGGGCGAGGCCGGCCGGCCCTGCCACTGCTCGGGGGCCATGTACGCCGGGGTACCGGCCACCCCGGGCGTCGTACCGCGGCGTGCGGCGATGCCGAAGTCCACCAGCTTCGAGGAGCCGTCGGGGGCGACCAGTACGTTCTCGGGCTTGTAGTCGCGGTGGACGACACCCGCCCGGTGCGCCGCGGCCAGGCCCAGCAGAGAGCCCTTCAGCACCACCAGAGCGGCCTCGGGATCGGCCTGCCCGGCCTGCTTCAGCAGCGCGCGCAGGGAGATCCCGTCGACCAGCTCCATCACGATGGCGGCGCCGTCGGGCGCCTCCACGTACTCGTACAACCGCACCACGTACGGCGTGTCCAGTCCGCCGAGCAGCCGGGCCTCGGCCCGGAACTCCCCGACGAACGCCGGGTCCTCGCGCAGCCGGTCGCTGAGGTACTTCACCGCGACCGGCGTGCCCGTGGCCTCGTGGACGGCGAGGACCACGCGGCCGCTGCCACCCGAGCCGAGCTCCCGGACCTGCGCATAGCCGGGCACCGTCCACACGTTCTTCATCGTCTGCCCCCGTCCGTGGCGTCACCGAGCCCCAGGCCCGGTCGCACGCCGACCGGCCACACCCAGGGACACGGTTTCCGCCACGGCCGGTTCCCAACCCTGCCGGGCATCTCGCACGGCGGTCGGTCGGCGGTCAGACGACGGTCACGCCGCGGCCCGTGCCGCGCCGATCATGGCGTGCAGCCGGTCGGCCGCCGCCCTCCCGAAGTCCGGGTCGTTGATGTGGGTGTCGTAGTCGTAGAGTCGGGCGGAGCTGCCGCGCAGCCCCTCGCGCAGCGCCGAGAACAGGGCCCGGTCCGCGTCGGGGTCATGGTAGGTGCCCCCCGGCGCGCCGAGCGTGGACAGTCCGCGGAGTGGGACGCAGACGGCCGTGGGGCCGGTCGCCGCGCGGAGTTTGGCGGCGACCCGGCGGCCGAGCTCCGCGCACTCGGCGGGGGTCGTACGTATTACCGTGATGGACGGGTTGTGTACGTGGACCCGCCGGTAGCGGGCCCGTTCGGGCAGGGTCTCCAGCGGCCCGAACTTCACCATGTCCAGCGCCCCCAGGCTCACCACCTGCGGAATCCCGGCCCGCCCGGCCGCGCTGAGCCGGTCGGGGCCGGCGGTGAGGATGCCGCCGCACAGGTCGTCGGCCAGCTCGCTGAGCGTCAGGTCGAGCACGCCCGCGAAGATGCCCTGCCCGGCCAGGGTCTCCAGGGTGCGGCCGCCGGTGCCGCTGACGTGGAAGACCAGCACCTCGTAGCCGAGTTCGGTCAGGTGCTCGCGGGCGGCGTCCACCCCGATGGTGGTGACGCCCGCCATGCTCGCCGCGATCAGCGGCCGGGAGCCGGCGCCCAGCCGGACCGGGCGGTGCAGCTCACGCGAGGCCCGTTCGAAGGCCTTGGCCATCCCCGCGGCCGCCTCGACCGCGTTCGCCAGGACCGGCGCGGAGATGCTGTTGATCCCCGCGATGTCCACCACGCTGTACATCATCGCGATGTCCGAGGATCCGACGTACGGGGCCACGTCCCCGGACGCCATGGACGAGACCATCAGCTTCGGCACGCCCAGCGGCAGCGCGCGCATCGCCCGGGTGGCGATGGAGGTGCCGCCGCTGCCGCCGATGGCGAGCACCGCGTGCAGCCGGCCCTCGGCGTGCAGGCGTAACAGCGTCGCCTCGGCGCCTCTGGCCATCGTGCTCACGGCCGCACCCCGGTCGGCGGCCGCGCGTAGTTCCGGCAGTTCCGTTCCCGCTGCCCGGGCCACCGCTTCGCGCGGTACGTCCGCGGGCACCCGGGGCTCGCCCATGATGCCTGTGTCGACCATGATCACTTCGACGCCGGTGCGCAGCAGCCTCTCGCGCAGCCAGCCGTACTCGACACCCTTGGTGTCCAGGGTTCCCACCAGCACGACGTTCGTCATATGTGCAATGTCCATGCACGTGGGGTTTGTTGGCAAGTCAAGGTCAGGTCAACCCTTCAGGAGCACCAACAGCCTCCCCAAGAAGGGAATTTGAGAGGGGGTCAGCTTACTTTCGGCCACGGGTGGAGTGAACCAGGCCACCCGGTCCAACTCGGGGAACTCCTGCGTCCGGCCCGAGTGCGGGGGCCACTCCATCGTGAATGTCCCCGGCACCATCAGCGCCGGATCGAGGTCGGCCCTGACGGCCCAGATCGTCACCAGCTTGCCGCCCGGGATCCGCACCTCGCCCAGCGGAAGGTACGGGCCCTCCGGCGGCGGCAGGCCGATCTCCTCGGTGAACTCCCGGCGGGCCGCGTCGAGCGGGGTCTCGTCCGCCTCGTACTCGCCCTTGGGGATGGCCCACGACCCGTCGTCCTTGTGCTCCCAGAAGGGGCCGCCCATATGGCCGAGGAGTACTTCGACGGCGCCCTGAGCCGAGGTGGCGGGCTCGGCGGCCGTACGGAACAGGAGCAGTCCGGCGCTGCGCTTCTGCGTCATGCGTGCATGTATGCCCCGTGGGCGGGAGGGTCAGCGCGGCCACCGGCGATCGGCCGCCGGCGCGGCCGTGGACCAGCCGTCAGCCGTCAGCCGTCAGTGGTCGTGCGGGCCCTGCCGGTGCACCGGGCCGTGGGCGTCCGCGCAGTGCGGGTCGGCCGGGTCCTCGCCCGGGCGGCCGACGCTGAGCAGCGCTTCCTGTACGTGGTCCACCTGGAGGGTGGTGTGCGTGATCCCGTACTCCTTCTCCAGCAGCCGCTCCAGGTCGCGGCGTACGGCGTGGCAGTCGCCGGCCGGTTCGACGAGCACGTGCGCCGAGAGGGCCGCCTGCCCGGAGGTGATCGTCCAGATGTGCAGGTCGTGCACCTCGGTGACGGGCGGGTGCCCGGCCAGCTGGTCGCCCACCGCGTCCGGGTCCATGTGCGCCGGCGCGGCCTCCAGGAAGATCCGGCCGGACTCGCGGACCAGCCCGTAGCCCGCCTTGACCATCAGCACCACGACCACGAGCGTGGCGATCGCGTCGGCCTGGACGAATCCCGTGGTGAGCACGATCAGACCGGCGACGGCGGTGCCGATGAAGGCGAACAGGTCGTTCAGGATGTGCTGGTAGGCGCCCTCGACGGCGAGCGAGGAGCGGTTCGCCCTGGAGATGCACCATGCGGCCGCCACGTTCACGACGATGCCCGCGAGCGCCGTCACGAGGACCAGCCCGCCCGCCACCTCCGGCGGGTCCATCAGCCGCCGGACCGCCTCGTACGCCAGCCAGGCCGCGAGCAGGAGCAGGGTGAGCCCGTTGGCCTGGGCGGAGAGTATCTCCGCGCGTTTGAGGCCGTACGTGAATCCGCCGCGCGCAGGGCGGGCCGCGAGCCGCATCGCGATCAGCGCGAGGACGATGGAGACGGCGTCGGTGAGCATATGGGCGGCGTCGGAGATCAGGGCCAGGGACTGGGCCACGATGCCGATGACCACCTCGACCGCCATGAACGCGCCGATCAGGCCGAGCGCGATGGCCAGCCAGCGCCGGTCGGCGTCAGCGGAGACCCCGTGGCTGTGGCCGCCGTGACCGTGACCGCCCTGGTCGTGGCCGGCGGCGTGGCCGTGGTCGTCGTGTGCGTGGTCGTGCCCACTCATGGCGTCCCCCGTGTGTTCGGTTCCGACGGGTGAAGTGAAGCGCACCGTGACGCAATGGGCAAAGGCTGCAACGGGGACCGTTGTCATTACCCATAAGAGGCCGCTGACCTGCGGTTATGCTGGACCGGTCGGATCGTGGGAAAATCTGCTCATGGTCCAGCGCCCCGGTGTGCCGACCGCGCCCGAGCTCGTCCTGGAAACCGACACGGGCTCCACCGCGATGAGCCCGGGCCGGACGTACCACGTCGGCCGGGACCCCCTGTGCGAAATCTGCCTCGACGACGCCCGCGTCTCCTGGCACCACGCGATCCTGCGCCCCGACGGCGACCACTGGACCGTGGAGGACGAGCACAGCACCAACGGAACCTGGGTCGACGGCCACCGTGTCCACGAGTGGAGCATCGGCGTCGGCAGCGAGCTGCGCTTCGGCAACGCCTCCGACGGCCCGCGCGCCCGGTGCCTCGGCACGGTCCCGAACGGCGGGCCCGCCGTCTCCAGGCCGTCCTCGGTGTCCACTCCGTCCCTGACCGGCACCTTCCGCCGCCCCACCACCGTGCGCCCGCTCCCCACCCGGACCGCCGTGCGCATCGGCCGCGCCCCCGACAGCGACCTCGTCATCGACGACCTCGTCGTCTCCCGCCGGCACGCCGAACTGCACGCCCTCGCCGACGGCACGTACGAGATCACCGACCTCGGCAGCCACAACGGCACCTTCCTCAACGGGGCCCGCATCGAACGCGCCCCCGTCGCCGAGGGCGACATCGTCGGCATCGGCCACACCGCGCTCTGCCTCGTCGGCGACCAGCTCCAGGAGTACCTCGACACCGGAGAGGTCTCCCTCGACGTCCAGGACCTCGCCGTCACCGTCGACCGCGGCCGCAAGACCCTCCTCGACCACGTCTCCTTCCCCGTCGGCGCCAAATGCCTGCTCGCCGTCGTCGGCCCCAGCGGCGCCGGCAAGTCCACCCTCCTCGGCGCCCTCACCGGACTGCGCCCAGCCGACCACGGCAGCGTCCTGTACGACGGACGCGACCTCTACCGCGACTACGCCGAACTGCGCAGCCGCATCGGCCTCGTCCCCCAGGACGACATCCTGCACGCGCAGCTCACCGTCCGCCGCGCCCTCGCCTACGCCGCCGAACTGCGCTTCCCGCAGGACACCGCCCGGGCCGAACGCCAGGCCCGGGTCGACGAGGTGATCGGCGAACTCGGCCTCGGGCAGCGCGCCGACCAGCCCATCCACAGCCTCTCCGGCGGTCAGCGCAAACGCGTCTCCGTCGCCCTGGAACTGCTGACCAAGCCCTCCCTGCTCTTCCTGGACGAGCCCACCTCCGGCCTCGACCCCGGCATGGACCGCTCCGTGATGCACATGCTGCGCAGCCTCGCCGACGACGGGCGCACCGTCATCGTCGTCACCCACAGCGTGCTCAGCCTCGACGTCTGCGACCGGCTGCTGGTCCTCGCCCCGGGCGGGCGCATCGCCTGGTTCGGGCCGCCCGAGGAGACCCTCGGCTTCTTCGGGTTCGCCGAATGGCCAGAGGCCTTCGAAGCCTTCGAGAACCAGCAGGGCCGGGACTGGGAGGGGGAGTACCGCACCTCCCCGCAGCACCGCACCTACGTACAGAACGCCGCGCGGCAGCCCCGGCTCGACGAGGACCGGTCCGGGGCGGCCGGCTTCGTCGCCCCGCCGCCCAAGGCCCAGAGCTGGGGCTCCCAGCTCTCCACACTGGTCCGCCGCTACGCCGCCGCGCTCGGCGCCGACCGCACCTTCCTCGTCATCATGATCGCCCTGCCGTTCGTCATGGGCGCCATGACCCGGGCCCTGGCCGGCAGCTCCCTCACCAAGGAGACGGCGATCAACGCCCTGCTCATCCTGTGCGTCGGCGGCGTGCTGACGGGCGCCGCCAACGGCGTACGGGAACTGGTCAAGGAGCGAGTCATCTACCAGCGCGAACGCGCCGTCGGCCTGTCCAGATCCGCGTACCTGATGTCCAAGGTGGTGGTGCTCGGCGCCATCACCGTGGCCCAGGCCGTGGTGATGACGCTCGTCGGCCTCTACGGAGTGAAGACCAACGCCCCCGGCGGCAAAGGGGTCTTCTTCACGCCCCTCGCCGAAATCACCCTCGCCGTCGCCCTGCTGTCCTTCACCGCGATGATGCTCGGCCTGCTGGTCTCCGCCCTGGTCCGGAAGGAGGAGGTCACCATGCCGCTGCTGGTCCTCCTCGCCATCGTCCAGGTGGTCTTCTGCGGAGCCCTGTTGCAGCTGAACGGCGTGCCGGTGATCGCGCAGCTGGCCTGGCTGGTGCCGTCCCGGTGGGCGCTCGGCGCCATGGCCGGCACCATCGACCTCGGCGCGATCGTCCCCGGGAAACTGACCGACGACCCGCTCTTCGCGCACAGCGCCGGGGTGTGGCTGCTCGATCTCGGGATGCTCGTGGGCCTGTCCGTACTGTTCGGAGTGCTGGTCCTGCGGCTGCTGCGCCGCCACGAGCCCGCGATCATGCGAAAGTAGGCGTCGATGGCCAACCTGACCGGGCCCTTCGACTTCCAGCCCACGCACGTGGTCCCCCGCGAGGGGCTGCCCGCCTGGGAAGAGCCCGACGTCTCCCGGCCCACCGTGCCCCTGGACCCCTTCCTGCCCGTGCAACTCCTGTCCCGGCGCGGGGAATGGGGGGAGATCCTGTGCGCCAACGGGTGGTCCGCCTGGGTGGACGGACGGCTCCTGGTCGCCGTGCCCGAGCCGCCGCCGACCGGTGGCCGGCCGATCGCGCACGCCGAGGAGGACCCGCTGCCGCTGCTCGCACACGGCGCCGAGACCCTGCAGCGCTACCGGCAGGCCGCCGAGGAACTCGCCGCCGGGCGCACGGACACCGAGGGCTTCCGGCGGGCGACCCAGGGGCTGCGGATCGGGATCGTGGTCGACGACGAGGCCGTCTGGCTGTACGAAGAGGCCAGCGGGCGCTGGATGTACGGCGACGGCACCCGCCTCACGACGTACGCGGTCGGCACGGGGCCGGGGGACTCGGCCGAGCCGGAGCCGCCGGCCGCGGAGACGGAACGCAAGGAATCGCCCGGCCCAAGGGTGGACACGGCAACGGCAGGCGGGCGGGCCCGCGGTGCAGCGGGGCGCGAACCCGGCCGGGAACCAGGACGGGGGCCCGCAGGCGAAGGGCGCGAACCGACGCAGGTCGTGTCACCGCCGGAGGGCGCGTGAGCCGGGGCCGTACGAGCGATCGGCAGGCGGCGGGACGGGGCGAACGTTGCCTGACGCGGCACCGGCTCAGCGGGCGATGGTCTCGGGCGGCTTCTCGACGAGACCGCGGCGGTGCACCGGACGGGCCAGCAGGGCCCCGAGGAAGCCCGCGAGCGCGCCCCAGACCAGGGCGAGGCCCACGTTGCGCCACAGCTCGGGGCGCAGCTCCGTCTTCGCGTCGAGCATGCCGACGTTGCCGATGCCGAGCAGGGACAGCCCGAACCGGGCCTCGAAGGCGGTCAGCAGGCACACCGTCAGGGTGGTGAGGGCGAGAGCCACGCCCAGGTGGAGCGCGTGCTGCCAGGCGCGGACGTGCGCGGGGGAGCGTACGGCCGCCAGGAAGCCCGTGCCGAGCAGCAGCACGGCGGCCACGGCCACCAGCCACCAGGCCCGGGAGTCCTGCTGCGCGAGTGAGCCCACGTCGACCGTGGACAGGTCCGGCCCGCGCATCACCTGGTCCAGCAACTGCGGCATCGGCAGCCCGAACAGCCCCTCGACACGGCCCTCCCAGGCCCCGCCGAGGCCCAGGGTGAGCGCGAGCCAGGCGAGGTTCGGCAAGCCGAGCAGGATCACGGCGAACGTCCGGCCCGCGTGGCCCTGCGTGACGGCCACGACCACGCCGACGCCGAGGCCGATGACGACGTACGCGAGGAGCAGCGCCACGGTGGCGAAGGCGGCGGGCCGCACCGCCGCGTGGAAGCGGACCAGCCGGGCCGGGAGCGGCGCCCGGCGCGAGATCAGCAGGGCGATGAGCAACAGGCCGAGGATCCACAGCAGTCCGAAGAAGAGGGTCGCGGGCAGGGCGGCCCTGAAGCCGACCGTCGGGGCGGAGTCGAGGAGTTCGCCGAGGTCGGCGACGAGGGAGTCGCCCGTGGAGATGCCGAAGGTCTGGCGGGCGAGGAACGCGGTGCCGGTGAGGGCGAGCAGCCACAGCAAGACCAACGGGACGGCGCGGGCCGCGAGTTCGCCCGGCCGGGTCACCGCACGGTTGTGCAGGGGGCGCAGGAAGAGCGCGCCGGCCGTGAGGGCCCCGGCGAGACTCACCGAGAGTGGCAGTACGGACAGGCTCGCATGGGCGTCGGCCAGGAAGCCGGCCGCGCCGGTCACCTCGACCGATCCGCCGGCCGCCAGTACGACGACCGCCGCGACCACCCGAGGGAACGCCCCGCCGGGCAGGTCGGTCGCCCCCGCGCAGGCCAGTCCCGCCGCGGCGACGGCGGCCATCACCGCGAAGCCCGCCACGACGGCGACGAGGGCGTCCCGCCATGCCCTCGCGGAGCCCCCGGGTGGCGAAGTGGGTGCTGACGGACTGCTCACGCTGCCACCGTAGGCACGCTCGGCTTGCGGCCACCACCCGAGCGGCGCAGACAATGGTCCGCAGGAGTGCAGGAAGTCCCGGCATCTCCGTGTCCGAGTCATCTCCGTGTCCGCGTGGCGCCTCCGTGTCCGAGTCCGAGTCACGGAGGGGCCACAGGGGCCGGAACTCCTCCGCCCGGGAAGAAGGGCACGTGACGACGCAACCCTCCGGCCGGGAGCCGCAGCAGCCGACGCAGTCCATACACCCGCCGGCCGAGCGCCCCGCAGGTCCCCCTTCCGGCCCCCTCTCGGGCGGGCGGGAGGGGCCGCCGCCACCCCCGCCGCCGGCACCGCCCGGAGGCACGCCACCGGGGCCACCGCCCGGCGGTCCCTGGTGGCGGTCCGGGCCCCGGCTGGCCACCGCGCTCGTCGCGGTGGTCGCTGCGGTGGCCCTCGCCGTGGTCCTGACCCGGCCCAGCGGCACCTCCACCGCCGGCGGCGAGGTGTTCCTGCAGCCCGCCGCCGTGGCCGGCCCGGACCCGTTCACGGAGTCCACCGCCGCGAAGGAGGCCACTCCACCGCCGCAGACCGCTACACCGCCCGTGCCACAGAGCGCGGCACCCACCACCGGCGCCATCGTCACGCGCAGCGTCAGCGGCGCGGCGCCGGGCCTGTACGGCGGTACGAAGGCAACGGCCAGCTGCGACGTCGAGAAGCAGATCCAGGTGCTGACCGCCCAGCCCGCCAAGAACAGCGCCTTCGCCTCGGCGCTCGGCATCCAGCCGGCGACCGTACCCGGCTACCTGCGCTCGCTCACCCCGGTTCAGCTGGGCATGGACACCCGCGTCACCAACCACGGTTACCGCGACGGCAAGGCCACCGGCTACCAGGCGGTGCTGCAGGCCGGGACGGCAGTGCTGGTCGATGCCCGCGGGGTGCCGCGGGTGCGGTGCGCGTGCGGCAACCCGCTCGGGTCCCCGGTGGCGCTGAAGGGCAACCCGAAGCGGTCCGGTGAGCCGTGGAGCTCGTACCAGCCCAAGAACGTGGTCGCCGTCGCGCCGTCGGTGGCCGTCGTCCAGAAGTTCGTCATCTACGACCGCCACGACCGGCACTGGTTCGAGCGTGGCCGCGGCGACCACCAGGCCAAGCACGACAAGCCGGTGCCGCCGCCCGTGATTCCGAAGCCGCCGATCACGCCGGTGCCGCCGAGCCCGTCGGTCACGAAGGCCCCGCCGTCCGCGGCGCAATCGCCGACGAAGACCGCGCTGCCTTCCGGGCGCCCTTCCGGGTTCCCGTCCAAGCCCGAGTCCACGGCGCCCTCCAAGCCCGCGTCCAAGGCACCGCTCAAGCCCGAATCGCCGATGCCGACCCCGACGCCGCCGGAGTCCAAGGCGCCGCCCGGGTCCGTCACGCCGTCCGTCTCGCAGCCCGCGTCGGCGCCCGCGTCCTCGAAGCCGCCGGTGACCGCGTCCGCGTCCGTCTCCTCCGCGCCGGCGCCCCCGCCGAGCTTGGCGGAACCACCGTCTCCGGCGCCGCCGTCCTCGGTGGCGCCGGAGCTGAGGCCGAGGACGAACGAGCCCGGGGCTGACACGGACGCGACGACCCGGGCCGGCACCCCGACCCAGCCTCCCGCGACGGAGCGGCGCGGAGCCGACGGCGACGCCGGGACCTGACGCGGGCGGGCATACGTGCGGGAACGGTGAGACCCTGGCTGCATGGCCGAAAGGGGAGCGAGCCCCGAGGTCGACTGGCCCGCGCAGCCGGACATGAGCCTCGCGCTCAACCGCATGGGCACTTTCGACTGGGACCTCGACAGTGGGCAGATGCATCTGGATCCCACCGCCCTCGAGGTCCTCGACCTGCGCCCGGAGGAGTTCAAAGGCACCCCCGAGGGGCTGCGGTCGCGGGTGTCACCCGGCGAGGAGGTCCGGCTCGACGCCCGGGTGGCGCAGGCGCTCAAGGACGGCCGGAGCCACTACGGGGCGTACGTCCGCACCCGGCGCCGCGACGGCACCCCGGCCTGGACCCACATCCAGGGCCACATCCTGCGCGAGGCGAACGGCCGCCCGTACCGGATCATCGGGATCCTGCGCGACGCCGCCCACGACCCCGGCGAGCCAGGCGCCGGCGGGGAGCAGGCGGAGGGGCGGCGCCGGATGACCGGCGTCGTCGAGCGGACCAGCGCCATCCTGGCCCATGCCCGCACCGTCAACGACGTGACCGACGTCCTGAAGGACCCCGAGGCCCTCGGCCACCTCGGCGCGGTCAGCGTGATGCTCGGCGTCGTGGACGGCGGCCGCATCCATCTTGTCGCGGAGGGGCAGCTCGCCTCGTACGTCCCGGAGATCGAGTACACCCGCATCGACGCGCAGTTCCCGATGAGCGAGGCCGTACGGAACCTGCAGCCGGTGTTCCTCGCCTCGCGCGAGGAGTTCCAGCAGCGCTACCCGGACCTCTGGCCGTACATCGAGCCGCTGGCCGTACACAGCGGCGTCTACCTGCCGCTGATCGCCCAGGGCCGGGCCATCGGCGCGCTCGGGCTGCTGTACAAGCGGGACGGCGATTTCACCGCCGAGGAGCGGAACCTGCTCGTCGCGCTCGGCAGCGGCATCGCGCAGAGCCTCCAGCGCGCCATCCTCTTCGAACAGGAGCACGACCTCGCGGAGGGCCTGCAGCGGGCCATGCTGCCGCGCCGGATCCCGGAGGTGCCGGGAGCGCGGATCGCCGTACGGTACCGGGCCGCCCGGATGGGGCGGGAAATCGGCGGCGACTGGTACGACGTGATCCCGCTCGGCGAGGGCCGGGTCGGGGTGATGATCGGCGACGTGGAAGGGCACGACACGGACGCGGCGGCCGTCATGGGCCAGCTGCGGATCGTCCTGCGGGCCTACGTCGCCGAGGGGCACACGCCCGGCACGGCCATGGCCCGGGCCTCGACCTTCCTGCGGGAGCTCGAGACGGAACGATTCGCCACCTGTACCTACGCCGAGGTGGACCTGAACACCGGCATGCTCCAGATGGTCCGCGCCGGCCACCTCGACCCGGTGGTGCGGCGCGGCAACGGCAGCTGCCACCGGATCCAGGTGGCCGGCGGACTCCCGCTCGGGCTGCCGCCGCGCGAGCAGTCCGGAACCGGCTCCGGCTATCCCGTCACCAGCCTCGAACTGCACCCCGGCGACACCCTGGTGCTGTGCACCGACGGCCTGCTCGAACGGCAGGACGGCGACCCCGAGGCCGGCATTCGCGAGCTCATGGAAGCGGTCCACAGCGGCCCGGTCGACGTCGAGGAGCTCGCCGACGTGCTGTGCGACCTCGTCGGCGACGCGGGCGTCGGGGACGACATGGCCCTGCTCCTGCTGCGCCGCCGCGGCACCCCCACCCCGCGCGGCGGCGGCCCGCTGCGCCTGCGGCTCACCCCGGGCGACCCCGAGGGCCCGGCGATGGCCCGCCACCTGATCCGGGCGGCGGTGGCCGCCTGGGGCGCCGCGGAGCGGGCCGACGAGATCGAACTGGCGGCGGACGAGCTGATGACCAACGCCCTGGTACACACCGACGGCGGCGGCCACGTCAACGTACGGCTGGCTGCGGACGGCCGGATCCGGATCGAGGTCGAGGACTCCAGCAGCGCCCTGCCGCACCGGCGCGAGGCGGGCGACTGGGCGGTGTCCGGGCGCGGCCTGCTGCTCGTGGACCAGCTCGCGGAGGAATGGGGCGTGGAGCCCCGGGGTGGCGGGAAGAGCGTGTGGTGCGAGTTCGCCGTCCCGGGGCACGCGGTGCCTTGAGAAACGCCCGGCGGGTTTCAGACCGGCGGGTTTCAGCCCGGCGGGCTCAGACGGCCGCGTGCGGGCCCTGCTGCGCCTTGGTGGTCTGCAGGGCCGTCAGCCTGCGGACGAAGACGATGGCGAGTACGGCGGCGCCGACCGTGAACAGGTCGGTGACGATCCCCACGGCGGACGCCGCGCGCAGCGCCTCCGGGGTCTCGGCCCGCTCGTACATCGTGCCGAAGACGCGGTCGAGCACCAGCGAGCCGACCCACAGCCCCCACCAGGCGTTGAGGGGCACGGCGGAGACCTCGCGGTAGGAGCCGTCGGGCCCGCGCTGGGTGCTGGCGGCCCAGATCTGCTTCGCGATGCGGAACGGCAGGAAGAGATTGCCGATCGGGATGAACCAGCTGCCGATGGCCCAGCCGCGGGTCTGCGAGAAGCCGTCGGGGGCGAAGATCTCGCCGTTCACGCGCACGCGGTGGAACCAGATGACGAAGACGACCGCCGTCGCCAGCAGCATCACGAACTGGAGTACGCCGGCGACGCCGGTCAGGAGGTCCCCCTGCTCGAGCGTGCTGTCACCGACCTTCGCCGGGTCCGCGATCAGGCTCTGCATGAGCGAGAAGACGTACCCGCTGATGCCCGCCGAGAACAGGTTGACCACGGCCGCGACCGACAGCAGCGCGGTGAGCGCGACCGCCAGGCCGCGCGGCGAGCGCAGCACGTCGGTGGTGGGGTGAGGCCCCGGGTACGGCAGGCCCGGGTACGGCCCGGCGGGGTACCCGGGCCGGGGCTGCCCGGGGAAGGGCCGGCCGGGGTAGGGCTGCGGGCCGGGGTACGGCTGGGCCGGGTAGGCCTGAGCCGGGTACGGCTGCGGCGGTGCCTGCTGCGGGTACGGCTGCGCGACGGGCTGCTGCTGCTCCTGCGACGGGGGCGGAGTCGGCGGGCCCGGCGGCTCGTTGAAGGACATGCGGTGTGTACCCCCCACGGGAACATGTGACGAAGCAGCGGATGCCCCGCTGACCTGCGGCGGGACACGTCCGAACCATGCCAGCCCGGCATCCGGCCGCCAAATCCTTATCCGGGCCCGGAGTGGGAGCCCGTGCCCCGTGTGGCCGGGCGAATGGCTGAAACCGCGGGGCGCGAACGGTCGTGCCCGCCCGGGGCGGGCCGAGTGGCCGATCCTGCCAGGGTGCTGAGCCTCCGTCCGCTGCTGCCCGTCCTGCTCGCCGTGGCCCTGGCCGGCCCCGCCGAGGCATCCGCCGCCGCGCAGGCCGACGGCATCGAGACCGCCCGTAGCGGCCGGCAGATCGCCCCCGGGATCCGCCTGGAGTCGTACGACCGGCTGGAAGCCGACCGCTGGCTGCGGATCGACGAGGTCCTCGTCGACCTCGGCGGACGCGGCGGCGTCCGCGCCGAGTACCTGGGCGGCCACGGACCGGCCACCGTCGCCGAGGCCGCCGCCCGCCACCCCGCAGGGCCCGGGCGGCGCGTGGTCGCCGCCGTGAACGGAGACTTCTTCGACATCCGCGGTACGGGCGCACCGCTCGGCCCCGGCCTGGGCGGCGGCCGGCTGCTGCACTCCGCGACCCCCGGGCCCGGCGCGGCCCCGGCCGTCGGATTCGGCGCCGACGGCATCGGGCGGGTCCTGCGCATCGCACTCGACGGGAGCGTCACCCTGCCCGGCGGGGCGGTGCGCCCGCTCGCCGGGTACAACGCGGCCCGGCCGCCCGCCGTGGGCCTCGCCGCGTACACCGCCGACTGGCCGGGGGCGGAACTGCCCGCCGTGGGCACCGCCGTGGCGGTCCGGGACGGCCGGGTCACGACAGCCGCCCCGCCGGTACGCAGCCCGGCCCGGCGGGAGCGCCCCGCACCCGGCACCACCGTGCTGACCGCCGCCGGCGGTGCGGCCGCTGCCGAACTCGCCGCCCTGCGCCCCGGGGACGCCGTGGCCGTCGCCGCCCGGGCCCTCGCGGACGCCGGACCGGTCCCGGTGGCGGCCGTCGGCGGGCGCGAGGCCCTCGTCGTGGCCGGCGTCCCGCAGAACCACGACGGCGAGCCGAACAACACCGCCGCCCCGCGCACGGCCGTCGGGTTCTCGCGCGACGGGCGGCGGCTGCGGATCCTCACCGTGGACGGCCGCCAGCGGGACAGCGGCGGCCTCACCCTGACCGCGCTGGGCCGCCTGATGCACCGGCTCGGCGCCGTCGAGGCCCTGAACCTCGACGGCGGCGGCTCCTCGACCCTGCTCGCCGGGCTGAGCGGGGCGACGGCGCTCGCGCTGGAGAACTCCCCGTCGGACGGGCGGCTGCGGCGGGTGTCCAACGGGCTCGTCCTCACGGCCCCGGCGGGCTCCGGCCGGACCGCCGGCTACCGGGTCGAACCCGTCGGCGGCACCACGGAGGACCTCACCCGGGTCTTCCCCCGGCTCACCCGGACCCTCACGGCCACCGGGTACGACGCGCTGCTGGGCCCGGCGCCGGGCGCGCCGGTGTGGTCGGCCGACGGGGCCGGCACGGTCGACTCCGCCGGGGTGTTCCACGCTGTGCGCCCCGGCCGTGCGACGGCGCACGCCCGGCGCACGACGGCGCACGGCGCGGTCCCGCAAGGCGAACTCCCGCAAGGCGAGCTCCCGCTCGAGGTCCTCGGCCCGCTGACCCGGATCCGGCCCACGCAGGCCCGGATCGGGCTCGCGGAGCAGGGGGAGAGCGCGGGATTCCGGCTGACCGGGTACGACGCGCAGGGCGCGGCCGCCGTCGTGGAACCCCAGGACGTGGCCCTGGAGTTCGACCGGTCGCGGTGGCGCGTCACCGACGACGGGCACGGGGGCTTCACCGTCACCGCCCTCGTCCCCAAGGCCACGGGCCGCCTGCGCGCCACGGTCCGGGCGGGTGGTGCTGCCGGGGCTGCCGGAGCGCCCGGCTCCGGCTCCGGCCTTACCACCGAACTTGCCCTGGGGGTCGGGCTGGTGACGTTCCCCGTCACCGATCTGGCCGACGTCGCCGACTGGACCGGGCCGGGCGCCTCCGCGGCCGAGGGGCATCCCGGTGCGGGGCTCGCCCTGGAGCTGACCGGGGCCGCGGCCCAGGGGAGCGCCGCCCCGCCCCGGCCCCTCCCCGTCCCGGAGCTGGCCCGTTCGCTCACGCTCTGGGTCGGCGGCGACGGCTCCGGGGCCCGGCCCGCGGTGGAGCTGGCCGACGCCGACGGGGCGGCCGTCACGGTGCGCGGGCCCGCCGTGGACTGGACCGGCTGGCGGGAGCTCACCCTGCCGCTCCCGGCCACCGCCGAGCCGCCGCTCAGCGTGACCCGGCTTTCGGCGGTCGGGGGGACGGGCCCCGGACGGCTGGCCCTCGACACGCTCGGCGCCCGGACCCCGCCCACGGGGCCCGCCGCAGCGCCCGTGGTCCGGGATCCGATCGTGGCCACCGAGGCCGGGGTCCGGGCGCGGCCCTGGCGGTTCGCCGTCGAGCCGGCCGGGGGGAGCCGGGCGGGGACCGGGGACGGCGGGGCCGACTTCGTGCTGACCGGCGCCGACCGCCCGGAGTTCGTGCACCGCGGCGTACGGTTTCTGCCGCTCGACACCACCCGGCCCACCTTGGGCGGCGGCGGTCTGGACCGGATGCGGGCCCTGCACAAGGCTCTGGCGGCCGCCGCCCGGGATCCGGCCACGGGCGCGCTGGCCGTCGTACGGGCGGATGCGCCGGACACCGTCGACCGCAAGGAAACGGCCTTGACGGCGCACCTGCTCGCCGAGTTCCGGCGCACCACCGGGAAGCGTGCCGCCGTGCTCACCCTCGGCGCCCCGGCCTTCGTGGCCGGCCGCTCCGAGGGCGTGCTGTCCGTCGCGGCCCCGCGCACCGGACGGACCCTGGTGGGCGTGGACGCCTTCGCCCGGCGGGACTGGCTCGCCGTCCGGCAGGCCCCCTGAGCGGTCTCGGGGAAGTGGGGCACGCCCCCGCGCCGCCCGGCACGGCACCTCGCGGCGTTGTCGTCGTGGCACCCGAGTACGCCCGGTACGGGGGCGCCGCTCCCCCTTGCGATGCACCGCACCGCACGACGCGGAAACGCACCCCACTTCCCCGAGGCCGCTTAGAGCTCCACCAGCGTGACCTCGGTCGCCTTCACGCTCGTCCACACCTTCGAGCCGTCGACCAGGCCCAGTTCGGCCGCGGCCTCCGGGGTGATCTCCGCGACCAGGTCGGGGGCCTCCGCCGAGCCGACCAGCACGCGCAGCCGGCTGCCGACCGCGGTGATCTCCCGTACGGAGCCCTGCCAGACGTTGCGGGGACTGCCCGTCGGGCGGTCGCGGTGCACGGACACCGCCTCGGGGCCGATGATCGCCAGTGCCCGGGACCCCTCGGGCAGCGCCTCCGCCACCACCAGCCGTCCCCCGGCGGCGAGTACGAGCCCGTCGGTCGACGCCGTGCCGGACCAGGCGTTGCGGCCGAGCATCCGGGCGACCCACGGGGAGCGCGGGTGGCGCGTGACCTCGGAGGGCGGGGCGTCCTGGAGGGTGCGCCCGTCGGCGAGTACGAGGACCCGGTCGGCCAGCGACACCGCCTCGACGGGGTCGTGCGTGACGATGAGGCAGACCCCGCCGAAGCCGGCCAGGTGTGTGCGCAGGGTGTGCCGAACGCGGGCCCGGGTGGTCTGGTCGAGGGCGGCGAGCGGCTCGTCGAGGAGCAGCAGGCGGGGCCGGGTGGCCAGGGCGCGGGCCAGGGCGACGCGCTGGGCCTGGCCACCGGACAGCTGGGCGGGCTTGCGGTGGGCGAGGTGGCCGACGCCGAGCCGGCCGAGCCACTGCTGCGCCTCGCGGCGGGCCTCGGCGCGCGGCACCCGGCGGGCGCGCAGCCCGTACGCGGTGTTGGCCAGCGCGCTCAGGTGCGGGAACAGCGCGCCGTCCTGCGGGACCCAGGCCACCTGGCGCTTGTGCGAGGGCAGCGCAGTGACGTCGGTGTCGCCGAGCCGGAGTTCGGCGTGGGCGCGCGGAGTGAGGCCGAGAAGGGCGCGCAGCAGGGTGGTCTTGCCGGCGCCGTTCTCGCCGACGACGGCGATGGTGGTACCGGGTTCGGCGTCGAGGGTGAGCTCGTTGAAGCCGGTGACGACGGCGTGCAGCGGCCAGCGGCCGTCGTCGTGGGGGGCGCCGGGCAGGTCGGAGGCCAGGTCGCCGGCGGCGGGCGTCGCGGAGGCCGGGCCGGCCGGTACCGGGGCTGTCGGTGTCCGCTCGGCTTCGAGGGCCGCGGCCGCCGCCTCCTCCGGCAGTTGCGGAGCCTCGGCGGGTGTACGGGCGACCGGGGTGCCGGTCCAGCGGCCGCGCAGGGCGATCAGTACCGCCATGGCGATCACGAGCAGCAGCAGGGACACGGAGGTGGCGGCTTCGGGCTGGTCCTGGAGCAGCAGGTAGACCTGGAGCGGCAGCGTCTGGGTGGTGCCGGGCAGGTTGCCGGCGAAGGTGATCGTCGCGCCGAACTCACCCAGCGCACGGGCCCAGGTGAGCGCGGCGCCCGCGATCAGGCCGGGCGCCACCATCGGCAGCGTCACGGTGAAGAACACCCGCACCGGCGAGGCGCCGAGGGAGGCGGCGGTCTCCTCGTAGCTCTGCTTGAGCCCGCCGAGCGCACCCTCCAGGCTGATCACGAGGAACGGCATGGCGACAAAGGTGGCCGCGACGACGGCGCCTGACGTGTGGAAGGGCAGCGTGATGCCGAACGTGCCCTCGAGCCAGGGCCCGAGCAGTCCGCGCCGCCCGAAGCCCAGCAGCAGCGCCACACCGCCGACGGTCGGCGGCAGCACCATCGGGAGCAGCACCAGCGAGCGGACGAAGGCCTTTCCCTTGAACGGGACACGGGCCAGCAGCCAGGCGAGCGGCACACCGAGGAGCAGCGAGAGACCGAGGGCCCACAGGGACACGAACAGCGAGAGGCGCAGGGCCTCGACCACACCGGGGCTGGTGAGGTGGGCGCCGAGTTCGCCCCACTCGGTGCGGGTGAGGATGCCGATGAGGGGCAGCAGCAGGAACGCGACGGCGAGCAGCGCGGGGAGCGCCAGGGTCACGGGGGGCCGGGTGCGGGTGCGGTGTCTGCTCATGTGGATTCCTGGCTGGAGCGTACGGGGGGACGGGTACGGGGGCCCGGGGGCCTGGCGGGCGACACGCCGAAAGGGACCGCCTGTCCCCCCGGACCAGGCAGTCCCTTTCGATCATTGCGGCTGCGGCTGCTTCTGTCGCTGCGGTGCCGGTTACGCCTTCTGGAAGCCCGCGTCCTGGAGGATCTTCTGCGCCTCGGGGGTGCTCAGCCAGGCCACGAACGCGGCCGCGGCGTCGGCGTTCTTGGACGCCTTGAGGGTGGCGGCCGGGTAGGAGGCCACGGCGTTCTCGGCGTCCGGGATGTCCACGACGGAGACCTTGTCACCGGACTTGATGGTGTCGGTCTTGTAGACGAGGCCGGCGTCGGCCTCACCGAGCTCGACCTTGCTCAGCACGGCGCGCACGTTGGGCTCCTGGGAGACCGGCTTCACCTCGATCTTCTGGGCGTCGAGGATCTGCTTGCTGTAGCGGCCGACCGGCACCTCGGGCGCGGCGAGCACGACCTTGATCTTGCTGTCGGCCAGGTCCTTCAGTTCGTCGACCTTGAACGGGTTGCCCTTGCCGGCCGCGATGACCAGGCGGTTCTTGGCGATGATCGACGCGTCGCCGGTCTCGGCCTTGAGGCCGTCCATCGTCTTGGTGTCGGCGGTGACCAGCGCGTCGGCCGGGGCTCTCTGCTTCACCTGGGCGGCGAGCTCCTGGGAGCCGGCGAAGGAGAAGGTGACCTTCGTGCCCGGGTGCGCCTTCTCGTACGCGGCACCCGCGGTCTTGAAGACGTCGGTGAGGGAGGAGGCGGCGAGGACGGTGAGGTTCGCGGCCTTGGGCTCGGCGGACGCCGAGGCGGAAGCCGATGCCCCGGTGTCGGCGGCGGCCTTCTTGTCGCTGCTGCCGCAGGCGGACAGCGCGGGTACGAGGAGGGCGGCGGTCAGCGCGGCGGCAACGGCACTGCGGCGGTTCAGGATCGGGGACATGAGCTGGTGCTCCTCGGTCGGGTCGGCGGCCGGCCGGGTGCCGGGACCGCGGGGTGGTGACCCGCGCCGGTGACGGGCGGAGCGGGTGGGGACGCGTACTGGTGCCGGACGGTCAGGTGCGGTCGATGTGCACACTGGTGGACTTCACGCGGGCGGTGGCCTGCATGCCGACCTCCAGTCCGAGCTCCTCGACGGCCTCACGGGTGAGGAGGGAGACCAGGCGGTGGGGACCTGCCTGGATCTCGACCTGGGCGGCCACGTCTCCGAGCTTCACGGCGGTGACGATGCCGGGGAAGGCGTTGCGGGCCGAGGTGTACGGCTCGTCGTCCTCGGTGTGGGCGCCCTGTCCCACCTCTACGGAGAAGGCGGCCAGGTCGCGGCCGTCGATCAGTCGCCGGCCGGCGTCGTCGCGATGGGTCGCGACCCGGCCGGCGTCGGCCCAGCGGCGGGCGGTGTCCGGGCTGACGCCCAGCAGGCGCGCCGCCTGTCCGATGGTGTAGGACTGCATGTGCGACAAGGTAGGGGCACCTGTCCCGCATTTGCAATTCCATTGGAATGATGTACATGGCAGATGCCATGCTTCTTGGCGAATCTGCCAAAATCCATTCCGTTCCGGCCGGACCCGCTCGCTAAAGTCTTGGTATGGCTGATGAAGTAACGGGAACGGGAACGGGCGCGGAAACGGGAACGGCGCGGGTGGACGCCTGGATCTGGTCGGTCCGCCTGACGAAGACCCGCTCGGTCGCGGCGACCGCCTGCAGGGCGGGCCATGTGAAGGTCAACGGTGAGCGCGCGAAGCCGGCGCAGGCGGTGCGGGCGGGGGACGAGGTACGACTGTTCCACGCAGGGCGTGAGCGCATCGTCGTCGTCAAGCGGCCGGTGACGAAGCGGGTCGGTGCCCCGGTGGCCGCGGAATGCTTCGTCGACAACAGCCCGCCGGCGCCGACGCGCATCGAGGCCGAGGTGGTCGGCGTCCGCGACCGCGGCACGGGCCGCCCCACGAAGCGCGACCGCCGCGAGATCGAATCCCTCCGCCGGCGCTGACGGGCCCGCCCGCAGGTCAGGCCTTGCGGTAGGTGTAGGCCTCCTCTGCGGCCGCGGCCACGGCGTCCAGGGGGGCGCCCGCGGAGGCGGCGACCACCGCCGCCACCGCGCCCTCCAGGAACGGCGCGTCCAGCAGCCGGGCCCCCGGCGGCAGTTCGTCCTCCACCAGCAGCGCCTTCACCGTCAGCACCGAGCTGCCCAGGTCCGCCAGCAGTGCGACCCCCGCCCCCCGGTCCACCTCGTGCGCGGCCGCCACGACGCGCTCCGCGCTCGTGCCCAGGCCGCCGTCCGCCGTGCCGCCCGCCGCCGCCACCGGGACGACCGGCCCGCCCGCCGCCAGGCCCCGCGCCAGGTCCGCCACGGACTGCGCGACCACCGCGCTGTGCGACACCAGCACGATCCCGACCACCGCCGGCGCGCTCATGCGGCGTCCGCCGCATCCGCCGCATCGGCCGTGTCCGCGAGAGCCGCCACCAGCAGGGCCGACGAGGTCGCCCCCGGGTCCTGGTGCCCGATGCTCCGCTCGCCCAGGTAGCTGGCCCGCCCCTTGCGGGCCAGCATCGGCACCGTCGCCCGGGCGCCGCCCCCCGCCGCGTCCGCCGCCGCCCGGTACGAGGTGCTCAGCGCCGCCACCCCCGGCACCAGCGCGTCCAGCATCGTCTTGTCGCCCGGCGCCGCCCCGCCCAGCTGCGCCACCGCGCCCACCCCCGCGTACAGGGCCTTGCGCACCTCCTCGTCGGAGACCTCGGCGGCCTCCCCGAGGTCCTTGCCCGTGCGCCGCAGCAGCGTCCCGTACAGCGGGCCCGACGCGCCGCCGACCGTCGAGATCAGCGTCCGCCCCGCCAGTTGCAGCACCGCCCCGGGCGTCGCGGCGGGGTCCGTCTCCAGGGCCGCCCGTACCGCGGTGAAGCCACGCAGCAGATTGCTCCCGTGGTCGGCGTCCCCGATGGGGGAGTCGAGCTCGGTCAGCCGGTCCGCCTCGCGCTCCACCGCGGCCCCGGCGGCCGTCATCCAGCGCCGGAAGAAGTCTGCGTCACGCAATTCCGTCTCCTCACCTTGTCCGCACCTTGTCCGCTCACCTTCTCAGCAGCCCCACCGCAGCGCCGCCGTCCGGACCGGCGCGTCCCACAGCCGCAGCAGTTCCTCGTCGACGCGGCACAACGTCACCGAACACCCCGCCATGTCCAGGGAGGTGACGTAGTTCCCGACCAGCGTCCGCGCCACCGGTACCCCGCGCTCCGCCAGCACCCGGGCGACCTCCGCGTGGAATCCGTACAGCTCCAGCAGCGGCGTCGCCCCCATGCCGTTGACCAGCGCCAGCACCGGCCCGTCCGCCGGCCCCAGCTCCACCAGCTCCTCCAGTACGGCGCCCACCGCGATCTCCGCGATCTCCCGCGCCGGCATCATGGCCCGCCGCTCGCGGCCCGGCTCGCCGTGGATGCCGATCCCCAACTCCAGCTCCCCGTCGGGCAGGTCGAACGTCGGGCTGCCCTTCGCCGGGGTCGTGCACGCGCTGAGCGCCACCCCGAAACTGCGGGAGGACGCGTTCACCTGCCGGGCGAGCGCCGCGACCCGCTCCAGCGGGGCGCCCTCCTCGGCGGCCGCACCGGCGATCTTCTCGACGAACAGCGTCGCCCCGGTGCCGCGCCGCCCCGCCGTGTAGAGGCTGTCGGTGACGGCCACGTCGTCGTTCACCAGGACGCGCTCCACCCGCAGGCCGTCCTCCTCGGCGAGTTCGGCGGCCATCTCGAAGTTCAGCACGTCCCCGGTGTAGTTCTTGACGACGAACAGCACCCCCTGCCCGGAGTCCACGGCCGCGGCCGCCCGCAGCATCTGGTCGGGCACCGGCGAGGTGAACACCTCTCCCGGGCCCGCGGCCGACAGCATCCCGTACCCCACGAACCCGGCATGCAGCGGCTCGTGGCCGGACCCGCCCCCGGACACGACCCCGACCCTGCCCCCGTCCCGCACGTCCCGCCGTACGACGACCCGCCGCTCGACGTCGACGTCCAGCTCGGGATGCGCGGCCGCCATGCCCCGCAGCGCATCGGCGACGACGGTCTCGGGACTGTTGATCAGCATCCGCATGTCTGTCTCCTGATCGGGTCGACCGGTGAGCCTCCGGGTGGTGGGCCCGAGGGCGACGGTAGAGCAGCCCGTTGCCCGGGACCAGGCCGCGGTGTCCGGCGGGGACGGCTGCGGGTCAGCGCCGGACGGCGTCGAGCGCCTCGTTCAGAGTGGTCGCGGCCATGATGAGCGACAGGTGGGTGAAGGCCTGGGGGAAGTTGCCGAGTTGCTCGCCACTGGGGCCGATCTCCTCGGCGAACAGACCGACATGGTTGGCGTACGTGTGCATCTTCTCGAAGGTGTAGCGGGCCTGCGGCAGCCGACCGGCACGGGCGAGGGCGTCGACGTAGAGGAACGTACAGAGGCTGAACGTTCCTTCCGAGCCGCGGAGGCCATCGGGGGAGGCCGCGGGGTCGTAGCGGTAGACGAGGCTGTCGGAGACCAGGACACGGTCCATGGCGTCGAGAGTGGACAGCCAGCTCGTGCTCTTCGGCGCGAGGAATCCGACCCGGGGAATCAGGAGCAGCGAGGCGTCCAGGACGTGGCTGCCGTAGTGCTGGACCAAGGAGTGCTCCTTGTCGCTCCAGCCGCGTTCCATCACCTGTTCGAGGATGTCGTCGCGGGCCTTGGTCCACATGGCGGCGTTGGCCGGCCGGCTGAACTCGGCGGCGAGCTTGAGGCCGCGGTCGAAGGCGGCCCAGCACATCACGCGGCTGTAGGTGAAGTCCTGGCGGCCGCCCCGGGTCTCCCAGATGCCCTCGTCGGGCCGGTCCCAGGAGTCGGCGAGCCAGTCCAGGCTCCGCGCGAGGGCCTTCCAGCCCTTGTAGTCGGCCTGTACGGCGACCGCGCGGCCCTCGGACAGGGCGTACAGCGCCTCGCCGTAGATGTCGAGCTGCAACTGGTCCATCGCCGCGTTCCCGGCCCGCACGGGGTACGAACCCCGGTAGCCCTCGAAGTGCTCCAGGATCTCCTCGGTCAGGTGGGGGTCACCGTCGACCCGGTACATGATCTGGAGGGGCTCGCCGTCCGGACCCTCATGGGCGCGCAGCCGGTCACCGAGCCAGTGGGTGAAGCGGGTGGCCTCCTCCACGAAGCCGAGGTCGAGCAGGGCCCGCACCGACAGGGATCCGTCCCGCACCCAGGTGTAGCGGTAGTCCCAGTTGCGCTCGCCGCCGACCTGTTCGGGAAGGCCCATGGTGGCGGCGGCCACCGGTGCGCCGGAAGGGGCATAGGTGAGGAGCTTGAGCGTGATGGCCGAGCGGTACACCATCTCCGCCCAGCGGCCGTGGTAGCGCGACGTCCGCACCCACTTCTGCCAGTAGTCGACCTGCTCCCAGAGCTCCTCGGTGATCCGGTCGGCGTTCGGCGGCTCGGGCGCCGCGCTGCCCTCCCCGTCGGTGGTGAACACCGCTGCCGCCTCCTCGCCCGCCTTCAGCGTGATCGAGGCCCGGACGTCCTGCCCGTCGCGTTCGAGGGGGAACGTGGCCTGCAGGAACCCCGTCACCCCGGGCGCCCGGAAGGTCGCCTCGCCCTTGTCCTCGTCCAGGTCGAGCCGGTGGGCCGCCCGTGCGTAGTCGAACCGGGGGCGGCATTCGAGGGCGAAGCGCACGGTGCCGCGCACCGTGCGGATCACCCGCACCAGGGTGTGCCGGTCCGACGGGAACAGGCGCTGGTGGACCGGCATGTAGTCGATGGTCTCGCCGACGCCGTCGGGAGACATGAAGCGGGTCACCACGACCGCGGTGTCCGGGTAGTAGAGCTGCCTCCAGGTGCCCTCGGGGCTCTCGGGCGCGAGGAGGAAGTGCCCGCCCTTGTCGTGGTCGAGCAGCGCGGCGAAGACGCTGGGGGAGTCGAATCGTGGCGCCGCGAACCAGTCGACCACTCCCTTGGACGACACCAGAGCTGCGGTCTGCAGGTCCCCCACGAGTCCGTGGTCGGCGATGGGCGGGTAGCGGTCCATCATTCTTCTCCTCAGGACGCCTCGGCGGTGAACCGCCCGGGTCCCGGTCAGTGCAGTCGCCCCGCGAGGTGGTCTCCGACGCGCAAGGCGTTGGCGATGGCCGTCAGCGAGGGATTGACCGCGCCGATGCTCGGGAAGAAGCTCGTGTCGACCACGTAGAGGTTGTCGAGGTCGTGGGCCTTGCAGTTGACGTCGAGAGCGGAGCTCTGCGGGTCGCGGCCGAAGCGGACGGTGCCGGCCTGATGCGCCGTGGCGCCGATGGGCATGCCCTTGTGCAGGTAGATGCTGTGCGACAGCAGATGGTGCTCGTGCATGCCCAGGTGGCCGAGCATGCCCTGCAGTTTGTGCCGCAGCCGCTCCAGCCCGGCGATGTTGTTCTTCTCGTCGAGGGCGAGGTGGATCCCGCCGTCCCCGTCGAGGGTGACGCGGTTGTCCGGGTCCGGCAGGTCCTCACCGCACAGCCAGAAGTCGACCGCGTGATGGGCGAGCACCTCGAAGGGCATGTCCGGGGTGACGGCACCGGCCCAGCGGGGTGCCTCGCCGTGGATCTGCTCGGAGTCGGACTTGCCGAGCATCTGGATGCCGCCGAGAGGGTAGTCCCAGTCGTCGCTGCCCAGGTACCAGTCGTGCAGCGCCAGCGTCTTCTGGAACCTGGTGTCGTTCGGCTCCTTGGACACCGCCATCAGGGCCAGGTTGTTGTGCCGCATGTAGTGCCGGCCGACCACGTCCGAGCTGTTGGCCAGGCCCTGAGGGTGCCTCTCGTCGGCCGAACGCAGCAACAGAACGGCGGAGTTGACGGCCCCGCAGGCCACCACCACGATGTCGGCGGCGAACCGGACGGTCGAGCCGTCGCCCAGTTCCGCGACGACCGAAGTGACACTCCGCCCGGTGGCGTCCGTCTCGAGCCGGCGCACGTCGGCATGCGTGATCAGCTCGACGTTGGCGTGTTCCAGGGCCGGGTCCACGCAGATGACCTGGGCGTCCGACTTCGCGCCGACCAGGCAGGGGAAGCCGTCGACGCGGTCGCAGCGGATGCAGGCGCTCCCGTGCGTTGCCCGCCCCTGGTCGTCCTGGACGAGGTTCACCCCGATCGGAAGATGGAAGGGGCGCAGGCCCTGCTTCTCCAGATCGTCGCTCAACTGCTGGATGCGCGGCTCGTGTTGCACGGGCGCATAGGCGTACTGGGCGCTGGCCGGCCCCTCGGTGGGGTCCTCGCCGTGCCGCCCGTGGACGAGGTAGAGGTGCTCGGCCTGCGTGTAGTACGGCTCCAGGTCGCCGTAGTCCAGCGGCCAGGCGGGAGAGACGCCGTCATGGTGGCGCAGTTCGCCGAAGTCCTCGGGGCGCATGCGGAAGAGCGCGGCGCCGTAGAACTTGGTGTTCCCGCCGACGTAGTAGTTCACCTCGGGCGGGAACCGGTCTCCGTGCTTGTCGTACCAGAACTCCGGTGCGCGGTACTTCCCTTTGACGAAGACCGCGGTCGAGTCCCAGTTGTCCCGTTCGCGCGGCAGGTAGTCGCCGCGCTCGAGAAGCAGGATCCGTTTGCCGGTGGGCGCCAGGCGGTGGGCGAGCGTGCCGCCGCCGGCGCCTGTGCCGATGATGATGACGTCGTACTCCCGAGCCTCGGGCATGCAGGCCACCTCCCCGGAGCACGATCTGCTCCTGTCGGGTGAGTTGGGGTCCGTATCGCATCTACAACGTAGCTCCGGAGGGGATGCCCAGCGAATCGGGCGGGCCGGAACGCCGGGATGCCCGGCCGGTCACAGGATCGCGAGGGGATTGACGGGAGAACCGGTCGCCGTGGGCAGCCGTAGTGGCGCGATCACGCAGAGGAACGACCAGCGGCCCTCCCGTTCGCAGAGGGGGGCCAGCTCCTCGAACTGCAGGTAGTCGAGCAGGTGCAGTCCCATCGCATGGATGGCGAGTACGTGCACCGGGAACGCGACGCTCGGCGCGGCACTGGGAGCCGTGTCGTTGTTGCCGTCACTGCCGAGCACGGCCACCTGGCGGTCGGCCAGGAAGCGCAGGGCGGCCGGGTGGAGTCCGGCCCGCGCGCCGGCCGAGTCCCAGGCGCCGAGCTCCTCACGCCGCCGCCGGTGCCCGACGCGTACGAGGAGGATGTCGCCCCTGCCGACCCGCAGCCCCTGCCGCGCTTCGGCGGCAGCAAGGTCCTCGGCGGTCACGTGCGATCCCGGTTCGAGCCAGGGGGTGCCGTGCAGGCGCGGGATGTCCAGGAGCACTCCCCGGCCCACGATGCCGTTGCGGGCGAGGTCGATGGACAGAGCCCCGGCTCCGTCCGGGGAGAGTACGTCCGCGGCAGGAACGCCGCCGTGCAGGGTGCCCTCGTAGATGACGTGGCAGAGGGCGTCGATGTGGCTGTCGACGTCGCCGTGGATGTTCATGGCGATGCGGTCCCGGGCGAACTGCAGGCCGCCCGGGACCGGGGCGCCGGCGATGGGTGCGGTGAGCCGGTGTTCCGCCGGTTCGGCGTTGTCCGGTCCCTCGCGGGTGTTCACGGGCGCGGCGAGCGAGACCGTGCGGCCGGAGCGGACCTCGCTGACGGCGGCCAGCGTCTGTGCGGGGGTCAGGGTGCCCAGAGCTCCCAGGGGTGCGGCACCGCCGGGTGCCGTACGGCGTAGTTCACGATAGAGCGACCGGAAGCCGGCCTCGCTCATCCCGTCGGGCGTACCCATGTCCTCACCATCCGGCACACCCGCTGCTCGCGCGCGCCGAACGGTGCGCCTGGCCGCATCCGATTTGCCGAGCTTCCGGGCCGCCGCGTTAATGGACGAGCGGCCTGTCCGGGCCCGACGCACCCGTGCGCCTCCCTCTCACACGCGGAGATTCGCTTGGACATGCTGCACGTCCGGGCCGTGAGCCCGCCGGACCTCACGGGACGTGTCATGGCCCTGTTGAGCGCCCAGCCGTGTGTCCTCAACCTCTCCCTGCAGCCCGACAGCGTACGAAACCCCGACGGCGACGCCATCGTGTGCGATGTCCTCACCGGAGTCGCCAACGAGGTACTGCGCGGGCTGCGCGACCTCGGACTCGAACGGCGGGGGTCCATCGTTCTCGACCCGGTCGACACGGCCTTCTCCGATCACGCGGCCAGAGCCGGGGCCGAGGTGCTCGGGTCCAGGCTGCGCGTGCCGGTATGGGAGCAGGTGGAGGCCCGGATCCGGGCCGAGGGGCGGTACCCCCCGAGCTTCTACCTCTTCATGGTCATCGCCGGTGTCATCGGTGCGGTCGGCATCATCACCAACTCGCAGATCCTCATCGTCGCGGCCATGGTGGTCGGTCCGGAGTACGGAGCCGTCACCAGCGTCGCCCTGGGCATCGACCACCGTTCCCGGTCACCCATCCGGCAGGGCCTTGCGGCGCTGCTCGCGGGCTTTCTGCTGGCCGTGGCCGCCACCTTCCTGTTCGGCCTGTTCGTCCGCATCTTCGGCCTCCAGTCGCAGGCCTTCGAGCTCGGGATCAGGCCGGTGTCGAACCTGATCAATACACCCAATTTCTTCTCTGCGGTGGTGGCCGTGCTCGCCGGGATCGTGGGCATCGTCTCGCTGACCGAAGCCCGCACCAGCGCACTGCTCGGCGTCTTCATCTCGGTGACCACCATTCCGGCGGCAGCCGACATCGGGGTCTCGTGCGCGTTCGCCAGCTGGGACGAGGCCTTGGGATCCTTGTTCCAACTGCTGCTCAACATCGTCGTACTGATCCTGGTCGGAACCGGGACGCTCAAGGTGCAGCGGGCGATGTGGCGGCGTGTCAGTGCGCACCGGAACCGGCGAACCGGGCCGTGAACGCAGCCGCTGCCTTGTCGGAAGACCAGGTGTTCACGGGCCTCGGACTGATCGTCGTCCTGGCCGTGGGATCCCAGCTGCTGGCGAGCCGGCTGCGCATCCCCGCGCTGATCGTCCTGCTGCCGGTCGGATTCACCGCCGGCGCGCTGACCGGTGACGTGAACCCCGAGGAACTGCTCGGAGCCGCCTTCTCCCCGCTGGTCTCGCTGGCCGTCGCGGTGATCCTCTACGACGCCGGGCTCGGCCTGGACCTGAAGCGGTTCAGGGCGCACACCCGCCGGGTCGTGGTGCGGCTGATCTGGTTCGGCGGGCTGCTCACCGCAGGGTCGGCGGCGCTGCTCGCCGGCGTTCTGCTGGGGATGTCGGGCGGTGCGGCCGTGATGCTCGGGGCCATCCTGATCGTGTCCGGCCCCACGGTCGTCGGACCGCTGCTCAACTTCGTACGTCCAACGGAACGGCTGCAGCACATCCTCATCTGGGAGGGCACGCTCATCGACCCGGTGGGAGGCATCCTTGGGGCACTCGTCTTTCACGGCGTGGTGGCCGGGAACAGCAGCGGTTTCGGCAGCAAGGTGGTGGAGTTCACCACCAGTGCCGCTGTGGGCCTGGCCGGCGGCATCGTGGGGACCGTGGTGCTCATGCTGCTGCGCAGGCTGCGGCCGGGGGCGGTGCTGGGAACCACGGTCCAGCTGGCCGCGGTGATCGGTGTGGCGGCGGCCTGCAATGTGATCCGGGACGACACGGGCCTGATCGCCGCCGTTCTGATGGGGCTGGCCGTGGCGAACCTGCCCGGCGCCGAGACGGGCGCCCGCAATCCGTTCTTCGAGACCCTGGTGCATCTGGTCATCGGACTCCTGTTCATCTCCATCTCGGCCACGGTCAGCCCAGCCTCGCTGCGGCACGTGGTGCTGCCGGCCCTCGGCCTCGTCGCGGTCCTGGTCCTGGCCGTCCGGCCGCTCGTGGCGGCCGTCGCATCGCTCGGTACGGATCTGACCCGCGGGGAGCGCGGATTCCTGGGATGGATGGCGCCGCGCGGCATCGTGGCCGCGGCCACCGCCTCGACGTTCTCGGCCACGCTGGCCGACAAGGGCGTGGGTGGCGCCTCGAAGATCCTTCCCGCCACGTTCGTGGTGATCGTGGTGACCGTCACGCTCTACGGGCTCACCGCCGTGCCGGTCGCGAAGCGGTTGGGTGTCGTGCGCCCGTCGCGCTCCCGGCCGCTGCTCGTGGGCGGTGATCCCTGGGTGGTCGATCTCGGACTGGCCCTGCGGTCGGCCGGGCTGGAGGTCGTCATGTGGGCGGGGCACGACGCGCAGCGGGACCGGATCAGGGCCGCCGGGCTCGAACTGGCGCCGGGGGAGCTGTTCGCCGCGGCCACCGGCTCGGGCGCCGAGCTGGAGGGCCTCACCGGCGTCCTGCTCCTCACCGACGAGGGCGACTTCAACGCCCTGGCCTCCATGAACCTCCAGGGCAGCGTGGAGGGCTCGGTGTACCGCCTGGGGCCGGCGACCGACACCCAGGGCGTCGTCGCCCCGTACACCGGCAGCCAGGTGCTCTTCGATCCCGTGCTGACCGGAGCCGAGCTGTCCCGCCGCTACGACCGGGGCGCCCGCCTCGTCACGCGTCGCCTCGAGGGACCCGTCCCGGCCGGACACCATCTGCTGTTCCTGGTGCGTGCGGACGGCACACTGCTGCCCGTCACCCGGACCGGCGGTCCCGTGCCGCGATCCGGGGACATCGCCGTACTCCTGGGCGGTTGAATCCTCAGCGGGCCGGCCCCCTGCCGAAGCCCGCGACGGCGCGACGCGCCCGAGCCATGGTGACCTCGGGGCCGGCGGTGGCGTCGACGGTCGCGCCGGGCTCGTCGGGTTCAAGCGGTTCCAGGATCTCGAACTGCGAGTCGACCAGGCGCGGCGGCATGAAGTGGCCCGTCCGCCGGGAGACCCGGGCCCGGGCGGTGTCGCGGTCCAGCGCCAGGTACAGGCACCAGACGCCCGGGGCGGCCCCGCGGAGTTCGTCGCGGTACGCGCGCTTGAGGGCCGAGCAGGCGACGACCAGCCGCCGGCCCGACCGGGAGGACTGCCGTATCCGGTCCGAGAGCGTACGCAGCCACGGGGCGCGGTCCGCGTCGTCCAGGGAGCGGCCGGCGGCCATCTTGGCGATGTTCGCGGCGGGATGGAGGTCGTCACCGTCCAGGAACGCCCCACCGAGTCCCTCGGCCAAGGCCCTGCCGACGGTGCTCTTCCCGGCACCCGCCACGCCCAGCACCACCACGATCACCGGTCCGTGCCCGGATCCCGGTTCGTGGCTGTCCGCCGCAGGTCGTTCTCGGCGAGAGGCTGCAGGGTGCCGCTGGTGTCCAGCCGGTAGAGCAGGACCAGCGGCGGTCCGACGAGCACCATCGCGATGACCGTGACCAGGAGCAGCCAGCGCAGTGTCGTCGACGCGCCGGCCGCCTGGTCCACGGTCAGCGAGGTGGGGATGAGATACGGCCGCTGGGCCAGCCCCCAGGCGACCACGACGAGGGCGACGCTGCCGACCGCCGTGATCCTCGCCCAGCCCGTGGCCGTGCGGTACAGCAGCCCCGCGGTGGCCACGGCGCTGACGACGGCCACCAGGACGACGGCCAGGCCGATGCCGCTGGTGAGGCCGTCGTAGACGTAGCGCGCGTCGTGGTGGGTGACGGCGAGGCCGACGACGGCCAGGACGGCGATGACCCCGAGGCTGCACCAGGCGCGCAGCCGGAAGTAGTGGACGAGGTCGGGGGCGTCGAAGCGGCGGGCGTCGGCGGTGAGGAACACCGCGCCCAGGAAGGCGGTCGCGGCGACGGTGAGCAGCCCGGCGAGTACGGAGGTGCCGTTGGACCACGCGTCGGCGGACGCCTCCGTCCCCGGCGCGACCCGGCCCGTGGCCAGGCCTCCGACCACCGCTCCGAGGAAGAAGGGCACCAGGAGGGAGGACACGGCGAAGGCGGCGCCGTAGATCCTGCGGCGCGCGAGGCGTGTCATGGGCTTGCGGAGGGCGAAGCCCGCACCGCGCAGGACGAGCCCGACGGCCGCGAGCGCCAAGGGGAGCCACATGGCGGTGAAGACCGTCTGGAACAGGACCGGAAAGCCCGTCCACATGATCACCAGGACGAAGATGAGCCAGACGTTGTTCGTCTCCCAGACGGGCTCCATGGCGTGGTCGATCAGCCACCGGGGCCGCTTGCCCCGTTCGGCGCCGCCCGCGAACAGATCCCAGAACCCGGCTCCGTAGTCGGTCCCGCCCGCACACGCGTAGGCGGCCACCGCGGCCAGCAGCACCCAGGCCACGACGTCCTGGATCATTGCTCTCCTCCGTCACCGCGTGCAGTGCCGTGATCCGGTGCGGCCGCGGTCGTCGTCCGGCGGGGCCCGTAGGGGGTGTCGCCTTCCGGAGTGCCGGCAGCGTGAGCGTCGCCCTGTTGTTCATCGGCGGCCCGCCAGCGGGTGCGCATCTTGAGCAGGACGCCCAGGAAGGTGCCGAAGATGAGTGTGTAGACCACGATGACGATGCCGAGCATCGCCCACAACGACGACGCCCGGGTGTCCGTGACGGCTTCGGACACCCGCATGTTCTCGTAGACGATCCAGGGCTGGCGACCCACTTCGGTGGTGATCCAGCCGCATTCCACCGTCACCAGGCAGGCCGCCCCGGCCACGGCGGCGCACCGGAAGAACCACGGTGAGCGCGGCAGGTCGCGGCGCCGCAGCCAGCACCAGCCGTACCAGAGCGCGAGCAGGACGAGCAGGCTACCGATCGTCACCATGATGTCGAACGCCCAGTGGGCGATCGTGGCCTGGGTCGCCGTCGGGCGGTCGCTCGCGGGGACCGACGACAGACCCGTCACCTGGGTGTCCGGGCTGAAACCGGCCAGGATCGAGTCCAGTTGGGGGATCTTGATCCCGCCGGAGATCGAGCCGTCGGGATGCAGGCGTCCGAACATGTACTCGGGTACGTGTGTGTCGGTCTTCCAGACGATCTCGGTGGCGGCGAACTTCACCGGCTGCTTGTGGAAGACCGAGCGGGCGATGGAGTCCCCGAGCATGAACTGCACGGGGGTGAGGATCGCGGCGACGGTGAACGGCACGGTGAAGCCGAGCCGGTGGTAGTGGTCACGCCGGCCGCGCAGCCAGCCGACCGCGTACACCCCGGCCACGACATAGCCCGCCGTGAGGACGACCCCTGCCACGAAGTGCCAGTACTCGGGGCCGAACATCGGCGTGAAGATCGCCTTGCGGATGTTGACGTCCACGGGGTTGCCGCCCGCGTCGAGCGAGAAACCGCGCGGCGTGTTCATCCAGGAGTTCGCGGCGATGATGCCGAACGCCCCCAGCAGCGCCGTCAGCGGCAGGGGCACACCCAGCCAGAAGTGCGTCCACGGCTTCAGCCTTCGCCAGCCGTAGAGGTAGATGGCGATGAGGATCGCTTCGAGGAAGAACGCCCACGCCTCGACCCCGAATCCGAGGCCGAAGACATCGCCCCACCTGCCCATCAGGCCCGGCCAGAGCAGGCCGAACTCGAAGGAGAGCACGGTCCCGGTGACGATGCCGATGGCGAACTGCACGGCCATGACCGCCGACCAGCGCCGCGCGAGCAGCAGGGCGACCGCGTCGCCCTTGCGCAGCCCGCGGTAGTGCATCAGCAGGGTGATGGCGGGCAGAGCCACGCCGAAGGGCACGAGCAGGATGTGCGAGGCCAGGGTGAAGGCCATGAGCTCGCGGGCGGGGAGCAGCTGCGGAGGGGTGTCCGCCATGATTGCGATCGCGCTGTTCATGTGAGCCTTAGCAGTTCGGGCCGGACGGCTGAAGGACTGCGGGCCTCAGCCGCCGGTGGCGAACCCGGGGAACAGGGTCATGCCTCCGTCCACGTAGATCGTCGTCCCCACGACGTAGTCGAGCAGGTCGGAGGCGAGGACGGTCACCGCGTTCGCGATGTCCTCGGGGTCGCCGACGCGGCGGTACGGGATGAGCCGCAGCAGGTCGGCCTCGGCCTCGGGGGTGTCCCAGGCGCTGCGGTTGATGGGCGTGCGGATCGCACCCGGAGCGACGGCGTTCACCCGGATCCGGTGCGGGGCGAGCTCCTGTGCGAGCGTGGTCATGAGCATCTGTACGCCGCCCTTGGAGGAGGCGTAGTTCACGTGCCCGGCCCAGGGGATGATCTGGTGCACCGAGCTCATGCAAATGATCTTCCCCGCGGAGCGGGACACCTCCGGTACGACGCCGCGGCGCAGGAATTCCTTGGTCGCCTCGCGGGCGCACAGGAACTGACCGGTGAGGTTGACGTCCAGTACCTTGCTCCACTGGGCCATGGTCATGTCGGTGACTGCGGCGTCCCGCTGCAGACCGGCGTTCGCGACCATGACGTCGATGGTCCCGAACTCCTGGACCATCCGGGCCACCATGTCGACGACCTGGTCCTCCTGCGACACGTCGCCCTCGTGCGCGTAGGCGCGGACCCCGAAGCCCTCGATCTCCCGCACCACCTCTTCCGCGGCGTCCTGCCCGGAGACGTAGTTCACGACCACGTCGGCGCCCGCCCGTCCGAGTCCGATCGCGGTGGCCTTGCCGATGCCGGAGTTCGCCCCCGTCACCAGGGCCTTCTGCCCCTTGAGGACCTGCGGAACAAGAGGCGTTCGACTGCCGTCACTGCTGCTGGCTTCCACTGAAACGCTCCCTGGGTGCTGACGGGGACACGAAATCCGCGCCACAACGAGAGCACTGCGGCATGGACACGGCCCGGTGGCACGACTGCCGCTGACCCATTGGAGTGCTTGCCCGAGCCGAACGGCTCAACGGAGGCTCGCGGGACAGGCTGACGCATGCGCGCCCACGGCGAGGGACGCCCCGCCGAGGTGCGATGCAATCCCCACGGTGATGGAATGGAACCACCCGGTGTGCGGGATCCCGAACCCTGACCGCCACCGGCGAGGATGGCGAACATGCTTCGGACGGGTGCCCAGTTCCGGCTGACCTGTGGTCCGCAGACCGCCGTCGTCGTGGAGTTGGGCGGCGCCCTGCGCCACTACTCCGTCGCCGAGCGCCTGGTCGTCGACGGTTTCGACGCCGACGACCCGATCGAGGGCGGACGCGGACAGCTCCTCCTGCCGTGGCCCAACCGGATCGGAGACGGCCGGTACCGGTGGCAGGGGCAGGAACTGCAGCTGCCCGTCAACGAGATCGAACACGCCAATGCCATCCACGGTCTGCTGCGCTGGACGTCATGGCAGGCGGTGGAGCAGGCGGACGGCCGCGTGGTGCTGGCGACCACGCTCTGGCCGCAACCCGGCTACCCGTTCCACCTGGTGGCGCGGGCGGAGTACGCACTCGACAGCCATGGCATGACGGTCACGATCACCGCGCGGAACGTCGGCGACACCCCCGCGCCGTACGGAGTCGGTCAGCACCCGTATCTCGCGGTGGGACCCGGGACGGTCGACGCCATGCTGCTGACCGTTCCCGCCCGGACCTGGCTCCGCACCGACGACCGCGGGCTGCCCGTCGCGTCCGAGCCGGTCTCGGGGACGCCCAATGACTTCGGCGCGCTGCGGCCGATCGGCCCGCAGCGGCTGGACACGGCCTTCACGGACCTGCGGCGGGAGGCGGACGGGCGTGCCGTCGTACGTCTTGCCGAGCCGTCCGGCGCGTACGGTACCGATCTGTGGCTCGGTGAGGGGGCGGACTTCGTGCAGGTGTTCACCGGGGACACCCTGTCCGAGCCGCACCGGCGCCGGAGCGTCGCCGTGGAGCCGATGAGCTGCGGCCCCGACGCCTTCCGCTGCGACACCGCGCGCGTGCGTCTCGAACCGGGGGCTCGGCACACGCTGCAGTGGGGGCTCGCACCCTGGCCGGGGTAGCGACCGACCCGACCGGCCGGATCGCTCATTCGGCGAGCTCGCGCGCGTCCAGCGGCAGCCGCCACACGTTGCGCCGGTGGACGGCGTCGAGTTCTGCCTGGAGCGGGGACGGCGGCACGGTCAGTACGGGGCAGGGCGCGTGCGCCAGGCAGTAGCGGGCCACCGAGGGCCGCAGCAGGCGGCGTATCGGGCCGCGCGCTCCCGTACCCACCACGAGCAGGTCCCCGGGGCCGTCCACCGCGTCCACGAGGGCCGCCCCGGCCGTGGCCCGTACGGCGTGGCCCTCGAGGGTCACCCCCGGGCCGCCCGCGCCGAACGCGGTGTCGAGGGCCAGCCGCAACCGCTCCACGGCCGCGGACCGGGCGGCGGCCGTCAGCGCGGCGCCGGCCGGGCCGCGGCTGCCGACGTCGCCGCCCGGACCCTGCCAGGCCAGGACCACCCACAGCTCCGCACCCCGTCCCCGGGCCTCGCCGGCGGCCCGGTGCAGGGCCGTCAGGCTGCCGGAGCTCCCGCTCACACCGACCACGACTCTGTGCCGCACTGCGCCCCACCCCTCATCCGGTCTGCTGCCGCCGCCCATACAAGCGCCGGTCGGGCGGGGCCGGGTAGGTCCGCTGACGGGTTCCTGATGCGGAAGCCGCGAACCATGACGGGTTCCTGATGCTGCTGCTCGGCTTCGAGGGCCGACGTCAGCCGGCGTGGACGTGGGGGCGGCGGTTGCGGTCGGGTTCGGCCGCGCGGATGACCTCGCGGGTGACGGGGGCGACCTCGCCCTGGCCGAAGAGGAAGAAACGGAGGAAGTTGGCCATCGGGTTGCCCTCGGTCCACTCGAAGTAGATGTGCGGCCGCTGCCCGGTCGAGGTTCCGCCCTCGCCCGGCTCCTCCTCCGGCCGATGGCCCGACCTGTGCTTCGTCTGGTCGGTCAGGCCTTCCAGGAGCCATGCCCGAAGGCGGCTCGGCCGGGCGGGGGTGGCCATCGCGGGTGCTCCTTCGTACAGCTTGGACCGGCCATCGGTGCGACGGCTGGGCAAGCGTACGGAACCCGGTCATTCGTACACGCGCGCGTTCCGATGCTGACGGGCCCTCGACGCTGTCGCGCGGCAGGCTGCTCCGGTTGGCTGGAGAGGCGTGATCCGGCCCGAACCCGGCTCCCACCTGCGCAGACGCGAGGTCGTGATCACCGCTGCCGACGGGCGCCCGGGCTCGCGGCCGCGACCGGTCTTGACGGCTCCTTAACGGCTCTCTAGCGATATCTTGACGGGCCGCTCGCGGGGGGAGCGGGCGCGGACGGTGGGTCGTGCGACCATTGAATCGAGCGTATGTTCGAGTGAAGCGTTACGATAGATCCGTGCGTACGATCCCCGGCCTCCAGGGCTCCCTCTTCGACCAGGGCGACGAGATCCATCTCGGCCCGCTCTCGGACCTGCGCCGCACCCCGCTCGGCTCCGGCGCCTGGGTGGACCATCTGCCCGGCTGGCTCTCCGGCGCCGACACGCTGTTCGAGCGGCTGGCCGAGGACGTGCCGTGGCGGGCCGAGCGCCGCCAGATGTACGAGCGCGAGGTCGACGTACCCCGCCTGCTCGCCTTCTACGACGAGGGGGAGCCCCTGCCGCACCCGGCGCTCACCGAGGCCCGCTCCACGCTGACCCGGCACTATGCCGCCGAGCTCGGGGAACCCTTCGCCACCGCCGGGCTCTGCCTCTACCGCGACGGCCGGGACAGCGTCGCCTGGCACGGGGACCGCATCGGCCGGTCCGCCACCGAGGACACCATGGTCGCGATCGTCTCGGTCGGCGACCCCCGCGATCTCGTCCTCCGCCCCCGCGACGGCGGCCCCACCCAACTGCGCCTGCCCCTGGGGCACGGCGACCTCGTCGTGATGGGCGGCTCCTGCCAGCGGACCATGGAACACGCGGTGCCGAAGTCCAGCCGCGCCGTCGGCCCGCGCATCAGCATCCAGTACCGCCCGCGCGGCGTCCGCTGAGCCGGGTCCGGGCCGCCGGCCGCGCCGCGGTCAGTAGCCGTAGACGCTCAGTTCCGTGATGGCCGCGAAGACGTGCTCCCAGACCGCGGCGCCGGGCTCTTCGGGGTCGTCGGACTCCAGGACGTCCGGCTCGAGCTTCCCCACCTCGCAGAGGAAGGAGCCGTAGCCGTTTTCCTCCGGATACGGGTCCCAGCACGCCCCCATGAACCGGCGCACCGCCTCCAGGAGGCGTACGAACGTCTCCGTGTCCCGGGCGAAGGGGAACGGCCCCTGGTCCTCGCGGACCAGCGACACCGCGCCCGTCTCCGGGTGGAGGAGCACGTAGCCCTCGTCGGCGTAGCCCAGCTCGAACGTCCCCAGGTGCATGAGCCCTCCGAAGTCGACTTCGGACTCAGGCTCCCCGGGTCCCTCCTCGGTCCAGGCGAGCTCGAACGAGGTCACGCCCGCCGCCCAGTGGCGCGGCAGGCCCACTGTGCTGATCAGCTTCCGGGTCGGGAGGTGGGTCAGCTCCGCGGGCAGCCGCGCCTCCGGTACGCGGACCGTCCAATCGGCGCCGAACACCGCCTCCACGCGGGCCGCGTCCAGCGGAGTCTCGCCCGGCTCCGGGCCTGCGAACCACGGATTGCCCGCACCTTCGTCCCACGAGGAGGTGTCGGCGCCGCCGGTGGGCCAACCGGTCGCCGCCACCACCTCGTTGCGCTCCACCACCACGATCCCGCGGGCCTCGGTGAGCAGGAATCGGCCCCCGCCGAGGGGCGTGGGGTCCTCCCAGGTGCCGGGGCAGTGCAGGGCCCAGGCCTCCTCGTCCGGGGCGAAGAGGAACGGCTCCTCCTCGGGCTCCGCCGAGCGCCGGGTGAACTCCTCGGCGTCGGGCGCCGGGCACGGCTCGCCCGTGCCCAGATCGAACCAGCGCTCCTCGGTCCACAGCGACCAGACCTTCAGCAGGCTCCGGCCGTCCGGCCCGTCGAAGACACCGGCCGAGGCGTCCCCGCTGAGGTTCGGCTCGGCCCGGAAGGCCCCGACGGGCCGCCACCAGGCCCATACGGTCCGCCACGGCATGCCGGGCTCGGCCGCGGCGACCTGCTCCGCGTACGCGTCGTGCCCCAGCACCTTCGCTGCGAAGTGCAGCCAGGAGCCGAACTCCGCCCGCGACACCTCCGCGTACCCGAACACGGCCTCGGCCTGGGTGAAGACCTCACGGCCGGCCCCGCCGCCGGCCTCGGGGCCGGGCCACTCCCGTATGCGGGCGGCTCCGGCCTCCAACAGGGCGGCGGGCGAGGAGAACAGGGCGTCAAGGTCTTCACGAGGCATACCGACCATGGTGCCGGAGGCCACTGACAGTCCCCGGTCCAGGGGGTGTTGGGGCCGAGGCACCCTGCCGCTACGCGGGGTCCGGCTCCTTCGCCGCAGCGGGCCTCGAGGCCTCCACCGCGCCGGGCCGCACCGCGCCCGCCGCCGCGTGCAGGGTGCGCAGCGCCAGCAGCAGCACGCCGATGTCGTCGAGGTACACCGGGTCCGGGATCAGGTCCACGGGCGAGACGGTGTAGATCACCGCGACCCAGAAGAGCGCCTTGTCGCGCAGCGGGATCCCGGCGTCGAGCAGCAGGCGCCGCGCCGCGAAGACGCGTACGAGCAGCACACCGGCCGCGATCGCCAGCCCGAGGGCGACGACCGCGGCGACCGTCAGCCAGACCGTTCCGTCCATGTCACCCCTATACCCCGTCGGGGACCGATATCGCTCGTCCGCCGTGATGTCTGCCGTGTGATCCGCCGTGTTATCCGCCGTGCTCGCGCAGTCGGCGGCTGACCTCGCCCAGCCCGTCCGCGAGCACCTCGAGCTGCTCGGGGGTGAGGACGTCGATCAGTGCCTCCCGGACGGTGGCCACATGACCGGGCGCGGCGGCCTCCAGGCGGGCGCTGCCGGCGTCCGTGAGGACGGCGAAGACCCCGCGCACGTCGGAAGGGCAGCTGCGGCGGCGGACCAGGCCCGCCTTCTCCAGCTGGGTGACCTGGTAGGTCAGCCCGCTCTTCGAATTGATCAGGCCATTGGCCAGTTCCGTCATCCGCAGCTCGCGGTCCGGAGCCGCGGCGAGCCGCACGAGTATCTCGTACTGCGGGTGCGAGAGCCCGGAATCGTCCTTGAGCTGCTGGTCGAGACGGCGGTTCACCAGGGCGGATGCGGCCAGGAAGCCGCTCCAGGCGCGCATCTCGCGCTCGTCCAGCCATCTCGTTTCAGCCATGGGCCCAGGGTACACGGGTTGTTCCAATTTGAATCAATGGTTAGGGTCAGGGGCTGGCGGTTCGAATTTGAACTACTCCGTCCCCGCCCCGGACCGCCCGACCGGAAGGATCCCCCCCCATGACCAGCCCCTCCGTCACCGCGACGAAGCCGCAGGCCGCTGCCGTCCCGGCCGTCCCGCTCGCCCTCTCCACCCCTGCCCACGACGCCGGCCTGCTCCTCCTGCGCGTGGTCCTCGGCCTCACCATGGCCGGCCACGGCACCCAGAAGCTCTTCGGCTGGTTCGACGGCGGCGGCATCAGCGGCACCGGCCAGTTCTTCACCGCCAGCGGATACCCGTCGGGCGACGCCATGGCCGTGCTCGCCGGCCTGACCGAGACCCTGGGCGGCCTCGGCCTCGTCCTCGGGCTGCTCACCCCGCTCGCCGGAGCCGCCGTCGTCGGCACCATGATCAACGCGATCGCCGTCCACGGCGCCGGGTCGTTCTTCGCCCCGAAGGGCATCGAGTACGAGCTCCTCCTGACCGTGGGCGCCGCCGCCCTCGCCCTCACCGGCCCCGGCCGGTACGCCGCCGACCGCTTCCTGCCCGTCCTGCGCAGCCACCGCCTGGCCCACGGCGCCCTCGCCGTCGCCCTCGGCGTGATCATCGCGGGCGCACTGCTCCTCGTACGCAACTAGTGCCGCGTCAGGCAGCGTTCGCCCCGTCGCGACGCCCGGCACGCACTCTCGCCGCACCGGCCGAAAGCTCACGTACGTCCAGTACGAGCGCTTGCGGCCGGCACGCCGAGAGCACGCACCGGACGCCGCTCCTTGACCGGCAAACGCTGCCAGACGCGGCGCTAGTACTCGCGCGCCCGAGGGTGCCCGGGCCCTACGCTGATTGGACCCGGGCATTCGGGGGAACAGCGCACAAATGACACAACCCATCGAAGACTACGCACTCATCGGCGACCTCATGACCAGCGGGCTCGTCGGCCGCGACGGGTCCATCGACTGGCTGTGCCTGCCGCGCTTCGACTCGCCCGCCTGCTTCGCGGCGCTCCTCGGCGACAAGGAGAACGGCCACTGGCGCATCGCCCCGGCCGGGGCGGCCGACGGCGCGCAGTGCACCCGCCGCGCCTACGTCGACGGCTCGCTGGTCCTGGAGTCCTACTGGGACACCCCGGACGGCGGCTCGTTCAAGGTCATCGACTTCATGCCACAGCGCGACAGCGCACCCGACGTGATCCGGGTCGTCGAGGGTCTCTCCGGCGAGGTCGCCGTACTCAGCGTGCTGCGCCTGCGCTTCGACTACGGGCACGTCGTCCCCTGGGTCCGGCGCGCCGACGGCGACCGGGTCGCCGTCGCCGGGCCCGACTCCGCGTGGTTCCGCAGCGAGCCGTCCGTGCACACCTGGGGCGAGGCCAACAGCACCCGCTCCGAGTTCACCCTCACCGCCGGCGAGCGGGTCGCCTTCGTCCTCACCTGGCACCCCTCGCACGAGCCGCGCCCCGAGCCCTGCGATCCGTACGAGGCGCTGGAGCAGGGCCTCGCCGACTGGCACGAGTGGAGCGAGCAGTGCACTTACGAGGGCCCCTACCGGGAGGCCGTGACCCGCTCCCTGATCACCCTCAAGGCCCTCACCTATGCGCCGACCGGCGGCATCGCGGCCGCCGCCACGACCTCCCTCCCCGAGGAGCTCGGCGGTGTCCGCAACTGGGACTACCGCTACTGCTGGCTGCGCGACGCCACACTGACCCTCGGCTCCCTCCTGGAGACCGGCTTCCTGGACGAGGCCCACGCCTGGCGCGAATGGCTGCTGCGCGCGGTCGCCGGCGACCCCGCCGACCTCCAGATCATGTACGGGATCGGCGGCGAGCGGCGGATCCCCGAATTCGACCTGCCGTGGCTGCGCGGCTACGCCGCCTCCTCCCCGGTCCGCGTCGGCAACGCGGCCGTGGACCAGCTCCAGCTCGACGTGTACGGGGAGGTCCTCGACTCCCTGTACCTGGCCAGGTCGAGCGGACTGCCCGCGGAGCGGCACGCCTGGCGGATCCAGCTCGCGCTGCTCGACTTCCTGGAGCGCAACTGGCGCCGGCCGGACGAGGGCCTGTGGGAGGTGCGGGGGCCGCGCCGGCACTTCGTGCACTCCAAGGTGATGGCGTGGGTCGCCGCGGACCGGGCCGTGCGCACCATGGAGAGCGACTCCTCGCTGCTCGGCGACGTGCAGCGGTGGCGGACCATGCGGGACCAGGTGCACCAGGATGTGATCGAGAACGGCTTCGACCCCGTACGGGGCACCTTCACGCAGTACTACGGCTCCCGCGAGCTGGACGCGGCCACCCTGCTCATCCCGCGGGTCGGGTTCCTGCCGCCCGACGACCCGCGCGTGATCGGCACGGTCGACGCGGTCCGGGCGGAGCTCGGCAGCAGCGGCCTGGTCCGCCGCTACAGCACCGAGGGCCCGTCGGTGGACGGGCTGCCCGGCGACGAAGGGGCCTTCCTGGCCTGCTCGTTCTGGCTGGCCGACGCGCTGCACATGACCGGGCGGGAGAAGGAGGCGCGGGAGCTGTTCGAGCGGCTGCTGGCCGTACGCAACGACGTGGGGCTGCTCGCGGAGGAGTACGACCCGGTGTCCGGCTGCCAACTCGGCAACTTCCCGCAGGCGTTCAGCCACGTCGGCCTGGTGAACACGGCCATCACCCTGGGCCGGCCCGCCGTCGACAGCATCGGCGGGGCCGACGGGAACTGATCCCGCCGGCCCCGCCGAGGTGGGTCAGACCGCGGCGGGCTCGCCGTCCTCCGGGATGCTGACCAGCCAGCGGCTGTCCTGCCGCGGCCGCAGGTACAGCGCCCAGTACAGCGTGGCCACGGCGGTGATCCCGCCGGTCCACAGCAGGTACTGGGTCTCCTGCTGGGTCAGGATGTACGCGAGTACGGCGATCAGCACGATCGGCACCGCCGGCCACAGCGGCATCCGCCAGGCGGCCACCTCGCGGTGCGCTCCGCGCCGGGAGAACAACGCGGCCACCGCGACCAGCAGGTACATGCCGGTCACCGAGACGCCGGTGACCCCGTACAGGGTGTCGAGGTTGACGAAGCACAGCGCCGCGCCCGGGACGCCGACGAGGAGCGTGGCCACCCACGGGGAGCCGAAGCGGCCGAGCTTGGACAGTGCGTGGTTGACCGGCTCGGGCCAGGCCTTGTCGCGGGCGGAGGCGAACAGCACGCGGGAGTTCTGGATCACCATGACGATGCCCGCGTTGATGATGGCGAGGGCGACGCAGAGGCTGACGAAGGTGCCGACGGCCGAGTTGGACCAGGCGGTCACCATGCCGCCGAGGTCGCCCTCGGCCAGCGCGGAGAGGTCGGGCGCGCCCACGGTGATGGCGATGACCGGGATCAGGATGACGGCCGTCGAGATGGCGAGGGTGGCGAGCACGGTCCGGGCGACGTTGCGCCGCGGGTTCTCGAGCTCCTCGGAGAGGTAGACGGCGGTCGAGAAGCCCTGGGTGATGAACAGGGCGATGGCGAGCCCGGAGACGACCATCATCGCGGTCACCGTGGACGTACCGCCGCCCTCGGCCGCGACCGTGCCGTGCACCAGTGCACCGGTGCCCCGCTCGCTGTGCGCGAAGCCCAGTACGGCGACCAGCGCGGCGGCTATGACCTCGAGCACCAGGAAGATGCCGGTGATCCAGGCGTTGGCCCGCAGGTCGAGAAGGCCGGCGAGGGTGGCGAGCAGCATCACGCCGCCGCCCGCGACCGGAGCCGGTATGTGCACGATCGGCGCGAGGTAGTCGGCCGTACCCATGGCGATCACGGGCGGCACGATCATCACGACCAGCAGGGAGAGTACGAACACCAGCCACCCGGCCAGCCGGCCCGCGAGGGTCGACACCATCGCGTACTCGCCGCCGGCGCTGGGGATCAGGGTGCCGAGCTCGGAATAGCAGAACGCGACGCCGATGCAGAGCAGCGAGCCGATGGCGATCGTGAGGGCCGTCCACGTGCCGAGGCTGGCGAACAGGTCGGGCACGACGACGAACAGGGTCGAAGCGGGCGTCACGCACGAGAGCGTCAGCAGTGTGCCCCCGACGACGCCGATGGAACGCTTGAGCTTCTGGGGGACGGGCCCGGTGGCGGGCGCGAGGGCCTGAGGGGCGCTGATCGTTTCAGACATCAGTGCGGGGTTCCGATCGGCAGGTGCGGTGAGCTGAGGTGCGGGAGCGGTATCGCCTCCGAGGCGGTGGTGAGCAGAGTGGTTCAGTGGCTCCCGGGCCGACATCGAATCCCTGCGAGATCCGCAGGTCAATAGCAGTTCCCCTGCGGATTCCATCGTCCCGCCGAGCTGCGGCGGCCCTACGGCAGTGTTAAGACCGCGTAAACGCTGCACAGAGTCCGGGTGCGGGAACCGCAGCGGAGTGCGGGCAAATTTTCTTCCGCTTTGCCGACATGTGCCCGCGGCGACACCATCTGCCCAAGGAGTGGGCACCCCGCAACGCTGCCGGCAGAGCTCCCGCAACGCCTTTCGGGTCAGTCGCTCGCGGCAGGCCCGGCGTCCTTGCGCAAGGCCAGCAGCAGGGCGATGTCGTCCGGCCGGTCCGCGGAGTTCCCCGCCTCGCCCACCAGCCGGTCGGCCGTCTCCGTCAGCGGCGACGGCCGGGCCGCCGCCAGCGCCGCCCGCAGCCGCTCCACGCCGAGGTCGATGTCCTCCCCCACCACCTCGACCAGCCCGTCCGTGTACAGGGCGAGCACTGAGCCCCGCGCCAGCCGCAGCTCCGTCACCGGGTACGCGGCGTCCATGTCGATGCCGAGCACCACCCCGCCCGGCAGGTCCAGCACCTCCGCCCGCCCGTCCGCGTGGCGCAGCAGCGGCTGCGGGTGCCCGGCCCGGACGGCCTGCGCCCGGCCCGACGCCGGATCGAGCAGGACGTAGCAGCAGCTGGCGAACTGGCCGGGGTCCAGGTCGATCAGCAGCCGGTTGGTGCCCGCCATCACCTGCTCCGGCGGACTGCCGCCGAGCGTGAAGGCCCGTACGGCGCTGCGCAGCTGGCCCATGGTCGCGGCGGCCGCCACCCCGTGGCCCTGGACGTCCCCGATGACCAGGGCCAGCACGCCCTCGTTCGTCTCGATCACGTCGTACCAGTCGCCGCCGACGTCCATGCCCTGGGTGCCGGGCAGATACCGGGCCACCGTCTCCACGTGCCCACCCACCGGCAGCCGGTGCGGCAGCAGCGCCGCCTGCAGTCCGCGGGCCAGCGCCGCCTCGGAGTCGTAGCGCTGCGCCCGCTCCAGCGCCTGAGCGATCAGCCCGGCCAGCGCGGTCAGCACCGTGCGCTCCTCCGGGCTGAACCCGCGCGGCGTGTCGAAACCGAGGATGCACGAGCCCACCGGCCGGCCCGAGGCGATCAGCGGCAGGAACGCGCGGGCCCCTGTGTGGGCGTCCAGCGGGATTCCCGGATAGGCGGCGGCCAGGTGCTCCATCGACTCGAAGAACATCGGCCGGCCCGTGGTCAGCGTCTCCACGCCCGGCAGCCGGACGTCGAGCGCCACCCCGTCGAACCGGTCGAGGAAGCCCTGCGGGAAGCCCGTCTCCCACGCCAGGTGCAGATGCCGCTCGTTGAGCAGGTAGATCGCCAGCTGGCGGCCGCCGAAGGCGGGCAGCAGCTCCTGGGTGACCACCGCCGACACCTGGCGGGCCGTGACCGCCTCCGTCAGCGCGATCGCCAGGGCCACCGGCCGGTACAGCGCCGAGGCCCGGTCGGCCGGTGAACCCAGCCCCGCGCCCGGCCGGACCACCGACCCGGGGGCGTAGACGGGCGGATCGGCCGCGCCGATCGTCACGGTCACCCCGTCCGGGCCCGGGTACAGGTCCACCGTCACCCAGTCCCCGTCCGACTGCCGGCCGCGCCGGGCCGGGAAGCGCACCGGCTCGCCGGACATGAACACCCCGCGGAAATGGTCCTCGTACGCGGGCTGCCCGAGCCAGGGCACCGCCTCCCACACCACCCGCCCGCGCAGCTCCGGCGCACCCAGGGCCAGCAGGCGTGCGGCGGCGTGGTTGACGTAGCGGATCCTGCCCGCGCGGTCCACGGAGAGCACCGACAGCGTGAGCCGCTCCACCGCCTCGCGCGCGCCCTGCGCCGTGTCCGAGGGCGGTACGCACACCGGATCGCCCTTCCAGAGCACCGGTTCCCCGGTCCCGGTGAGCGCGGCCAGCCCGTCGGCCAGCCCGTCCGCGGCGGAGCGCAACCGCTCCCGGTCGGCGGCGTCGACCGAGGAGCCGGGGGTCGCGGGGCGCAGGACGAACAGCACCCCGAACCGCTCGGCCCCGGCCATGATCGGCTCGTAGAACGAGCCGAAGGGGAACGGCAGCCCGGCCATCATCTGCGGGAAGCGCTGCATGGCCGTATCCGCGTCGGGCAGGTGCACCGACTGGCCGGAGCGGTAGGCCTCGGCGACCGGGTACGGGCGGTTCACGTGCAGCCGCCACCACGGGCGGAACAGCTTTCCGGGCAGGCCCGTGAGCACGGCGAGCAGCAGCGTTCCCTCGGCGCCGGAGCGCAGGTAGACACCGCCCGCAAACCCGCCGACGGCCTGCACCGCATCGACGCAGGCCCGTGCGAGCACGCGGGCCGTGGCGTCGGTGGCGGGGCCGCTGTCCGCTCTCGCCGTCACACAGTCAGCATGCGCCCCCGACGCCGGACGCTGCATCCCGGCGCCCGCGCCCCGCGCCCCGGCGGGTGCCCCTGCCGTCCCGGTAGCCGGCCACCACCGCGAGCGCCGCCAGCAGCAGCACGGCGGCCACCGTGCGCAGCGCGACCCCCATCGCGTCCGTGAAGGCGCCGATCTGCGCCGGATCCTGCGGATCGCCGTGGAACCGGGAGGCCAGCACCGTGCCGACCACCGCCACCCCCAGCGCCGCGCCGATCTCCCGGGCCGCGGTGTTCAGCCCGGAGCCCAGCCCGGCCTGGTGCGCGGGCAGCTCCGCGACCACCGTCAGGGTCAGCGACGGCGCGCACAGGCCCGTCCCGACCGACAGCACCAGCAGGTGGCAGGCGTACAGGGCGTACGGGGTGTCCGCGTCGGCGGTGGAGACCAGCAGCAGCCCGGCCCCGATCAGGCCCAGCCCGATACCGACCGGCAGCCGCGGCCCGGTCCGCTCCGCGAGCCGCGCGCCCAGCTTCGGCACGACCGCCATGCCGACGGTGAGCGGGATGATCGCCAGGCCCGTCCGGGCGGGCGAGAAGCCCTTCGCGTACTGGAGGTACTGGGCGTTGACGAAGAAGAGGGAGAACAGCCCGAAGAACGCGGCGCCGATGCCGAGCGCTCCGGCGCGCAGCTTGCGCGAGGCGAAGATCCGCGGGTCCAGCAGCGGCTGCGCGGCGCGCAGCGCGTGGCCGGTGAAGGCGGCGAGCAGTGCGGCGCCGGTGCCGAAGGCGATCAGCACCGCCGCCGAGGTCCAGCCGTACGAGGGCCCCTCGATGATCCCGTAGACGACCGCGAGGAGCGCCCCGGCCAGCAGCAGCGCGCCGAACGGGTCGACGGAGGCATCGGAGCGGGCCGGGGTGCGCGGGACCGTACGGGCGACGGCGAGCGCGAGCAGCGCGCCCAGCGGGACGACCGCCCAGAACAGCGCCCGCCAGGTCAGGTACTCCCCGGCCAGGCCGCCCCCGACGTTGCCCGCCAGGCCCCCGAGTCCGGCGGCCAGCGTCCAGGTGGCCAGCGCCTGGCCGCGGCGCTCGGGCGGGCTCAGGTGGATCAGGACGGACATGGTGGCGGGCATGATCAGGGCCGCGCCGGCCCCGCACAGCCCGCGCCCGGCGATGAGCACCGCCGGGGCCGCGGCGAGCGCGCTGACCGCCCCGCCCGCGGCGAACAGCGCGAGTCCGGCGAGCAGCGTGCCCTTGCGGCCGTACCGGTCGCCGAGGGCGCCCGCCGGGATCAGCAGCGCGGCGAAGACGATGACGTAGGCGTCGACCGCCCAGACCAGCTGGCCGGGTGTCGGGTGCAGGACGGACGCGGCGAGCTGCGGGATCAGCAGGTTGACGGCGGCGACCATGGCTTGCGCGACCAGTACGCACGCACACAGGACGAGCAGCGCGGGCCGGGTGAGGGCGGCGGGCGCCGGGGCGGACGGATCGGCGGCGGGATGTGTGGCATCCCGTTCGCGGGCATGGCGGAGCACGGCTCCTCCTCGGAGTCGGTGACGGTGAAGTGGTGTGGGGGAGGGGGAGCGCGGTCGGCGTCATCCCCTGTGCCTCACCGTAGAGTTGGCGTGACCTGCTTTCCAGTGCAAGTTCTGCAAGGGATGAATGCGTGTGACGCAATCCGGCCTGGACCTCAATCTCCTCGTCGCCCTGGACGTCCTCCTGGAGGAGTCGAGCGTGTCCCGCGCGGCCGCCCGCCTGCACCTCTCCGAGCCCGCCATGAGCCGCACCCTCGGCCGGATCCGCAAGGCCCTCGGCGACCCCGTACTGGTACGCGCCGGGCGGACCATGGTCCCGACCCCGCACGCCCTCGCCGTCCACGGCGAGGTCCGGGCCGTCGTGGAACGGGCCCGGGCCCTCTTCCTGGCGGGTGGGCAGGTCGACCTCCCCACCCTCACCCGCACCTTCACCGTGCTGGCCCACGACGCCTTCGCCGCCACCTTCGGGGCCACGCTCTTCTCCCGGGTGGCCGAGGAGGCGCCCGGCGTCCGGCTGCGCTTCCTGTCCGAGAGCCACGTGGACGTCCCGGCCCTGCGCGAGGGCATCGCCGACCTCGAACTCGGCGTCGTGGACAGCCGGTCCCCCGAAGTGCGCGTCGAGCACCTCTTCGACGAGCACATGATGGGCGTCGCCCGGGCCGGCCACCCGCTGCTGCGGGGCCGGATCACCCCGCGCCGGTTCGCCGCCGTCCAGCACCTCATCGTGTCCCGGCGCGGCCGGCTGGAGGGCCCGGTGGACGCGGCCCTCGCCGAACAGGGCCTGTCCCGGCGGGTGGTGGGCAGCGTCGGCTCCTACCCCGCCTCCCTGTTCATCCTGCGCGAGAGCGACCTCGTCGGCCTGATCGCCTCACAGGCCGTGCCGCTCGCCGCCGAGCTGGGGCTGGAGGCCTTCGACATCCCGCTCGACCTGCCGACCCTGCCGTTCGGCATCGCCTGGCACCCGCGCCACGACGCCGACCCGGCCCACGCCTGGCTGCGCGACTGCGCCCGGGAACTGCTCCCGGCGGTCGCCGGACACCCCGTACGCCGTACGCACTGACCCGAACGCCTCCCCCGTCCGGGGGACGGGCCGCCGCACACGCCCTCGCCGGCCGCGCTCCGGGGCACGATACGCACGCGTCCCACCCCTCCACGGAAGGCAGAGCATGCGGTTCCAGTACGACAGCATCGGCGAGCGGTTCGTGGAGTCGAAGACCACGGCGGCCTTCTCGGCGGCCGACACCCACACCCTGCTCGGGGCGCTCGACGCGCTCGGCGGGGTGCGCGGGCTCGACACCCTCGACCTGGCCTGCGGATACGGCTACAACACGCGGCTGCTGGCCCGCGGCGGGGCCCGCCGGGCCGTCGGCGTGGACATCTCGGAGGAGATGATCCGGCTGGCCCGCGCGCACGGGGTGATCGGCGCGGACGGCGTGGGCGCGTTGGAAGGTGCGGTGGGCGCAGTACTTCCGGTTCGTGGGGCGGGTGCGGTGGCAGCCACGGCGGCGGCCGCCGACACCGAGCCGGCCGCCGCCGACACGGCATCGACGCAAGCCGCGTCCACGGAAGCAGCGCCCGTCGAAGCCGCGTCGATCGAGTACCTGGTGGCCGACGCCGCCAAGCTGCCGCAGATGGGCCCCTTCGACCTGGCCACCGCCGTGTACCTGTTCAACTACGCCGCCGACCGGTCCGCCCTGCACGCCATGTTCCGGTCCATCCGGGCCAACCTGCGCGACGGCGGCCGCCTGCTGGCCATCGTGCCCAACGCCGGCGCGTACCCGAACGTCGACTGGTCGCCGTACGGGGTGCGGATCGTCGACCGCGTCCACGAAGGCGACGCGCCGCTGCTGAAGGCGCAGTTCCTGACCCAGCCCCCGGCCGACTTCGAGTTCCGCGAATGGGCGCACGCCGACTTCGCCGAGGCCGCCGTCGAGGCGGGCTTCTCCACGGTCGGCTGGCAGCCCAACCGGACCCCGCCCGCCGACGGCGCCCGCGACGAGGCGTACTGGACCGCCTACCGTGCCTGGCCGATCAGCTCGCTGATGACCTGCACGGCGTGACGGCCCACCCGGCAGCCCACAGGGCGGTCCCCACGCCGGCCCGCCCGCCGGCCCGGCCGGCCGTCACTCGTCGGCGGCCGACCTGATCAGCTCGACGATCCGGTCACGGGCCGCCCGCCCCTCCGGCACCGGCAGCAGCGGGTACCCGTGCGGCAGCCCCGGCTCCTCGTGGAACTCAACCTCCACGCCGTCCGCACGCGCCCGGCGCAGCAGCTCCCGGCTGTCGGTGGTCAGCACGTCCCGGGTGCCGGTGAACACCGTCAGCGGCGCCAGCCCCGCGAACGAGCCGTGCAGGGGGCTCACCCGCGGATCGTCGGTGGCCAGGGTGCCCGCGTACAGCCGGCCGGCCTCCAGCAGCCCCGGCCGCGCCTGCACCGGGTCGGCGGGCTCGATGGCCGCCTGGTCCGGGTGGCTCATGGTCAGGTCCAGCCATGGCGAGATCAGTACGATCCGCGACGGCTGCGCCCCCGTACGGTCGCGCAGCCGCTGGGCGGCGGCCAGCGCCATCCCGGCTCCCGCCGCGTCCCCGATGAGCACGGTGCCGCCCGCTCCGCCGCTCGCGATCAAACCGCTGAGCAGGTCCGCGGCCACCGGAACCGTCCGGTCCGCGGTCCCGCGCGGGGCCAGTATGTACGCGGGTACGACGACGCGCGCCTGCGCCTCGGTGACCAGGCTCCGGATCATCGACCAGTGCGGCCGGACGAGTTCGTTGATGTACCCGCCGCCGTGCACGTACAGCACCTGGGCCGCGGGCTCGACCCCGCGCGGCGAGGCGTCGTACACCGGCCAGGCGCCGACGAAGGTACGGGAGACCTCGGCGACCCGGCCCAGCGAGCGCGGCGGCAGGTGCGACGCCGGCCGGCGGGCCGACTCGGCCACCCGCGCGCGTACCGCCTCGGCACTCGCAAACCGTCTTCGCCGACCCGCCGCGATCAGCGCGACCGACAGCGCTCTGCTGCGCAGACTCGGCACGCCCCTCACCTCCCCATTCCCTGCCCCGGCCGCAGGCCCCTGCCCAGGCCACAGCCCATCACGTGAGGAGCATAGGCGTGAAGCTGGGCTGTCGACCCGCTTAAGAAATCCTCGATGGACTGATCACCTCCGCGCTCGGCAGATTGGTCCCTGTCGATACGTCGCACCCGACCCTGTGGTTGCAACGTTCCCTCCGCATGCCTGGAGCCACCCCGATGAAGGCACTCGTCAAGCACAAGGCCGAGCCCGGACTGTGGCTCATGGACGTACCCGAGCCCGAGTACGGCCCCGGCGACGTGCTGATCAAGGTGCTGCGCACCGGCATCTGCGGTACGGACCTGCACATCCGCTCCTGGGACGGCTGGGCGCAGGGCGCGGTCAAGACGCCGCTCGTGCTCGGCCACGAGTTCGTGGGCGAGGTCGCCGCCGTCGGCACTGACGTCCAGGACATCGAGACCGGCGCACTCGTCAGCGGCGAGGGCCACCTGGTGTGCGGCAAGTGCCGCAACTGCCTGGCCGGGCGCCGCCACCTGTGCCGCAGCACGGTCGGCCTCGGCGTCGGGCGGGACGGCGCCTTCGCCGAGTACGTCGTCCTGCCCGCACAGAACGTGTGGGTGCACCGGACCCCCGTGGACCTGGACGTGGCGGCGATCTTCGACCCGTTCGGCAACGCCGTTCACACGGCGCTGTCGTTCCCGCTGGTCGGCGAGGACGTGCTGATCACCGGCGCGGGCCCGATCGGGATCATGGCGGCGGCCGTGGCCAAGCACGCCGGTGCGCGCAACGTCGTCATCACCGACGTCAGCCCCGAGCGCCTCGAGATCGCCCGCAAGGCCGGCGCCACGCTCGCGCTCGACGTCTCGAAGGCGACGATCGCCGACGCGCAGGCGCGACTGGGCCTGCGCGAGGGCTTCGACATCGGCCTGGAGATGTCCGGCCGCGCCGAGGCCATGCGCGACATGATCGACAACATGACGCACGGCGGCCGGATCGCCATGCTGGGCCTGCCCGCGCAGGAGTTCCCGGTGGACTGGGCGAAGGTCGTCACCTCGATGATCACGATCAAGGGCATCTACGGCCGCGAGATGTTCGAGACCTGGTACGCGATGACGGTGCTGCTGGAGGGCGGCCTGGACCTCAGCCCGGTCATCACCGGCCGCTACTCGCACCGTGACTTCGAGGCCGCGTTCGACGAGGCGGCCACCGCCCGCAGTGGCAAGATCATCCTGGACTGGACGGCGTAAGGGCCCTTCCGGCCCCCGGACCGGAGGGCGCAACGGCCCTCCGTTCCTCCCCGCCTCCGTCCCACCGAACCATCTCCCTCCGGCCGGGCCCCGCCCACCCTCCCCCCTCCGCGGGGCCCGGCCCCCTTCGTCCGCCGCTCAAGGAGAAGCCGAAGCCCATGTTCGAGTCCGTACGCGAAGACCTCCGCACCACCCTCGACGAGATCCGCGCCGCGGGCCTGCACAAGCCCGAGCGCGTCATCGGCACCCCGCAGAACGCGGCCGTGGCGGTCACCGCGGGCGGCGCGCCCGGTGAGGTCCTCAACTTCTGCGCCAACAACTACCTGGGCCTGGCCGACCACCCCGAGGTCGTCGCCGCCGCCAAGGACGCGCTGGACCGCTGGGGCTACGGCATGGCCTCGGTCCGCTTCATCTGCGGTACGCAGGAGGTGCACAAGGAGCTCGAGGCGCGGCTGTCCTCGTTCCTCGGCCAGGAGGACACGATCCTCTACTCCTCGTGCTTCGACGCCAACGGCGGCGTCTTCGAGACCCTGCTCGGCGCCGAGGACGCGGTGATCTCCGACGCCCTCAACCACGCCTCGATCATCGACGGCATCCGCCTGTCCAAGGCCCGCCGCTTCCGGTACGCCAACCGCGACATGACCGAGCTCGAGGCCCGCCTGAAGGAGGCCACCGAGGGCGGCGCCCGCCGCAAGCTGATCGTCACGGACGGCGTCTTCTCCATGGACGGCTACGTCGCGCCGCTCGCCGAGATCTGCGACCTGGCCGAGCGCTACGACGCCATGGTCATGGTCGACGACTCGCACGCCGTCGGCTTCGTCGGCCCCGGCGGCCGCGGCACGCCGGAGCTGCACGGGGTCATGGACCGCATCGACATCATCACCGGCACCCTCGGCAAGGCCCTGGGCGGCGCGTCCGGCGGCTACGTCGCGGCCCGCGCCGAGATCGTCGAGCTGCTGCGCCAGCGCTCGCGCCCGTACCTGTTCTCCAACTCCCTCGCCCCGGTCATCGCGGCCGCCTCCCTGAAGGTCCTGGACCTGCTGGAGTCGGCCGGCGACCTGCGCGAGCGCCTCGCGGCCAACACCTCGCTCTTCCGTACGAAGATGACCGAGGCCGGCTTCGAGATCCTCCCCGGCGACCACGCCATCGCCCCGGTGATGATCGGCGACGCGGCGGAGGCCGCCAGGATGGCGGAGCTGCTGCTGGAGCGCGGCGTGTACGTGATCGGGTTCTCCTACCCGGTGGTCCCGATGGGCGCGGCCCGAATCCGCGTCCAGCTCTCGGCGGCCCACTCCACGGCCGACGTGGAACGCGCGATCGCGGCCTTCATCGACGCCCGCTCGGCGCTGGCGGCGGGGGCCTGACGGGTCTGACCCGTCGGGTGGCCTGACGGGTCAGACCGGCCGGACCGGCCGGGTGGCCCGGGCGGCGCGATCGGCGGCCTTGGCGGCCTGCGTCACCTGCGAGAATGGTGGGGTGATCGACCCCCGCCGGCTGCGAATTCTGCGGGCCGTGGCGGACCACCGTACGGTGACCGCCGCGGCCGCAGCCCTGTACCTCACCCCGTCCGCCGTCTCCCAGCAGCTCGCGGCGCTGGAGCAGGAGACCGGGCACGTGCTGCTGACCCGCAGCGGCCGGGGGGTACGGCTGACGGCGGCCGGCGACATCCTGCTCGGGCACGCCCACGAGGTCCTCGCCCAGCTGGAGCGTGCCGAAGCCGAGCTCGCCGCCTACGCGGGAGGCGCCGCGGGTGAGGTCACGGTGGCGGCCTTCGCCACCGGCATCGCCGAGGTGCTCGCCCCGGCCATCGCCCGCCTGGCCCGCGAGCACCCGGGCATCCGCCTCCGCGTCCGGGATGCGGAAGGCGACCAGAGCCTGCCGCTGCTGCTGGACGGCGAAGCCGACCTCGCGCTGGCGGTCGAGTACCGCGGCGCCCCGGGCGCCGATGACGGCCGCCTCTCGGTACTCCCGCTGTACGCGGAGCCCTTCGACGCGGTGCTCCCCTCGGGGCACCCCCTGGCCGACTTCCCCGAGGTGTCGCTGGCGGACCTGTCCGACGCGGACTGGGTGGGGCAGTATCCGGGGAACCCGTGCCACGACGTGACCCTGCTGGCCTGCGAACTGGCGGGCTTCCAGCCCCGGTTCGTGCACTCGTCGGACGACTTCCGCGCCGTGACGGCACTGGTGGGAGCCGGGGCGGGAGTGGCCCTCGTCCCGCGCTCGGCGCTGCGCGGCATGGACCTCAAGGAGGTCCAGGTCCGCCCGGTGGCGGGCCCGGCGCCCACCCGCAGGGTCTTCGCGGCAACCCGCCGCGGCGCGGAATCCCACCCCCTGATCGCCCCGGTCCTGGCAGCCCTGGGCCACGAGGCGGGCCGCCTGCCGCCGCACTGAGCGGAGCAGGTGGCGGGGTCCGAGCCGATCGGCGTCGGGAGTGGGTACGGGGGCAGGGCACGTACGAGGCGGAGTCCGCCGACGCCGTCGCCCAGGTCGAGCAGGTCTTCGGCGACGGCACGTACGCGACGGGGCCTGGCGGCCCTGCGGGAACGGTTCGCGCGGTAGCCCTCACGGATTCCGATCCGGTCGAGTGGCGCGGCGGTGGCGAGGGGCACGAGGCCCATCGGCGGCGCTGAACTGCACCGCTGCCATGCGTTCCCGTGAAATCCGGTCGAGCAGTACCACCGAGACCGCCTCGGGCACCGCTGCCGAGCCGTGCAGGCAGAGCGCTTCGAACAGTCGGTCCAATCGCTGCCGATGTCGCGCGAACACGCGGCGAGGGGCCCGCCGGGCCCGCGCCTCCTGCCCGGCCAGGGCCTCGGCCGCTCCGACGTCCAGCAGGACGACGTGCAGCTCACCGCCGCGGCGCCGCGCCGTCCAGGAGAGCCACCGCCGCATCCAGGTCCGGCTGCCGCAGTCGTGGGCCAGGAGCGGTCCCTCCGAGAGGACTTCGCTGCGCAGCCGCCAGAAGTGCCTGAGCCGAGCCCACGGGCGGTACACCGCGTACGGCAGCCACGCGGGCATCACTGCCTCGCAGGCGACGTGGGAGGCTCGGGGGTCGACAACGGGCGCCACGCACGACCAGCGGCGGAGCAGGGTGCTCTTGCCGCTGCCGGGGAGTCCGGACACCACCACCACAGCGCCGGCCGGGTACGACATCAGGACCGGTCCTCCGCCTTGCCCCCGTAGGTCCACCAACCCGCGCGGGCGTATCACCGGTCCGGCCGCGCCCTCGCCAACGGCCTTCCCGCCCCTCACGTCCACCACGGACAGGCCACTCACCTCCCCCTCTGTGCACCCGACACGGAGTGATCGCTACGCTCTCCGTCGACGTGGCGGATGCCAAGGGGGCGGCGCGCCTGCCGGCGTACCCCCGCTCGCGCGCGCCGCTGCAACACGGCGTCCACGATCTTCGCAGGCCGGTCGGCCGCCCCTCACAGGGGGCCTTACACCCGCCGTACCTCCACACCCGCCTCTTCGAACTCCGCCGCCACCGCGTCCGGGAGGGACACGTCCGTTACGAGGATGTCCACCGAGCGGGTCGGGCAGATGCGGGCGAAGGCGCGGACCGCGAGTTTGCTGGAGTCCGCCGCGATGACCACCCGGCGGGCCCGTTCGCACAGCAGGCGGTTCATCGCGGCCTCGTCCTCGTGGCGGGTCGCCGCGCCGTCGGCCGGGTCGAAGGCGTCCACACCGACGACCGCCGTGTCCATCGTGAGCTGGCCCAGGACCTGCTGCGCCAGCGGGCCGGTCAGCTCGTACGACTGGGGGCGGGCGACCCCGCCCGTCAGCACGATCTTGAACTGCGGCCTGATGACGAGCTCGCCCGCGATGTTCAGCGCGTTGGTCACCACCGTCAGCGCCGGCGAGCCCGACGCCAGGTCCGGGCGGCCGGCCAGGGCGCGGGCCACCTCCGTGGTCGTCGTGCCGCCGGTCAGGCCGATCACCTCGCCCGGCGTGATCAGCTCCGCCACCGCCTGGCTGATGCGCTGCTTCTCCGCGGCGCGGCGGGACGTCCGGTAGCGCAGGGGGAGTTCGTACGAGACGCCGTGGACCACCGCTCCGCCGCGCGTGCGGACCAGCAGCTGCTGCTCGGCCAGCTGGTCGAGGTCGCGGCGGATGGTCGCGGCGGACACGCCGAGGGCCTCCGCCGCCGGCTCGACCTCCAGCTCGCCCCGCTCCACCAGCAGATCCAGCAGCGTCTGCCAGCGCTCCTTGCGGGTCATGGACCCCACGGCGTTCGACCCCCTCGAGTGTGCTCCATCGGCCTACGTGTCGACATTAACTCAGGAGATCAACCCCTAAGGTGCTTGAAGTTGCGTGAAATGGGCCGCTACCTTGCAGGAAACTGCACCCACCACGCCAGGGAGCCGCCATGAGCCACGTCGCGTACGAGTTGGGCACCCAGCCCGAGTGCTGGGAGCGGGCCGCCGAACTGGCCCCGTCCCAGCGGGCGTTGCTGCCGCAGCCGGGGGAGCGTACCGCGATCGTCGGGTGCGGGACCTCGTACTACATGGCCCAGGCGGCCGCCGCCCTGCGCGAGGAGGTCGGCCAGGGGGAGACCGACGCCTTCCCCGCCTCGGAGTTCCCCCTGCACCGGCGCTACGACCGGGTCGTGGCGCTGACCCGGTCCGGCACCACCACCGAGGTGCTCGATCTGCTGGCCGGGCTGCGGGACGCCGGTGTGCGTACGACCGCCGTCATCGGGGACCCGGCGACGCCGGTGATGACCCTCGCCGACGAGCTCGTCGTCCTCGACTTCGCCGACGAGCAGTCCGTCGTGCAGACCCGCTTCGCGACCACCGCCCTGACCCTGCTGCGCGCCCACGCCGGCCGGCACACCGCCGCAGCCGTCGCCGACGCGCGTACGGCGCTCGCCGAGCCGCTGCCCGAACAGGCGGCCACTCGCGGGCAGTTCACCTTCCTCGGCCGCGGCTGGAGCGTGGGCCTCGCCCACGAGGCCGCGCTGAAGATGCGCGAGGCCTCCCTGTCCTGGTCCGAGTCGTATCCGGCGATGGAGTACCGGCACGGGCCGATCAGCGTCACCGGGCCCGGCACCCTCACCTGGTCGCTCGGCGAGGCACCCGACGGGCTCGCCGAGCAGGTGCGGGCGACCGGCGGCCAGTGGGTGGCCGGGCGGCTCGATCCGCTCGCCGAGCTGGTACGGGTCCACCGGCTGGCGATCGCCGTCGCGGCCCACCAGGACCTGGATCCGGACCAGCCGCGGAACCTGACCCGCTCGGTGATCCTCACCGCCGGTGAGGAGGCGGTCCGATGAGCCTCGTCTCCGCCGGGACGCTCGTCCTCGAGGCGGCCGCCGCCGGCCGCGCCGTCGCCGCGTTCAACATCATCACCCTGGAGCACGCCGAGGCCGTCGTCGCCGGGGCGGAGCAGGCGGGCCTGCCGGTCATCCTGCAACTGAGCGAGAACGCCGTGAAGTTCCGCGCCGGCCGGCTGCTGCCCATCTCGCGCGCCGCCACCGCCTGCGCGGAGGCCGCCGGGATCCCGGTCGGCCTGCACCTGGACCACGTCAAGAGCGCCGACCTGCTCCGGCAGGCCGTGGACGCCGGGTTCAGCTCGGTGATGTACGACGCCGCGCAGCTCCCGTATGCGGAGAACCTGGAGGCCACCCGCTCCGCGGCCGACTGGGCGCACGCCAACGGGCTGTGGGTCGAGGCCGAGCTGGGGGAGGTCGGCGGGAAGAACGGCGCCGCCCCGCTCGACCCGCACGCGCCCGGTGCCCGTACCGACCCGGACGAGGCCCGGCGGTTCGTCGCCGACTCCGGTGTCGATGCGCTGGCCGTGGCGGTCGGCAGCAGCCACGCGATGACCAGCCGCACCGCCGCGCTGGACCACGCGCTGCTCGCCCGGCTGGCGAAGACCGTGGACGTGCCGCTGGTGCTGCACGGCTCCTCGGGCCTGCCGGACGGGGAGCTCGCGGCGGCGGTGGCGGGCGGCATCCGCAAGGTCAACATCGGCACCGCGCTGAACCTGGCCATGACCGAGGCCATCCGCACGCACCTGACCCCGGCGGACCCGCGCCCGTACCTGACGGCGGCCCGTACGGCGATGGCGGCGACGGCCGCGGCGATGATCACGGCGCTGAACTGACGGTGTGGTGAGCCGAACGTGGGCGCGCAAAGGGGGTAAATGCCCTGGACAATAGGGCGGGAAACCACCCTTTTCGGTGAAGCGGAAGAACCGTTTGATCATGCTCGGAGCCCCCTAGCGTGATCACCGTCGCCTTCAGTGACGTCCTCCGCACCGCCATCCGAAAGGGAAGCCCCCATGCGCCTCCGTACTGCCGTGGTCGCCGCCGCCAGCGCCCTCACCCTCCTCCTCGCCGTCCCCGGCTCGGCCAGTGCCGCCACGGGCGAGTTCGAGTACTCGTACGTCGGCCTGGACGGGCAGCCGCGGCAGGAGCGGTTCTCCGACCCGGAGGACCGCACGTGCGTCGTCATCCCCGAGGTCGCCGACCCGGACTCCTCCGAGCCGGCCTTCTCCCCGCGCAACCGGACCGACGCCTACGCGCGGGTTTTCACCGAGGCCGACTGCACGGGCGCCCACTTCGACCTGCGCCCGTTCACCGGCTACGGCTCGGCGCGCCTCAAGCTGCGCTCGGTGGTCTTCCTTCCCTGATCGGGCCCGCGAGGGTCAGCGGGGGGTGAGCCGGGCCTGGTGGCACGTGAGGGAGTGCCACCGGGCCCGGTCCGGTGTCGCGCCCCGGTCCAGGGTGCGGCGGGCCTCGATCGCGGTGACGTGGCGGTCGGTGGAGAGGCACAGGAGGACGAACAGGCCGGTGTGCGTGGGCTCGACGGTCTCCTCGTAGTACCACTCGGCAGTGACGGTCCGCCGGCCGGCCAGGAAGGGGCGCTGCAGGAAGTCCTGCACGTCGAGGGGGAAGTGCCCGAGCACCCCCTGGGCCTCCGGCGGGTCCAGGACCAGCCGCTCCACCGGTGCGCCGGGCCGGCCGGGCGCGGCCGAGCCGCCGCCCGCCTGCGCCGGCCGCGCGTCGAAGGAGCGGCTCAGCAGTGACCCGGGCTCCACCCGGACCCGCTCGCCCCGGTGCTCCTCCGCGCGGCCGTTGCGGTACACCGGCTGGACGCGGCACAGCCCCCGGTCTCCGAACACCACCGCGAACGGGGCGCCGTCGTCGTAGAGCCTGGCCCACCACACCAGGGACCGGCCCGCCTTCTCGAGCGTCTTGGTGCGTACATCGCTCGGCAGCAGCTCCCAGCACCCCTCGCGGGCGGGGACCCCGGGGTCGACGGGCAGCGCTCCCGGCTCGTGGATCTGGGTCACGCCCCCGGAGTGCTCCGACCGGGCGGCGGGGAGCCGGTCCGCGCGCACGCGGTCGGTGGGAGGCTGGTCCGCGGGCATCCGGTCCCGGCGCTCCGGCATCCGGTCCCGGCCGGCGAACTCCTGCTCCCAGGCCTTGTCCATGTGTCCCCCCGGTTCTGTGAACTCCCGTACCACGCACGCCCATTGTCGGCCACAGCCCGGCGCCCTGTCGGCGGTCGGCGGAATCGGCGGCCCGCGAGTCCTTCCCCCTTCTTGGAACACGTTCTACTCTGTGCGCCGCCACCACAGCGACCGGCTGGACCGCGAGACACCCGGAGGGGCCGTGCACCTCGAATACACGCCTGAGCAGCAGCAGTTGCGCACCGAACTGCGCGCCTACTTCGCCGAGCTGGTGCCGGAGGACGTCTACGCCCGCTACGAGGACCCCGCCGCGCAGAAGCGCTTCTATCGGGAGACCATCCGCCGGCTCGGCGCCGACGGCTGGCTCGGGGTCGGCTGGCCCAAGGAGTACGGCGGCCGCGGGATGTCCCCGATGGACCAGTTCATCTTCTTCGACGAGGCCGCGCAGGCCGTCGTACCGCTGCCGCTGATGGCGCTCAACACCGTCGGGCCGACCATCATGCAGTTCGGCACCGACGAGCAGAAGGCGTCCTTCCTGCCGAAGATCCTGGCCGGGGAGATCGACTTCGCCATCGGCTACAGCGAGCCGGATGCCGGCACCGACCTCGCCGCGCTCAAGTGCAAGGCCGTCCGTGAGGGCGACGAGGAGACCGGCACGTACGTGGTCAACGGCCAGAAGATCTGGACCACCAACGGCGACACCGCCGACTGGGTCTGGCTCGCCGTCCGCACCGACCCGGACGCCCCCGCGCACAAGGGCATCACCATGCTCCTCGTGCCGACCTCCGACCCCGGCTACTCCTGCACCCTGATCAACACCCTTGCCTCGCACGACACCACCGCCAGCTACTACGAGAACATCCAGGTCCCCGCGAACCGCCGCGTCGGGCAGGAGAACAAGGGCTGGCGCCTGATCACCAACCAGCTCAACCACGAGCGCGTCACGCTGGCCGCCCACGGCACCATGGCCATCCGTGCCCTGCACGACGTACAGCGCTGGGCCGCCGGGACCAAGCTCGCCGACGGCCGCCGCGTCATCGACCTCTCCTGGGTCCGGGGCCGCCTGGCTCGCACCCACGCCCGGCTCGACGCGATGAAACTGCTCAACTGGCAGATGGTCAACGCCGTCCAGGACGGCACCCTGACCCCGCAGGACGCCTCCGCCGTCAAGGTGTACGGCTCCGAGGCCCGCAGGGACGCGTACGCCTGGCTGATGGAGGTCGTCGGCGCGGCCGGCTCCCTCAAGGACGGCTCCGCGGGCGCGGTCCTGCACGGCGAGCTCGAACGCGGCTACCGCAGCGCCGTGATCTTCACCTTCGGCGGCGGCAACAACGAGATCCAGCGCGAGATCATCTCCTGGATCGGCCTGGGCATGCCCCGCGTCCGCCGCTGAGACGCGGCGCAACCGGCGATAATCATCAGGTTCCAATTCCGAATAATTGGATTCCAATTCTGATGTCTGTCGAATTGCCGCTCAATGAGTGGCATTCCCGGACCGGACCGGCGTGCTGCGGCTATGTTCCGAACCGGCCTTGTATCCCTTGAGCGTTACGCGAGGCGAGGGAAAAGGTGGAGACGATGGTTGGGCGAAGGAACTTCCTCATGGCCGGCGCCATGGGGGGTGCGGCCATGCTTCCGCAGGGTGTTCTGGGAACGCCGGCGCATGCATCGGACGGTCACGGTCACGGTCACGGATCAGGGTCTGCGGACACCGCGGTGCCGAAGACCCCTCCGCTGACGAAGTACGTCGACGCGCTGCCCACGCCGGTGACAGCCATCCCGGATCCTTCCGTCTATCCGGGCGCCGACTACTACGAGTACACGATGCGGCAGGGCTCCTGGCAATTCCACCGGGATCTCGGGCCGGCAACGGTGTGGGGTTACTGGGCCAAGAACCCGCACAGTCCCCGCAAGGCGATCGGCATGGGCTATCTCGGGCCGACCATCAGCGTCAACAAGGACCACCCGACCGTCGTCAAGTACCGCAACCACCTGCCGACCACCCACCTGTTCCAATCCGTGATCGACAGCATTCGCACCGGGGACCCCGAGCTCACCCCGATCCCTCCGCCGCCCTACGAGCCCATGCTGCCTTTCCCCTCGAACGTCAACGTCTGGAACGTCGTACACCAGCACGGCGGTTTCACAGCGCCGCAGTCCGACGGCATGCCGCTGCATTCGTTCAGCCCGGACGGCATCCACGCCGAGTCCTACACCACCCTGGACCCGAGCCGGGCCAAACCCAACGAGGCGATCTGCGCCTACACCAACCACGAGCGTTCGTCCCTGCTCTGGTATCACGATCACGGCATGGGGATGACCAGCCTCAACGTGTATGCGGGCCTGGCCGGTCTCTACGTCATCCGTGACCCGGAGGATGAGCAGCTCGGGCTGCCGCACGGCGAATTCGAGGTCCCCCTCATCCTGCAGGACCGGACCTTCAACCCGGACGGCTCGCTCGCCTACACCATGACCCTGCAGGAGGGCGAGGACACCCCGGTCGTCAACGGAAAGGCGTACCCCTTCCTGGCCGTCGAGCCGCGACGCTACCGGCTGCGCATTCTCAACGCTTCGAACGAGCGTTTCTGGCGGCTGAGGTTCGACACTCCCACGGACGCACTGCTTCAGCCCAACCTGCCGTTCTGGCTGATCGGCACCGACGGCGGCTTCCGTGCTCCGTTGCAGATGCTGAACTTCCTGATCGGGCCGGCCGAGCGATACGACCTGATCGTCGATTTCAGCCAGATGCCCATGGGCGCGAACATTACGATGACGAACTACCACGCGCCGGTCCACTACCCCGGCATGCCGGGCCAAGGGCCGCAGATCTCGGAAATCATGCAGTTCCGGGTCACCAAGCGACTGTCCGGAGGCCCGGACAGGAGTACTCCGCCCAAGGACCTCAAGCTGCCCACGGCCGAACCCATCGTGCCGAAGCCGGACACCCGTCGGCGGCAATGGGTCGTGTACCAGCACAAGCTCTTCAGCACCATGACGTTCAACGCGGTGCCGTTCATGGAGCCGTCGCAGGACTTCATCAAGGCGGGCTCGACCGAGATCTGGGAGTACATCAATCCCAACCACGACGCCCACCCGATGCATGTCCACCTCGTCAACTTCCAGGTGTTGAACAGGCAGCCGATCGACGCAGCCGCCTACCAGGCGGATTACGAGAAGTGGATCGACGGTGGCCGCAAACCGGAGGACATTCCGGTGCTGGAGAAGTACTTCACCGGCCCGGCGATTCCGCCGGACCCTGACGAAGCGCTCTCCGAAAAGGACACGGTCAAGTCCTATCCGGAGACGGTGACCAGAATCATCTGCCGGGAATTCAGCCCGCCGACGGAAACGATCGCGTCGATTCCGGACAGCGGAACCGAGTTCCCGGCGACCTACGTCCACCACTGCCACCTTCTCGAGCACGAAGACGACGACCTGATGCGCCCCTGGACCATCGTCCAGGACTGACGGTCAGCCGCGGGGGACGGCGCGGGTCGGGAAGTGGTCCACGGGCACCTCCGCGGCGAGGGCTTCCCGTACGAGGGCCGGATCGGCGGCGCCCGAGGCGGGCCGGGTGGAGCGGGCGGTCCGGGCCGGTCCTTGGGCGGGCCGGAACAGGCGGCGACCAGGGACACCGCGGCCAGGGCGGCGGCCGGCAGTGCGTACCGCCGGAGCGCGGACGGCCGGTGCGGGGCCCGCCGGAGCGCGGACCTGCGGGTTCCGGACCAGGGAAGGGATCTCGGCATCGGGGCTCTCTCTTCCATGCTCAGCGGGAGGTGGCGACGGACACCGGGGACGGGACCTGCTGGGTGATGCAGTGGACGCCGCCACCGCCGTACGCGATCACGCGGGAGCGGACGCCGACGACCTTGCGGCCGGGCAGCGCGGAGGCGATGACGGCGAGCGCCCCCTCGTCCTCGGGGACGTCCGCCACCGGGACGACGACCCCGCCGTTGGCGACGTAGAAGTTCAGGTAGCCGACCTCGGTCTCCCGGCCGGCCACCTCGACGAAGGCGCTCTGCGGGAGGTCGATGATCTCCAGGCGGCGCCCGGCGGCGTCGGTGGCGTCCTCCAGGACGGCGCGGTTCACCCGCATCCGCTCGTGGTCGGGGTGCTCCGGGTCGCTCGGCAGCTGGACGACCACCTTGCCGGGGGCGACGAACGCGCAGTCCCCGTCCACGTGCCCGTCCGTCTCGGTGTCCAGCAGACCGCCGTACGGCAGCCAGATCACCTTGGTGACGCCGAGGCGGGCGATCAGCTCCGCCTCGATCTCCTCCTTGCTCATCCCCGGGTTGCGGTTGGGGTGCAGGAGGCACTGCTCCGTGGTGATCAGCGTGCCCTCGCCGTCGACGGTGATCGCGCCGCCTTCGAGAATCATCCGGGATGCGATGCGCTGCACGCCGAGGTGCTCCAGCAGGGCGGCCGAGATCTTGTCGTCGGTGTCGTACGGGTGGTGCTTGCCGCCCCAGGCGTTGAAGCGGAAGTCCACCCCCGCGCGCTGTCCGTCGGGGCCGAGCACGAAGATCGGGCCGGAGTCCCGGAACCAGGAGTCGTCCAGCGGCAGTTCCACCACCGTGACGCCCTCCCCGCACCGCTCGCGGGTCTCGGCTCCGTTTCCGGGCAGCGCCACCATGGTCACCGGCTCGAACTGCGCGATCGCGCTCGCGACCTGTGCGTACTCCCACTTCACCTCGTCGAAGACGTCACCCCACAGCTCCTGCCGCGTTGGCCAGGCCATCAGGCAGCCCTCGAGCTCGGTCCACTCGGCCGGCATCCGGAAATCCGTCATGATCACTCCTGTGTGAATATTCAGTCAGCATGGAGGAAGGGGAGGTGGGGCTGCGTGCCCCGCATCCTCCTCCGTACTGAAAATTCAGTCAATGGTTCTGGTCGATGAGTTGCCGAATCGGCCGACGGCGCGTCCGGTGAGGCGTGGACACGCTGTCGTACTGATCACCGGTACTGCTGTGATCTGCCTCTGACCAGGCAGAATCGCGGCGCCGACGCACGGAAAGCGCGCCTGGTGATCTGGTCAGGAAATAGCCCCAGGTGACCGGCTCCGCGGCTAGAGTGACCCCTCGTGTCAGACCGTCGAACGGAAATACTCAGGGCCGCCACGCGAGTGATCGCGCGTCGCGGCGTGCGCGGACTTCGCGTCGGAGAGCTCGCCGCCGAGGCGGGGGTGTCCACCTCGCTGATCTACTACCACTGACACTGACTGAAAATTCAGTCAAGATGCAGAGTGCGAGAAACCCGCCCGTCGCAGAGGCCGGACGAGCGGCCGGCCTCTGCGGCGGGGTGGGTGAGCTGGAGGGGGCCCTGGTGCCGCTACCGGTCCGGCTGTGCCAGGTGCCGGAGCTCGGCCGCGATGGCCGTGGTCATCAGCTCGCGCGCGTGTGCCAGTGGCAGGCTGCCGCTGAGCCAGCGCGAACTCAGGCCCTCCACGAGGGCCGTCAGCCGCTCGGCGGCTCCGGCGAGCGCCGCGGCGCCCGCCATGGGCCGGACGCGGCCCAGCAGCTCGCCCACTTCCTGCACCCATACGAGCGTGGCACGGGCCAGGTCCTCGCGCAGGTCGGGGTCGAAGACCGCACTCGCCCGGAGCTCTCCCCAGGCCGTGCTGTTCTCCCGTACCTCGGGGCTGTCCTGGAACTCGAGGAGGAGGGTCTCCTCCAGCTCGCCCTGGGCGTCGAGCGGGGGCGCGTCGGGCTCCCGCTCCGTGGTGTACCGTCCCGCGCGGTCGTTGATGAACTCCAGGGTCGCGCGCAGGATCCCGGCGCGGTCCTTGAAGTGGTAGTAGATCAACGCCGTGGACACGCCCGCCTCCGCGGCGAGTTCCTCCACGCGCAGGCCGCGCACGCCGCGACGGGCGATCACCCGCGCGGCTCCTTCCAAGATTGCTGTTCGACGATCCGCCACAAGCCGACACCCTACCTGGGTACCCATTGCCCCCCGTACGCCCCGGTCCGACGAATTGACTGAATATCCAGTCAGTGTGACAGTTGGGGCCATGTCACCGCAGGAGCCTTCTGTGCCCCCTTCCTCCCTGTCCCGCCGTGCCGCCCTGCGCGCCTTCGCCGGTATCGGCGGAGCACTCGCCCTCGGAGCCGGAGCCGCCGCCTGCGCTCCTGCCGAGCCGGCCGATCCCGGAGCCGGCACCCCGCCCGCCCCCGGCGCGGCGGAGAAGCGCAGGTTCGGCGCCGAGTGGGAGAGCCACACCCGGACGTTCATGTCCTGGCCCGCACTGGAGCGGGTCTGGTACGAGCAGCTGCCCGCGGTGCGGGAGGACATCGCGCGCGTGGCCCGCGCGGTCGCCGCGTACGAACCCGTCGTGCTGCTCGCCCGGCCCGACCAGCAGGCGGCGGCGCAGAAGGCGTGCGGCTCGCAGGTCGAGGTGATCCCGGTCCCGGTGGACGACCTCTGGGCGCGGGACACCGTGCCGGTGTTCGTCGAGGAGCCCGGCAGGCTGCTCGGCGTCGACTTCAACTTCAGCGGCTGGGGCAACAAGCAGGAGCACCGCAACGACGCCCAGGTCGGCCGCGCCCTGCTCGCCGAGGACGGAATCGGGCGCGTACAGGCTCCGCTGGTCGCCGAGGGCGGCTCCTTCGAGACCGACGGCCAGGGAACCCTGCTGGTCACCGAGAGCTCGGTGGTCAACGAGAACCGCAATCCCGGCAAGAGCCGCGACCAGGTCGAGGCCGAGCTCAAGAGCACCCTCGGCATCAAGAAGGTGATCTGGCTCGCCGGCGTGCGCGGCCAGGACATCACGGACGCACACGTCGACAGCCTCGTCCGGTTCACCGCCCCGGGCGTCGTCCTCCTGGACCAGGCGTTCCCCGGTACCTCGCCCGACGTGTGGTCGCGCGCGGCCGACCAGGCGAGGACGGTGTTCAAGGACGCGACCGACGCGCGCGGCAAGCGCCTCGAGGTCGTCGACCTGCCCCAGCCGGACCTCGACAGGATCACCGGCCGCGGCGACGCGTTCGTGTCCACCTACGCGAACTTCTACGTGGCCAACGGGGCCGTCTTCATGCCCCGGTTCGGGGATGCCAAGGCCGACGACCGGGCGAGGGGGATCCTCCAGGAGCACTTCCCCGGGCGGGAGATCGTGCCCGTGAAGATCGACACCATCGCGTCCGGCGGTGGCGGCATCCACTGCTCGACGCACGACCAGCCCGGCAATCCGGCCGCCTGACCTGTTGTGCCCCTGCTCCGGTCCGCCGCGGCTAGGCTGGAGCGGAGGGGTGGCCGAGCGCCGCCCCGGCACGCGGGGCACGGGAGGCGTACGGGAGTTACGGGCGACACAGGACGTACGGGAGGTACGGGAATGGCCGCGACCCGGGGGAGCGTACCGACCCCGCCCGAGCGAGGGAGCGCACCGACCCCGCCCGAGGCCGACCCGGGGCTCTACGGGCCCGCGTCCGTCACCTGGCAGTGCCACGGCGATCCGGTCATGTGGATCGCCGGAATCCGCGCGCTCTACCTCCAGGCCCTGCACCCGCGCGCCGTCCGCGGGGTCGTGGAGAACAGCGACTTCCGCTCCGACGCCTGGGGCCGGCTGATCCGCACCGCCGACTTCGTCGGCACCGTCACCTACGGCACCACCGAGGCCGCCGAACGCGCCGGCGCCCGCGTCCGCCGGATCCACCGGAGCCTGTCCGCCACCGACCCCGCCACCGGCGAGCGGTTCCCCGTCGACGACCCCGAGCTGCTGCTCTGGGTGCACTGCGGGCAGATCGACAGTTTCCTGCACATCCTGCGCCGCTCCGGCGTCCCCCTCACCCCCGCCCAGGCCGACCGCTACGTCGACGAGAACCGCGTCAACGCCCGCCTCGTCGGCCTCGACCCGGCCCACGTCCCGGCCGACACGGCAGCCCTCGCCGCGTACTTCGAGAAGGTCCGCCCCGAGCTCGCCGCCGGCCCCGACGCCCGAGCCGTGGACGCCTTCCTGCGCAGCCCGCCCGTCCCTTCCCCCCTCGTCCCTGGCCGAAACCTGCTGTGGCGCCCGGTCGCGGAACTGGCCTACGGTTCCCTTCCCGGCTACGCGCACCGGCTGTACGGGCGGGCGGCGCCACCGGCGCCCGTCATCACCCGTCGCCTGCGCCTCACCGGTACCCTGCTGCGCAGCATTCCCGCAGGTCTGCGGTGGCAGCTGCCGCCAGGTCACATCTTGAAAGCGATGCGCCGCATGGGCCCCGGCAGCCGCCCCTCGGCGTACACACTGCGTACATCAGCGGCCATACTGGACCGGCCGGGGAGGGCGTAGACGGAGCACGACAACGGGGGCGGCTTTAAGACATGGCGGAGTCCAGACTGATCCAGGGCCGTTACCGGTCGCTCGATCTGATCGGGCGCGGCGGCATGGGCGAGGTGTGGCGCGCCCGGGACGAGTCGCTCGGCCGGCAGGTCGCAGTGAAATGCCTCAAGCCGCTCGGGCCCGAGCAGGACAACCACTTCACCCAGGTCCTGCGCGAACGCTTCCGCCGCGAGGCGCGCGTCGCCGCCTCCCTCCAGCACCGCGGCGTCACCGTCGTCCACGACTTCGGCGACGACAGCGCCGCGGGCGGCCCGCTCTACCTCGTCATGGAACTCCTCGACGGCCGCAACCTGAGCCAGCTCCTGGAGGACAACGAGACGCGCCCGCTCCCCGTGGACGTGGTCGTCGACATCGCGGAGCAGCTGGCCGCCGCCCTCGGCTACACCCACGACCAGGGCGTCGTCCACCGCGATCTGAAACCGGCCAACATCATGCGGCTCACCGACGGCACGGTGAAGATCTGCGACTTCGGCATCGCCCGCCTGGCCCACGACATCGGCTTCACCGCCAAACTCACCGGCGGCGCCATGGCCATGGGCACCCCGCACTACATGTCGCCCGAGCAGATCGCGGGCGGCGAGGTCGACCACCGCAGCGACCTGTACTCCCTCGGCTGCGTCCTGTACGAGATCGCCACCGGCGCCCCGCCCTTCGACCTCGGCGACTCCTGGTCGGTGCTGGTCGGCCACCGCGACAGCGCGCCCGTACCGCTGCGCGAGCACCGCCCCGAGCTGCCCGAGTACTTCGAGCAGGTGGTCCTGGACCTGCTGGCCAAGCGCCCCGAGGACCGCCCCGGCGACGCCCGCCACCTGCACCGGCGGCTCGTCGAGGACCGCGTCGGCCCCGGCGGTCTGCCCGGCGCCCAAGCGCCCCTGCCCGCCTGGGCCGACGGCATGACCGCCGGCCGCAAGGCGGGAATCGACGCCCGCCCCGCGAGCGGCGCCTGGGCCGTGCTCACCGGCTCCTGGACCGCCGGCCGCCCCAGCGGCGAGCACCGGATCCTGCGCCCCGCCGCCGCCGAGGACCCGCGGCTCACCGCGCCGTACGGGGTCCCGTACGCCTTCGGCTCCGACGGGACCGGCCTGGACGGGGCCGGCCCCGACGCGCTCGCCGCCGGCCACACCCGCGCCTTCGCCCTCAGCCGCGCGGGCCGGCCCGAGGAGGCCCTGGCCGCGTACGAAGCCGTCGCCGAGGGGCGCACCCGGGTGCTCGGCGCCGACCACACCGACACCCTCGCGGCGCGCCAGGAGGCGGCGTACGAACTGGGCCGGCTCGGACGCCACCGCGAGGCCCACGACGTCTACCGTGCGGTGCTCGTCGCCCGGGAACGCAGCACCGGCCCGCTCCATCCCGACACGCTGCGCTGCCGCCACAACCTCGCCTGCACCCTCGGGGCGCTGGGCCGGTTCGCGGACGCCCACCGCACCTCCGCCGAGGTCGCCGCCGACCGGGCGGCCGTGCTGGGCGCCGAGCACGCGGACACGCTGCTGACCCGGTACGAGGTCGCGTACGCGCTGGGCCGCCTCGAGCGCTGGCAGGAGGCCCTGGACGGGTTCCGCCACGTCGCCGCCGTACGGGAACGGGTGCTGGGCCGGGACCATCCCGACACCCTCGCCGCCCGCTACGAGGTCGGCATCGCGCTCGGCCGGACCGGGCACGCCGACCAGGCCCTGGACCTGTTCCGGGGCCTGGTCCGCGACCGCACCCGGGCGTACGGGGCCGCGGACCCCGAGACGCTCCGCGCCCGGCACGTCCTCGGCGTCAACCTGGGCCGGCTGGATCGCTGGGAGGAGGCGGTGGCCCAGGCCCGGCAGGTCGCCGCGGCCCGGGCCAAGGCGCTCGGCTCCGAGCACCCGGACACCCTCGTCAGCCGCCGCGAACTCGCCGTCGGGCTCGGCCGGCTGGGCCGCTGGGACGAGGCCCTGCCGGTGTACCGGGAGCTCTCCGGCATCCGCGAGCGCTCCCTCGGCGACGACCATCCGGACACGGTGGCGGCCCACGCCGACGAGGCGCACTGTCTGGAGCGGCTCGGCCAGGTGTGTTACCAAGAGCCATGACGAGCTTCGGGCACGATGTATACGACGACGTGATCGTGGGCGGCGGGCACAACGGACTGGTCGCCGCCGCGTACCTGGCCCGGGCGGGCCGTTCGGTGCTGGTCCTGGAGCGGCTCGGGAACACCGGCGGCGCCGCGATCTCCACCCGCCCCTTCGTCGGTGTCGACGCCCGGCTCTCGCGGTACTCGTACCTCGTGTCCCTGCTCCCGGCGAAGATCGTGCGCGACCTGGGGCTGAACTTCGCCGTCCGCAAGCGCACGGTCTCCTCGTACACCCCCGTCGAGCGCGACGGCCGGCCCGGCGGGCTGCTCGTCGGCGGCGGAGAGTCCCGCACCCGGGAGTCGTTCGCGCGGCTGACCGGCTCGGAGCGCGAGTACGAGAGCTGGCGCGCCTTCTACGGGAGGACCGGGCGGCTCGCCGAGAGGGTGTTCCCGACGCTGACCGAGCCGCTGCCCACACGCGCGGAGCTGCGGGCCCGGATCGACGACGAGGCGGCCTGGCGGATGCTGTTCGAGGAGCCGCTCGGGCGGGCCGTCGAGGAGCACTTCGCCGACGACCTGGTCCGGGGAGTGGTACTCACGGACGCCCTGATCGGCACCTTCGCGGACGCGCACGACGCCTCGCTCGCGCAGAACCGCTGCTTCCTGTACCACGTCATCGGCGGCGGGACGGGGGACTGGGACGTTCCGGTCGGCGGGATGGGCGCGCTCACCGACGCCCTGGCGGCGGCGGCCCGGGCGGCCGGGGCCGAGATCGCCACCGGGCACGAGGTGCTCCGGATCGAGACGGACGGGCGGGCGCCGGCCGAGGTGACGTTCCGTACGGCGACCGGCGAGGGACGGGTCGTCGCACGAACGGTGCTGGTCAACGCCTCTCCGCGGGCCTTGGGCGAGCTTCTGGGGGAGGCGGATCCGGCGCCCCCGGTCGAGGGCGCGCAGCTCAAGGTCAACATGCTGCTGCGGCGGCTGCCGCAGCTGCGGGACACCTCGGTGGACCCGCGGGAGGCCTTCGGCGGCACCTTCCACATCGCCGAGGGGTACGCGGAGCTGGCCCGGGCCTACGCCGAGGCGGCCACCGGGGAACTGCCGTCCGTACCGCCCTCGGAGATCTACTGCCACTCGCTGACCGACCCCTCGATCCTCGGGCCGGAGCTCGTGGAGCAGGGGTACCAGACGCTGACCCTGTTCGGCCTGCACACCCCGGCCCGGCTGTTCGAGAAGGACAATCAGGGGGCGCGGGAGGTGCTGCTGACCGGCACGCTCGCGCAGCTGGACGCGCACCTGGCCGAGCCGATCACCGACTGCCTGGCGTTCGACGCGGACGGGCGGCCGTGCATCGAGGCCAAGACCCCGCTCGACCTGGAGCGCGAACTGCGGCTGCCCGGCGGGCACATCTTCCACCGGGACCTGTCCTGGCCGTACGCGGAAGATCAGGGCGCGGCAGGCCGCTGGGGGGTGGGGACCCCGTACGCCAACGTCCTGCTGTGCGGCGCGGGCGCCGTGCGCGGAGGCGGCGTCAGCGGGGTCCCCGGCCACAATGCGGCGATGGCGGTGCTGGGGCACTGACCGCCGTTACGCGGTGGGGCCGACCGGCTCGATGACGACGATCGGGATCTCGCGGTCGGTCTTGGTCTGGTACTCGTCGTACGCGGGCCAGTGCTTCACCATCACGGGCCAGTACGCGGTGTGCTCCCCGGGCGTCGCGGTGCGGGCCGTGCCCTGGAGGATCTTCGGGCCGACCTGGATGCGGACCTCGGGGTGAGCCGTCAGGTTCTTGTACCAGAGCGGGTGCTCATCGTCGCCGCCCTTGGAGGCGACGATGAGGTAGCGGCCGTCGGCCTCGCCGTAGATGAGCGGGGTGCGCACGGCGTTGCCTGAGACCCGCCCCACGGTGGTGAGCAGCAGGGTCTGGGTGCCGTTCCAGTCGTGGCCCTCGGCCCCGTTCGATGCGACGTACTGCTTGACGTGGTCGAGCTGCCAGGTGCCCGGCTTGGGGTCCTTCGGGTGGTCCCAGTCGATGTCGGTGGTCGCCATTGCCTGTACCTGCTTTCGCTGTCGAGGTGCGTGCGGGGTTGAACAGTCAACGAAACTCAACGAACGTCAACGGCACGGGGTACGGCTTTTATGCCGCCGGTCCCCTTCGTCGACGGTCGCAGGGAGGTGCGCGGTTCTAGGATCGAGCCGTGATCGCCGAACTCCAGTGTGTGGTGTTGGACTGCCCCGATCCGCTGCGGCTTGCCGAGTTCTACCGGGCGGTACTGGGTGGAGCCGTCAACCAGCCGGACCCGCGGTGGTCGGTCGACGAGGAATGGGCGACCCTGCACGCCCCGTCGGGTCTCGTGCTCGCCTTCCAGCGGGTGGCGGACCACCGTCCGCCGCGCTGGCCGGACCCCGCCCACCCCCAGCAGTTCCACCTTGACTTCGGCGTGCCGGACCTGGACCGGGCGCAGGAGCAGGTGCTGGCCTGCGGTGCGACTCTGCTGGACGCCCGCGCCGATGCCGGCCCCGACGGCTGGCGCGTCTACGCGGACCCGGCGGGCCACCCCTTCTGCCTGGTCCGCCAGGCCTGACGCGGCACTGAGCGGTCTCGGGGAAGTGGGGCACGTCCCCGCGCCGCCCGGCACGGCGCCTCGCCGCGTTGTCGCAGCACCCTGGTACGTCCAGTACAGGCGTGCCGCTCCGCCTTGCGATGCACCGCACCGGACGACGCGAAAACGCACCCCACTGCCCCGAGGCCGCTTAGTCCACGCTTAGTCCGTCGAGCGGGTCCAGCCGGCGGCCTCGATGCGGGAGGCGTCCGCGGGGCGGTCCTCCGCGAAGAGGAGGCGGGCCGGTTCCGCCACGCGGACGACGTCCACGTACACCCCGCGGCCGACGTAGCGGCCGGTCGCGGTGTGGCGGAAGCGCAGGTGCACCGGGCGCCCCGCCCATGCGGAGAGCGGGGCCTCCAGGCGGTGCCAGATGCGGCCGGACCAGCCGCCGGCGCTGCCCTGCGGCCACTGCTCGGGGGCGCCGCCCGTGGACCGCAGCGTACAGAACGGCAGCGGCTCCCAGGTCTCCCCGTCGGCCGAGGCCTCCAGGTGGAGGGCGCCCTCGCCGGGCACGGTGTCCCACCACACGGCGCAGCGCAGCCGGGCGGCGGCCGTGGCCGGGGTCAGCGGGGGCAGGGTGAGCGTGCCGGACCCGCCGGTCTCCATCCCGGAGTACCAGGCGGGGCCGCCGTGCTTCGTACGGACCGGGACGGCGCGGGCGAAGCGGTTGCCGACCGCGACCCGCGGCGCGCTGCCGGCCCGCCAGGTGCGTACGGGGTGGACGGAGTTGCCCAGCAGGATCAGGAAGGAGTCGGTGGAGGGGTCCAGGACCAGGGAGGTGCCGGTGAAGCCGGTGTGCCCGGCGGAGTGCGGGGTGGCCATGGCCCCCATGTACCAGTGCTGGTAGAGCTCGAAGCCGAGGCCGTGGTCGTCGCCGGGGAAGGTGGTGTTGAAGTCGGTGAAGAGCAGTTCCACGGAGGCGGGGCGCAGGATGCGCTTGCCGGCGTAGACGCCGCCGTCGAGGAGGGTGCGGGCGAGGACGGCCAGGTCCCAGGCGGTGCCGAAGACGCCGGCGTGGCCGGCGACGCCGCCGAGGGCGTAGGCGTTCTCGTCGTGGACCTCGCCCCAGACCAGCCCGCGGTCCAGGCCCGACCAGGGCGGCCGTTGCACCTCCGTGGCGGCGGTGACCCGGCGCCAGGAGAGCGGTGGGTTGTAACGAGTGCGGTGCATCCCGAGCGGAGCGGTGATCTCGTCCTGGAGCAGGAGATCCAGAGTGTGACCAGTGATCCGTTCCAGGAGCAGCTGTAGCGCTATGAGGTTCAGGTCCGAGTACCGGTACACCGTCCCGGGGGCCTCCTGCGGGCGCACGGCCCACAGCATCCTCAGCTGCCCCTCGCGCGTGGACTGCTGGTAGAACGGCGCCCAGGAGCGCAGCCCCGAGGTGTGCGTGAGCAACTGGCGGACCGTGATCAGCTCTTTGCCGCCGCCGGTGAACTCGGGCAGGTACCGGTCCACCGGAGCCTCCAGCTCCAGGTGCCCGCGCTCCATCTGCTGCACGGCCAGGAGCGAGGTGAACAGCTTGGTCAGCGACGCCAGGTCGAAGACGGTGTCCTCGGCCATCGGGATGCGCTGCGCCGCCGGGAACTCCCGGACCCGGTCGGTGCGGCCGTCGTAGTCCGCGTACCGGACCGCCTCGCCCATCGCGCGGTGCAGGGCGATCGTGCGGCCCCGGCCGGCGAGCACCACGGCCCCGGCGTAGTAAGGGTGTTCGGGGGAGGGGCCGAGGAACCGCCGGGCCTCGTCGGCCGCCGCCTCCAGGTGCTTCTCGACGAGTCCCGCCTGGCGTGCGGAGCCGTACCGCAGGCGCAGCCCCTGGAGTGCGCGCCGCTCGGCCGGGTTGCCCGAGGCCCCCGCGGCCCCGGGCAGCGCGGCATGCAGGACGAGCACCCCGCCGAGCGCCAACAGCCGAGCCCCGAGCCGCCGCCGGCTCACCCCGCCCCCCACCGTGCCCGAGCCCGGCGCTTCCGGCCCGCCCGGGCCTCGGCGGCACGCCTCCTCGTCCCCCGTGTGCTCCTCCATCAGCGGCCTCCTGTTCGCCGAATCGGCTTCTCGAAGTATCTGCCCGCCGGCACGGCGGGCCCCGCACCGACCGGCCCGTAAAGAATCTGACGATGCATCAGAAAACCTCTTCCCTCGGCCGCCGAGCTGCGGCATGCTGCCGCCCATGGAGACGGAGCTGAGCAAGAAACTGGGAGTCGAGCACGCCATCTTCGGCTTCACGCCCTTCCCGGCGGTCGCCGCGGCCATCACCCGCGCGGGTGGATTCGGCGTCCTCGGCGCCGTCCGCTACACCGCCCCCGACGACCTCAAACGCGACCTCGACTGGATGCAGGAGCACACCGACGGCAAGCCCTACGGCCTCGACGTCGTCATGCCCGCCAAGAAGGCCGTCGACGGCATCAGCGAGGCCGATATCGAGGCGATGATCCCGGCCGGCCACCGCGAGTTCGTGCGCGACACCCTCGCCAAGCACCACGTCCCCGAGCTTGCCGAGGGCGAAGCCTCCGGCTGGCGGATCACCGGCTGGATGGAGCAGGTCGCGCGGGGCCAGCTCGATGTCGCCTTCGACTACCCCATCAAACTCCTGGCGAACGCCCTCGGTTCCCCGCCCGCCGACGTCATCGCGCGCGCCCACGACCACGGCGTCCTCGTCGCCGCCCTCGCCGGCAGCGCCAAGCACGCCCGCCGCCACGCCGAAGCGGGCATCGACATCGTCGTCGCCCAGGGCTACGAGGCCGGCGGCCACACCGGCGACATCGCCACGATGGTCCTGGTCCCCGAGATCACCGAGGCCGTCGCCCCGCTCCCCGTCCTCGCCGCCGGCGGCATCGGCAGCGGCGAGCAGATCGCCGCCGGCCTGGCCCTCGGCGCCCAGGGCGCCTGGCTCGGCTCCCTCTGGCTCACCACCACCGAGGCGGACCTGCACTCCCGCGCGCTGACCGAGAAGCTCCTGGCCGCCGGATCCGGCGACACCGTCCGCTCCCGCGCCCTCACCGGCAAGCCCGCCCGCCAGCTACGCACCGAGTGGACCGACGCCTGGGACGACCCGGACGGCCCCGGCGCGCTCCCGATGCCCCTGCAGGGGCTGCTGGTCGCCGAGGCCGTCTCCCGGATCCAGAAGTACGAGGTCCAGCCGCTGCTCGGTACGCCCGTCGGCCAGATCGTCGGCCGGATGAACTCCGAACGCAGCGTCCAGGCCGTCTTCGACGAGCTCACCAGCGGCTTCGAGTGCGCCATCGACCGCATCAACCGCATCGCCGGCCGGGCCTGAGAGGCGTGATCAGCATGAGTGACCAGCAGCCCCCATGGGGGTCCCCCGGGACGAAGTCCGGGGGAGGATTCTGGGCCCAGGCGGCCGCCGACCCCGAGCGCACCGTACTCGTCACCCCCGAGGGAGAGGAGTGGAGCGCCGGCCGGCTGCACGCCGACGTGAACCGTCTCGTCCACGGACTGCGCGCCGCCGGTCTGGAGAAGGGCGACGTGTTCGCCGTCGTCCTCCCCAACGGCGTCGAGTTCATCACCGCCTACCTCGCCGCCTCCCAGGCCGGGTTCTACCTCGTCCCGGTCAACCACCACCTCGTCGGCCCCGAGATCGCCTGGATCGTCTCCGACTCCGGCGCCAAGGTCCTCATCGCCCACGAGCGCTTCGCCGACGCCGCCACCGCCGCGGCCGACGAGGCGGGCCTGCCCGCGAGCCACCGCTACGCGGTCGGAGCGGTCGCCGGCTTCCGCCCTTACGCCCAGCTCCGCGGCGGACAGCCCGCAACACCGCCCGACGGGCGGACCCTCGGCTGGGTCATGAACTACACCTCCGGCACCACCGGGCGCCCGCGCGGCATCCGCCGCCCGCTGCCCGGCAAGCTCCCGGAGGAGACGTACCTCGGCGGCTTCCTCGGGATCTTCGGCATCCGCCCGTTCGACGGCAACGTGCACCTGGTGTGCTCGCCGCTCTACCACACCGCCGTCCTCCAATTCGCGGGCGCCGCCCTGCACATCGGGCACCCGCTGGTCCTGATGGACCGCTGGACCCCGCAGGAGATGCTGCGGCTCATCGACGGCCACGCCTGCACGCACACCCACATGGTCCCGACGCAGTTCCACCGGCTGCTCGCCCTCCCGCAGGAGACGAAGGACGCGTACGACGTCTCCTCGATGCGGCACGCGATCCACGGGGCCGCGCCCTGCCCGGACCACGTCAAGCGGGCGATGATCGACTGGTGGGGCACGTGCGTGGAGGAGTACTACGCGGCCAGCGAGGGCGGCGGCGCGTTCGCCACCGCCGAGGACTGGCTGAAGAAGCCCGGAACGGTCGGCAAGGCCTGGCCGATCAGCGAGCTCGCCATCTTCGACGACGACGGCAACCGGCTGCCGCCCGGCGAACTCGGCACCGTCTACCTCAAGATGAACACCGGCGGGTTCAGCTACCACAAGGACGAGGGCAAGACGAAGAAGAACCGCATCGGCGACTTCTTCACGGTGGGCGACCTCGGGCTGATGGACGAGGAGGGATACCTCTTCCTGCGCGACCGCAAGATCGACATGATCATCTCGGGCGGTGTGAACATCTATCCGGCCGAGATCGAGTCGGCCCTGCTCACCCATCCGGCGGTCGCCGACGCCGCCGCCTTCGGGATCCCGCACGCCGACTGGGGCGAGGAGGTGAAGGCGGTCATCGAACCGGCCGAGGGCTTCGTGGCCGGGGACGCCCTCGCCGCGGAGATCCTGCACCACTGCGAGCGGCAGCTGGCCGGCTTCAAGCGGCCCAAGTCGGTCGACTTCATCGAGACGATGCCGCGCGACCCGAACGGCAAGCTGTACAAGCGGAGGCTGCGCGATCCGTACTGGGAGGGCCGCGACCGGGCAGTGTGACCGCGGTCGCCTGACCAGAGCAACCTTGCGGGCCGGCCGGAGTAACGGGCGGCCGTGCCTGTGAAGGGGCGGGCAAGAGCGTCGGTGAGATGGACGGCGGCGGGCCAACGAGGTCCATCCACAGCCACCTCACTCCACTCCTCCCGGCCGTGCGCGGCCCGGGGGAGGTAAGGACGTCATGAACGCGAGTACCACCTTCCGCCGCTCCCGGCGCCGGGCCCTGGCCGTCGCGGCCCTCACGGCGGCGGCCGTCACCGGCCAGCTGCTCGTCATGTCCCCGCTGGCCCAAGCGGACGGCGACCACACCGCCCGTGCGATCGCCTCGGCCATGAACCAGCCGGAGCCGCCGCCGGAATCCGGCGACCCGTTCGGGGGAGACGACGGCCGGCACGAGGACGGCCGGGGCGACGACGGCCGGCACGAGGACGGCCGGCACGAGGACGGCCGGCACGAGGACGGCCGGCACGAGAACGGATCGGAGCCCGGGGACGACGAGTCGAAGCCGGCGACGAAGACCGTGCACGGACTGCAGGAGTTCACCGCGGACGGCAGCTTCGTGGCGCCGAAGGGCGTCACCTCCGTGTTCATCCAGGCCTGGGGGGCCGGCGGTGGCGGCGGTGGCGGCGGTGGCGGCGGCAGCACACCGAACGACAGTGCCGGCGGCCCCGGTGGCGGTGGCGGTGGTGGCGGCTTCGTCTGGTGCACCATTCCGGTGAAGTCGTCGAAGAGCTACACGGTGGTGCTCGGCGACGGGGGCGTCCACGGCGGCGGGGGCGCGGCAGGCTCGGCCGGCGCACCCGGCAGCGCCGGGACGGTGGGCGCCGCGGGTACGGCCACCACCCTGACCTCGTCCCAGGGCGACATCATCGCCACGGCCACCGGCGGTGGCGGCGGCGGTGGCGGCGGTGGCGGTGGGGCCACCGACGGCGCGCCCGGCACGCCCGGCGCCGGAGGCACCGGCAGCAGCTGCCGCACCGGCGGTCTGACCCGGCCCGGCCTGAACGCCCAGGACGACACCGGCGGCGGCGCCGTCGACGGCATCGTCGCCACGCCGGCCGGGACCGTCATCGGCGGCAACGGCGGCCGCGGCGGAGCCGGCGGTGCGGTCACGGGCCAGAACGGTTCCCCGGGGACCGACGGCGGCGACGGCTACGCCGTCATCTTCTGGTAGCCGGCCCGGGGTTGCGGCGGCCGCGGGTCCCGGGGACGGGGTCCGCGGCCGCCGCACCCACCTACGGGAACCGAAATGACACGGCCAGTCCTATTCGCCCTGAACATGCCGGTCGTGGCAGGTTGGGGGCATGAGTACGGCAGCACACAAGTCCCCTTTCACCGACTGGACCGTCGTGGTCCCGCTCGTCTCACTCCTCGCGCTGGTATTCAGCTGGGGGCGGGACCTGCCGGGATTCGCCGTGGCCCTGATCGCCCTGTGCCTCGGGGGCGCAGTGCTGGCGGCCGTCCACCATGCCGAGGTCGTCGCCCTCCGGGTGGGCGAACCCTTCGGCTCGCTCGTCCTGGCCGTCGCCGTCACCGTCATCGAAGTGGCCCTCATCGTCACCCTGATGGCCGACGGCGGCGACAAGACCGCCTCGCTCGCCCGGGACACCGTCTTCGCCGCCGTCATGATCACCTGCAACGGCATCGTCGGCCTGTCCCTGCTCGTCGGCGCCCTGCACAACCGGGTCGCCGTCTTCAACGCCGAGGGTTCCGGCGCGGCGCTGGCCACCGTGGCGACCCTGGCCACCCTCAGCCTCGTCCTGCCGACGTTCACCACCAGCAAGCCGGGGCCGGAGTTCTCCACCGCGCAACTGGCCTTCGCCGCCTTCGCCTCGCTCGCCCTGTACGGGCTGTTCATCGCCGTCCAGACGGTCCGTCACCGGGACTACTTCCTGCCCGTCGCCACCGAGGCCGGTGCGAAGAAGCCCGACGGCTCCGGCGACGGCGACGGCGACGGGGAGCACGCGGAGCCGCCCGGCTCCCGCGCCGCGCTGGTCAGCCTCGGCCTGCTGCTGGTCGCGCTCGTCGCCGTGGTCGGCGATGCCAAGGCCGTCTCGCCCACCATCGAGACGGGCGTCGCCAAAGCGGGCCTGCCCAACGCCGTCGTCGGTGTGATCATCGCCCTGCTGGTACTGGCCCCCGAGACCCTCGCCGCCGTCCGCGCCGCCCGCCGCGACCGCGTCCAGACCAGCCTCAACCTGGGCTACGGCTCCGCCATCGCCAGCATCGGCCTGACCATCCCGGCCATCGCGCTGGCCACCATCTGGCTGTCCGGCCCGCTGCTGCTGGGCCTCGGGCCGATCCACATGGTGCTGCTCGCCCTGACCGTCGTGGTCAGCGCCCTCACCATTGCGCCGGGCCGGGCCACGCTGCTCCAGGGCGGCGTGCATCTCGTGCTGCTGGCCGCGTACCTGTTCCTCGCCGTCAGCCCCTGAGCCCTGGGCGGGGCCGGAACGATCCGGCCCCGCCCAGGCTGGACCGGGATCAGCGGCGCTCGCGCGGCCAGACCACCTTCAGCTGCGGGGAGGTGAGGATGTCCCGTTCGCAGAACCGCGAGGTCACCCACCGCTCCTGGGAGAACAGCCGGGTCTGGTCGGCGTAGTACGGCGAGTTCGGGTTCGACGACTGGCCGTACGTCAGCAGCGTGCGCGCCACCGGGCAACGGCCGCCGTCCCAGCCGACCGCCTGGATGTGGCTGGAGCCGTGCACGACCTCCGGGTAGCCCCCGGCGGCCGCGTTCCACGGCGCCTCGATCTTGTTCCACACGCCCAGCGCCTCGGTGCCGCCCGGCACCGGCAGCTTCTGCCCGCCGCGCACCACGAACTGGTGCTCGCCGAGCGGCGCGTCCAGCGCGATGCCGGATGCCCGCAGCTCCGCGACCGTGTCCGCGAGCGCCCGTCCGATCCCGGGCGCCGCCTGGTCGAGCGTACGAGGGGTGCGTACGGGGTCGGCCGCGGAGAACGGCACCAGCCACAGGTCCTTGGCCGCCGTGCCCGCCGTCAGCTTGCGCCAGAACCGGTCGAAGAGCAGCGCGCCACGGCTGCCGGTGTCGGCCGTACGGTCCCAGCCCGCCAGCACCGCGCAGGCCGCCGAGACGTCCACCGGCCGGCCGTCGCTCGCGGTGGCCGCGCCGCCGGGCAGGGCGGCGCAGGCCTTCGCCGCGTCGGCCGCCGCCAGGTCGCCGGCCGGCACCCGGTTCGCGAACTGCTGCTTCTGCAGGTCCGCCACGGTCAGCCCGCCCTTGGCGGCCATCGCGGAGACGTCCTCCACCGCGCCCCGGGTCCGCAGCGAACGCGGGGTGCCGAGGCTGCCCCAGATCCGCTCGTACCCGGTCAGCGGCCGGTCGGCATTGGCCAGCCAGGCGCTGTCGTTGGAGTTCTCGGCGTACGGGGCGTCGCGCAGCGTCGGCGCCTTCCCCGCGCCGAACACTCCCGGCTGCACCGCGTCCGGGTCCGAGCCGAGCGCGCAGTCGCCGCGCGCGCCGTCGAGGACCGCGAGCCCGGACACCGGGTACGTGGCCCTGCCGAGCGGGGTGGAGCAGCGGGCGGCGAGCTCGTCGGTGATCCGGGGGAGCACCTGGGACTGGGTGAACAGCGTGCCGCCGGCCGAGTCCGCGGCGACCGTGTTGACCCAGGGCAGGCCCTGTGTGCGCTTCAGCGCGTCCTGGATGCCGGAGACCGTGCGGGCCTTGCCCATGGCGAGGGCGGTGTCGGAGCCGCGCAGGTTCGCGGCGTTCGGGTCGTTCAGCGCGTACGCCGTGCCGGCCGTCCAGGGCAGCGGCAGGCCCGGGCCGAGGCCGGTGACCACGGGTCCGTAGCGGGTCCACCACTGGGTGCGGGTGACGGGATCGGCGCCCGCCACCTGGACGCTGACCGTCCGCTGCGTCATCTTCTCCGGCTTGCCGTCGACCAGGTAGGCGGTCGGGTCGGCCGGGTCCAGGGTGAACTGGTGCAGGTTGACGGGGGTGCCGGTCGCGACGGTGTGGCTCCAGGCCACCTTCTCGTTGAAGCCGATGTTGACCACGGCGGTGCCCAGCAGGGAGCCGCCGAAGACGTTCAGTTCGCCGGGTATGGTCTGCTGCGACTGCCAGAACCGGCGGCCGCCCTGCCAGGGGTAGTGCGGGTTCCCGAGCAGCAGGCCGCGGCCGCTCGCGGTGGTGGAGCCGCTGAAGGCCACCGCGTTGGAGCCCATGTCGTAGCGGCCCGTGTCGAAGAAGGCCCGCGCGGCCTCGGCGGCTGCCGCCGGGTCGGCCCCGGCCGCAGGCTCCGTACGGGCGGCAGCGGCGCCGGACGCCGCCCGGCCCGGCGGCTGCGCCGCGGCGATGTCGTCGACGGCGCGCCCCTGGCCGCCGAGCACGGAGACGGCGAAGCCCCGGGAGGCCACGTCGAGGACGGTGACCGGGCGCACCCATGCGGCGCCCTTGCACGCCGGGTCGGTGATCTTGTTCTGGGCGAGCCAGGCGTTGTACCCGGCGGCCCAACCGCGCATCAGCTCCTTGAGGTCCCGGGTGGGGCCGGCCGGGGCGGGCGTGGCGAGGAGCTTCTCGACGGTGCCGGACTCCCGCACCCCCTTGAAGTACAGGTCGCTGGAGAGGTTCCTGGCCGCGGAGGAGAGCGAGCCGTCGGGCGCCGCGTCGGCGCCGAACCAGCGTGAGCGTTCGCCGGCCACGGTCACGAACCCGTCGGCGAGCACGCAGACCTGGTCGGCGGCCTGGGCCCAGCCGGTGCCGAAGCCGAGGTGCGCGTAGTCCTGGGCCAGGATGTGCGGGATGCCGTTCTCGGTGTACCGGATGACGGCGGACAGGCCGCTGCCGGACGGCCCGCGCTCGGTGGCGCCCGTCGCGGCAGAGGCCTGCGGCACCGCGGCCGTGACGGCGAGCAGGGCGGCGCCGGTGAGCGCGGCGCGCCGGAGCAGCGGGCGGGTGCGGCAGTATCCATCAAGAAAGCGCAACATGCCTCCCAAGTAGCCTGCGGATGGGCGAGGTTGCCCGTGGAACAGGCGGTGCTTGCGTGCCCCCACACTCATGCAGGCGGCCTGATGATCTGTCAACATCCCGTTTGGTATCCCGGTTGTGCCGGTCCTTGACCTTGACCGTCGGCGGAGACGAGGATCGCGCCATGACGGCAGCGCAGACGGTGCAGGCAGGGCAGGCCGGGGAGCCGGTGCGGCAGAACACGGTCGACGGGCTGGTGCGCGACAGCGCGCTGCGGGTCCCCGACCGGGTGGCCGTCCGCTACCGCGATCGGACCTGGACGTACGCGGAGCTCGACGCCGCCGTCTCCACCGGCGCCGCCGTCCTGCGGGAGCGGTACGGGCTGGCCGCCGGCGACCGGGTCGCGACGTTCGCCCACAACTCCGACGCCTACCTGCTCGCCTTCCTCGCCTGCGCCCGGGCCGGGCTCACCCACGTCCCGGTCAACCAGAACCTCACCGGCGAGGACCTCGCTCACATCCTGGACGACTGCACGAGCGCGCTGGTCCTCGCCGACCCGGACCTCGCCGCGCGGATCCCCGGGGGCCATGCCGTACGGGCGCTGCGCGACGCGTCCGGCTCCTTTCTGGCGGAGCTCGCCGGTCCGCAGCCCTTCGCGGCGGACCGCGACCCGGACGCCGTGGTGCAGCTGCTCTACACCTCGGGGACCACGGCGCTGCCCAAGGGCGCGATGATGACGCACAAGGCGCTGGTCCACGAGTACGAGAGCGCGATCGAGGCGCTGGACCTGGCCGAGGGGGACCGGCCGGTGCACTCGCTGCCGCTCTACCACTCGGCGCAGATGCACGTCTTCCTGCTGCCGTACCTGGCGGTGGGCGCGCAGAACACGATCCTGGACGCGCCGGTCGCGGAGGCGATCTTCGACCTGGTGGAGGCGGGGCGGGCCGACAGCCTCTTCGCGCCGCCCACGGTGTGGATCGGGCTCGCGGGCCACCCCGAGTTCGGGCGGCGGGAGCTGGGCGCGCTGCGCAAGGCGTACTACGGGGCCTCGATCATGCCGGTGCCCGTCCTGGAGCGGCTGCGGGCTCGGCTGCCCGGGCTCGGCTTCTACAACTGCTTCGGGCAGAGCGAGATCGGGCCGCTGGCCACCGTCCTCGGACCGGACGAGCACGAGGGACGGATGGACTCCTGCGGCCGGCCGGTCCGCCACGTCGAGGCGAAGGTCGTCGACGAGGACGGCGCGGACGTCCCGGACGGCACGGCGGGCGAGGTGGTGTACCGGTCGCCGCAGCTCTGCCTGGGCTACTGGAACGACCCGGAGGCGACGAAGAAGGCCTTCCGGGACGGCTGGTTCCGCTCCGGGGACCTCGCAGTGCGCGATGCGCAGGGCTACTTCACGGTCGTCGACCGGGTGAAGGACGTCATCAACTCGGGCGGCGTGCTGGTGGCCTCCCGGCAGGTCGAGGACGCGCTGTACACCCATCCGGGGGTGGCCGAGGCGGCGGTGGTGGGCCTGCCCGACGAGCGGTGGATCGAGGCCGTCACGGCGGTCGTGGTGCCGCGCGGTGAGGTGACGGAGGCGGAGCTGCTGGCGTACGCCCGGGAGAAGCTGGCCGGCTTCAAGGCCCCGAAGCGGGTGCTGTTCGTGGACGCCCTCCCGCGCAACGCCAGCGGCAAGATCCTCAAGCGTGAACTCCGGGACCGGTTCGGGCAGGAGGGCCGGCAGGGTCGGTAGACCCGGGCGGGCGTCACTCGGGCAGCAGCCCGGTGTCCTGGAGGCGGCGGAGGGTGAGGTGTTCGTGGACCATGCGGCCGACCAGGGCGCCGCCGTAGACGACGAAGCCGACGCCGACCAGCCAGGACTGGACGACCAGCAGGGTGCCGAAGGGGCCGTAGGTGACGGCGTTCGACGCGATCAGCGGGGAGAACACCAGCTGGGAGAAGACCCGCAGGCCGAGCAGGCCCAGGCTGGTTGCCACCGCGCCGGGCAGCAGGGCGCGCCAGCGGACCCGGCCGCCGAGCAGCAGCCGCTGGGAGCCCCAGAAGAACGCGCAGGTGCCGATGAGGTCGCCGGTGGTGCCGAGGATCGTGCCGGGCGCGTCGTTCGACGGCGCGGGGATCTCGACGAGCAGCCCGAGGTAGCAGACCAGCAGGGCGAGCCATACGACGTGCCGCCACATGGTGTGCCAGCGGGCGGTGGGCAGGTCCCAGGCCTTCTCGTACCCGGTCTGCACGGCCGAGCCGAAGGTCAGGCCGAAGACGGCGAGGGCCGCGAGCCCGAAGGCCGTGGTCCGCTCGAGCGCCAGGTCGGCCGCGCCGAACAGCATCTCCACCCGGGCCCGCGAGGACTCGGTGACCCCGAGGGCCTGGCCGAGCCAGCGGCCGAAGCCGGAGCCGCTGCCGGGGGCGGCGGCCGCGACGACCACCAGCAGCGGCACCAGGGTCAGGAAGCCGAGGGCGGCGAAGCCCATGGCCCGGTGCATCAGCTCCATCTCCCGCCCCCGGCTCCACGCCAGCCCGGCCGGGGAGGCCTGGAGCCGGTCGTGGAGCTGTCGGAAGATCGAGGTCACGCCTCATCAACTACCCGGACGGACCCGCCGGCTCTCGGAGGCTCCCCCGAAGTAGGCCCGAAGGGGTGGTTTCGCGTGCCCGCGCGGCAGCTTGCGGGATGCGCTCAGCCCTTGGTGCGGCGACGGTACTCCTCGGTCGGGACGCCCCCTGCACCCCAGTCCTCCAGGGCGACCTCGTCGATGAGGACGAAGGTGGTAGCGGGGTCCTTGTCGAGGACCCGGACCAGGAGGTCGGTGACACCGGCGATGATCTCGGCCTTCTGGGCGGCGGTGGCGCCTTCACGGGTGATCTTCACATTGACGTACGGCATGACGGGTCCTTCGGGGAAACCGGTGCGTGGGGCCGGGGTGGAGCGGGGGCTGGGGCGGGCAGGGTCAGGAGCGGCCGGTGACGTGGCCGCCGTCCACGCGCAGGGCATGGCCCGTCACGAACTCGGCGTCCGCGAGGTAGAGGACCGCCTGCGAGATCTCGGAGACCTCGCCGACGCGGTTCAGCAGCGCGAGGCCTCCGAAGGAGTCCACGTCGGAGCCCGCATGCAGCGGCGTGCGGATGATGCCGGGCGACACGAGGTTGACCCGGATGCCGTCGGCCGCGAGTTCGGCGGCGAGGCTCGTGGTCAGCCCGTGCACACCGGCCTTGCTGACGACCGGTGCGGAGGCCGGGAAGCCGGCCAGTCCGTGGTCCACGAGGACGGTGCCGATGTTGACGACGCTGCCGCCGCGCCCCTGCTCGCGCGCGGCGCGGACGAAGGACTGGGTGGTGATGTACGTGCCCTTGAGGTTGTGGGTCAGGAAGCCGTCCAGCTCCTCCTCGGTGACCTCGGTGAAGGGCTTCGGCGCGAAGGTGCCGGCGTTGTTCACGAGGACGTCGACACTGCCGAACCGGTCGAGCGCGGTACGGACGAGGGCCTCGCCGGTGGCGCGGTCGGCGATGGTGCCCGCGACCCAGGCGGTGCGCTCCGGGTGGCCGAGCGAGGCCGCTGCCTTGGCGAGCCGGTCGGCGTCCCGGCCGTTGAGGACGACGTTGGCGCCGTCGGCCAGGAAGGCGCGGGCGATGTCCAGGCCGATGCCGCTGGAAGAGCCGGTGATCAGGGCGGTGCGGGTGCGGGTGCTGGCGTCGGACATGGTTGTGCCTTTCGGGCTCAGTCGGTTCGGCCGGCCGGCGGTCGGTCCGGCCGGTTGTGTCGTTCGTCGAGCGACACCAGAAACGTATGGGCCCCGAACTCATAACACCACGACGGAATTTGAAGCATGTGATAATCCAGCGTTATGGATGTGGACCTGCGTGACCTGGAACTTCTGGCCGCCACCGCCGATGCCGGATCGCTGACCGCGGCCGCCGAACGGCTCTTCGTGAGCCAGCCCGCCCTCAGTCAGCGGCTGACGCGCCTGGAGGACCGGCTGGGCATGCAGCTGTTCGACCGGCAGGGTCGCCGCCTCGTGCCGAATGCGGCCGGCCGCAGGATGCTCGTCGCAGCGCACCGGATCCTCGGCGAACTGGAGTCGGCCACCCGCGATCTGCAGGAGATGCGCGACGGCCGGGAGCGTCGGGTCCGCTTCGCCGCGCAATGCAGCACCACCTTCCAGTGGCTGCCTCCGGTGCTGCGCGCGTTCCGCGAACGCGAGCCCCGTGCCGAGGTGCGGATCGAGGCGGTTGCCGACGACGCTCCCATTCCTGCGCTGCTCGCCGATCTCGTCGACGTCGCGCTGGTCACGAAGCCGGACGTGCAGATGGACCGGGTGGAGCTGATCCCGCTGTTCGAGGACGAGATGGTGGCCGTCGTGCCGGCCGGTCACCCCTGGGCGCCCCGCAAGCACGTGACTGCCGCCGACTTCACCGGTGTCGACCTGGTCCTCTACGACGTCTACGACCAGAGCCGGATCCCGTCGTTCCCGCTGCCGCTTCCCCCCGGGGCCCGGCCCGCCCGGATCACCACCATGCCCCTGGTCACCGACCTGGTGATCGAGATGGCGGCCGGTGGCCAGGGCATCGCGGTCCTGCCGAACTGGGTGGCCGCCCCGTACGTGGCCTCCCACGGCCTGGCGCTGGTCCGGATCGGAGCCCGGCCCCTGACCCGCACCTGGTACTGCGCCACCCGCCCCGGCCTCAGGCCGCCACACGTGGAGGCCTTCGTCGAGGAGCTCGTGGCCCGCCTCGGCCGTCCCGAGGCGGGTCTGCGGGCGGTTACCGAGCTTCTCGCAGGTCCACCAGCCGCTTGATCTTGCCCACCGAGCGCTCCAGGGTCTCGGGGTCGACCACCTCGACGCCCACGGAGACCCCGATGCCCTCCTTGACCGCCCGGACCACGGCGGCGGCCGCGGACTCCCGCTGACCGGCATCCGCCTCCCGGCGCGCCTCCACCCGTACGGTCAGGGAGTCCATCCGGCCCTCCCGGGTCAGCCGCAGCTGGAAGTGCGGGGCCAGGCCGGGCGTGCGCAGCAGGATCTCCTCGATCTGCGTCGGGTAGAGGTTCACCCCGCGCAGGATGATCATGTCGTCGCTGCGGCCCGTGATCTTCTCCATCCGCCGGAAGGCCGGCCGCGCCGTGCCGGGCAGCAGCCGGGTCAGGTCGCGGGTCCGGTAGCGGATGACCGGCATGGCTTCCTTGGTGAGGGAGGTGAACACCAGCTCCCCGGATTCGCCCTCCGGCAGCACCTCGCCGGTGAACGGGTCGACGACCTCCGGATAGAAGTGGTCCTCCCAGATGTGCAGGCCGTCCTTGGTCTCCACGCACTCCTGCGCCACACCCGGGCCGATCACCTCGGACAGGCCGTATATGTCCACCGCGTCGATGTCGAGCCGCTGCTCGATCTCCCGGCGTATCTCCTCGGTCCACGGCTCCGCGCCGAAGATGCCCGTACGGAGCGAGGTGCTGCGCGGGTCGATCCCCTGGCGCTCCATCTCGTCCAGCAGTGTGAGCATGTACGAGGGCGTCACCATGATCACCTCCGGCCGGAAGTCCTGGATCAGCCGGACCTGGCGGTCGGTCATCCCGCCGGACGCCGGGACGACCGTACAGCCGAGCCGCTCCGCGCCGTAGTGCGCGCCGAGGCCGCCGGTGAACAGGCCGTACCCGTACGCGATGTGCACGATCTGGCCCGGTCTGCCGCCCGCCGCCCGGATGGACCGGGCCACGACGTCCGCCCAGGTGGAGAGGTCTCCGTCGGTGTACCCGACGACGGTGGGGCGGCCGGTGGTGCCGCTGGAGGCGTGGACGCGGCGCACCTCGGAGCGGGGCACGGCGAACATGCCGAAGGGGTACTGGTCGCGCAGGTCGGCCTTGGTGGTGAAGGGGAAGAGGGAGAGGTCGGCGAGGGAGCGGCAGTCGTCGGGGTGCACGCCGGCCTTGTCGAAGGCCTGCCGGTAGTGGGGCACCCGCTCGTAGGCACGGCTCAGCGTGGTGCGCAGCCGCTTCAGCTGGAGCGCGGCGAGCTCGTCGCTGCTCAGTCGCTCACTGTCGTCGTGGACATCCGCATACGCCGTCATGCCGTCACCCCATCGAGAGCCGAGCCAACCGACCGATCATTCGGTAGATTGCCCCAGCCCGGCGACTAAATCAATGACTCGAACGAGTGATCGCATGATGGGATGGGCCCATGTCGATCTTCAACAGCTATGACGGAACCGAGCTCGCCTACCACGTCCGGGGCGAGGGCGAGCCGCTCGTCTGTCTCCCTGGCGGCGCCATGCGGGCCTCCGCCTACCTGGGCGACCTCGGCGGGCTGACCGCCGGCCGTCGGCTGATCCTCCTCGACCTGCGGGGCACGGGCGACTCGGCGATACCGGCGGACGAGTCCACGTACCGGGTCGACCACCAGGTCGCCGACGTCGAGGCGCTCCGGGTCCACCTCGGCCTGGAGCGCATGGACGTGCTGGCCCACTCGGCCGCCGGCAACCTCGCGCAGCTGTATGCGGCCGCCCACCCCGAGCGGGTGCGTCGCCTGGTCCTGGTCACCCCGACCTGCTGGGCCGTCGACCTCGGCTCGACCCCGGAGCAGTGCCTGGAGGTGGTCCGGGTGCGGTCGGGCAGCGAGCCCTACGACACGGCCATCGCCGCCTACGAGCGGATCCTGGGGATCATGGCGGCCGGTGGGACCCCCGCCCCCGAGGACTGGCGCCGGGCGATGCCCCTCGCGTACGGGCGCTGGGACGACGAGGTGCGCGCCCACCTCGACGCGAGCGACCGTGAGAAGAACGCGGCGGCGGCCACCGCCTTCGCGGGCCCCGGCGCCTTCGACCCGCCCGCCACCCGGGCCGGGCTCCGCCGTGTCGCCGGCGAGGTGCTGGTGCTGGCCGGGGAACTGGACAGCAACCCCACCCCCGCCCTTGCCGCCGAACTCGCGGGGCTCTTCCCGCACGGCGCCGTCGACGTCCAGGCGGGCGGCGCGCACTTCCCGTGGCTGGACGACCCGCAGTGGTTCGCGGCCCGGGTGGAGCGCTTCCTGGCCGAAGGGGCCTGAGCACCGGGCCCGGACGGACGGGCGGCCGGACGGCCTGGGGCGGCAGGCGGCCGCCCGGCCTCCGGCGTACGGTCGAAGGAGATGCCCCGCCCGAGGCGTGAAGGGAGGCGGCGGCGATGTCTGTCATCGACCCCGCGGTATCGGTACGGCTCGGCGCCGCCGGCGCCCGCCGCCTGGTCGGACTGCTGGCCGAGGTGGCCCTCCTGCTGGAACACCCCGGCCCGGTGCGGCTCTCCGACGAGCAGGCCGACGTACTGGGCCAGGGCACGGACCGCGACGAGCTCGCGTCCTGGACCCGCAGCCTGGCGGCCGAACTGCGCACCCAGCTGTAGCCGGGACCTGCGCGCGCGGCCTGCGAGGCCTGTCGGCCCCGCCTGCCGCTGCGGCGCCCGGCAGGATCAGTGCGCCGCGTCCGTGCCCGTGCCGGCGTCCGCCTCCGTCGCCACCGACTTCGCCCAGCGGTAGTCGGCCTTGCCGCTCGGCGAGCGCTGTACGGCGGGCGTGACGACCAGCTGGCGCGGGATCTTGTACCCCGCGAGCCGGGTCCGGCAGTGGCTCTGGATCTCCTCCAGGCTCGGCTCCGGGGCGCCCGGCCGGACCTGGACCACCGCCGCCACGTGATTGCCCCACTTCGCGTCCGGCACCCCGGCGACCAGGGCGTCGTACACGTCCGGATGGGACTTCAGCGCCTGCTCGACCTCCTCCGGGTAGACCTTCTCGCCGCCCGTGTTGATGCACTGCGAGCCGCGCCCGAGGACCGTGACGATGCCCTCCTCGTCCACCGTCGCCATGTCCCCGAGCAGCACCCACCGCTCGGAGCCCTTCCGGAAGAAGGTCTCGGCGGTTTTCGCCGTGTCGTTGTAGTAGCCGAGCGGGACGTGGCCGCGCTGGGCGAGTCGCCCGGGTTCGCCCACCGGCACCGGCTCGTGCGTCACCGGGTCCACCACCTGCGTACGGTCGTTGACGACGAGGCGGAAGCCCTTCTCGGGGCTCGAGTCGTCGGCCGCCCGGCCGTTGGACCCGGACTCCGAGGACCCGAAGTTGTTCAGCAGCATCACGTTCGGCACCAGCCGCTGGAACTCCGCCCGTACCGTCTCCGACATGATCGCCCCGGACGAGGAGACGCTGAACAGCGTGGACAGGTCGGTCCCCTTGAGCGGGCCCTTCAGTGCATCGATGAGCGGCCGGAGCATCGCGTCGCCGACCAGAGAGACGCTCGACACCTTCTCCTTCTCGATCGTACGGAGCACCTCCTCCGGCGCGTACTTGCGGTGGATGACCACCCGCTGGCCGTAGTTGAAGGCGATGAACGAGGTCAGCGTCGAGGTGCCGTGCATCAGCGGGGGAGCGGGGAAGAAGGTGAGCCCGGCGCCCTTCGACGCGACCCGTTCGGCGAGCTCCTCGGGCCGCTTCACCGGTTCGCCCGAGGGCTCGCCGCCGAAGAGCCCCGCGAAGAACAGATCCTCCGCGCGCCACATGACGCCCTTGGGCATGCCGGTGGTGCCGCCCGTGTAGATGATGAACAGGTCGTCGGGGGAGCGGGGCGCGAAGCCGCGCGCGGGCGAGCCGGCCGCCTCGGCGTCCGCGTACGCGACGGGGGCGATGGAGGGCTCCGGAGCGCCTTCGGGGACTGGCCCGACGCGGATCAGGTGGCGCAGCTTCGTCGTCTGCGGGAGGGCGGCGGCCACCCGCTCCGTGAACTCGCCCTCGAAGACGAGCGCGGCGAGGTCGGCGTCGTTGTAGAGGTAGACCAGCTCCTCCTCCACGTACCGGTAGTTGACGTTCACCGGTACGAGGCGGGCCTTCAGGCAGGCCAGGACGGTCTGCAGGTACTCGATGCCGTTGTAGAGGTGCAGTCCCAGGTGCTCGCCGGCCGTCAAGCCGCTGTCCAGCAGGTGGTGCGCGATGCGGTTCGCCGCGGCGTCCAGCTCCGCGTACGTGAGGCGGCGCTCGGCGCCGGTCCCGGGGTGGTCCACGTACACAAGGGCCTCGCGGTCCGGGACCACGTCGACGACCGACTCGAACAGGTCGGCAAGGTTGTACTCCACCGTTCCTCCTCACCCCCGAGGTTGCCCGTTGCCGGGCCCATGGCTGTGCTGCCCGCGGCGGTCATTAGAGCGCCGCTCAGCCCCAGTGGGAAGGGCGCCGCCCAAGAAATCTGACTGTGTGTCAGAAAACTATTGAACTGCACCCGGCCCTCCTGCAACCTGTTCTAGGTCTTGAGACGGGAGGACGGCAATGGGTGGGACGGAACACCTGACCGTGGAGCGCCACGGCGCCACGCTGGTGCTCACCATGAACAGGCCCGAGGCGAAGAATGCGCTCTCGCTGCCGCTGTTGGTGGGGCTGTACGACGGCTGGCTGGAGGCGGACGCCGACGACACGATCCGCTCGGTGGTCCTGACCGGCGCGGGCGGGGACTTCTGTGCCGGGATGGACCTCAAGGCGCTGGCCGGGAAAGGGATGGCGGGCGACCGGTACCGGGACCGTCTGAAGGCCGACCCCGACCTGCACTGGAAGGCGATGCTCCGCCACCACCGGCCGCGCAAGCCGGTGATCGCGGCGGTGGAGGGCTACTGCGTGGCAGGCGGGACCGAGATCCTGCAGGGCACTGACATCCGGGTCGCAGCCGCGGGCTCCACTTTCGGGCTCTTCGAGGTCAAGCGGGGCCTGTTCCCGATCGGCGGCTCGACGGTACGGCTGCCCCGGCAGATCCCGCGCACGCACGCCCTGGAGATGCTGCTGACAGGCCGCCCCTACTCCGCAGAGGAGGCCGCCCGGATCGGCCTGGTCGGGTCGGTCGTCCCCGAGGGGACCGCGCTGGCCAGAGCCCTGGAGATCGCCGAGCAGGTCAACGCGTGCGGGCCGCTCGCCGTCGAGGCCGTCAAGGCCTCCGTCTACGAGACGGCCGAAATGACCGAGCGGGAAGGGCTGGCCTCCGAACTGGTGCGGGGGTGGCCGATCTTCGACACGGCCGACGCCAAGGAGGGTGCTCGGGCCTTCGCGGAGAAGAGGCCGGCGGTGTACAGGCGGGAGTAGCCGGGGGCTTGGCCGTGCCTGGCCGTGCGGGTCGTTGCCGGTGCGGCGCCGCTGCCGGGGGGGCTCGGCCCCCGGACCCCCGCGCCTCAAACGCCGGCGGGGCCGGATTCCGCCGGTCGGGCGTCGTCCCGGTCCCGCGTCCGGACTTGCACGTGTTGTTGACCGTTTTCGAACATCGGAGGCCTCTCATGACAGCAGCCGCGTCCCCACCCGAGGTGCTCCGCGCGCCCCTCGTCGTCGAGTTCCCCTTCACCCGGTCCCTCGGGCCCGTCCAGAGCGCCTTCCTCACCGGGCTGCGTGAGCGCGTCGTCCTCGGCGTCAGGACCACCGGCGGCACGGTGATGGTCCCGCCCGTCGAGTACGACCCCGTCACCGCCGAGGAGATCCGCGAGCTCGTCGAGGTCGGCGCCACCGGCACCGTCACCACCTGGGCCTGGAACGGCGCCCCGCGCCCCCACCAGCCCCTCGGCACGCCCTTCGCCTGGGTCCTGGTCCGCCTCGACGGCGCGGACACCGCGATCCTGCACGCCCTCGACGCCCCCGGGCCCGAGGCCGTCCGCACCGGCATGCGGGTCCGGATCCGCTGGGCCGAGGAACGCAGCGGCGCCATCACCGACATCGCCTGCTTCGAGCCCCATGACGGCAGCGCCTCCACGCAAGCCGCCCCGCACGACGGACAGTTCGCCGACGCCGTCACCGGCATCGTCGCCAAGGCCCGCCTCGACTACACGTACAGCCCCGGCCGCGCCCAGACCGCCTACATCAACGCCCTCGCCGACCGGCGGACCGTCGGCGAGCGCTGCCCGTCCTGCCGCAAGGTGTACGTGCCGCCGCGCGGCGCCTGCCCCACCTGCGGAGTCGCCACCACCGACCAAGTCGAGGTCGGCCCGGCCGGCACGGTCACCACGTACTGCATCGTCAACATCAAGGCCAAGAACCTCGACATCGAAGTCCCCTACGTCTACGCCCACATCGCCCTCGACGGCGCCGGCCTCGCCCTCCACGGCCGGATCGGCGGCATCCCGTACGACCAGGTCCGCATGGGGCTGCGCGTCGAACCCGTCTGGACCGAAGGCGGCCGCCACCCCGACCACTACCGCCCCACCGGCGAGCCGGACGCGGACTACGACGCGTACAAGGAGCTCATCTGATGCCCGCGACGAGCAGGTACGCACGCGACGTCGCCGTCGTCGCCTTCGCGCAGAGCGACCACCGGCGCAGCACCGACGAACTCAGCGAAGTCGAGATGGTCATGCCCGTCCTGCACCAGGTGCTGGCCCAGACCGGTCTGAAGGCCGGCGAGATCGGCTTCACCTGCTCCGGATCCAGCGACTACCTCGCCGGCCGCGCCTTCTCCTTCACCATGACCCTCGACGGGGTCGGCGCCTGGCCGCCGATCTCCGAGTCGCACGTCGAGATGGACGGCGCCTGGGCCCTCTACGAGGCCTGGGTCAAGATCCAGACCGGCGAGGCCGACACCGCGCTGGTGTACGCGTACGGGAAGTCCTCGCCGGGATCCGTACGGGACGTCCTGAGCCGGCAGCTCGACCCCTACTACCTCGCTCCGCTCTGGCCCGACTCGGTGGCCCTGGCCGCCCTCCAGGCCCAGGCCCTGATCGACGCGGGCGAGACCGACGAGGGCGCCCTCGCCGCCGTCGGAGCCCGCAGCAGGGCTTCGGCGGCCGCCAACCCGCACGCCCAGCTCGGCGGCAGCGTCCCGCAGGGCGACTACCAGGTCCGGCCGCTGCGTACGGGCGACTGCCCGCCCATCGGCGACGGCGCTGCCGCCGTCATCCTCGCTGCGGGCGACACCGCGCGGCGGCTCTGCGAGAGGCCCGCCTGGATCACCGGCATCGACCACCGCATCGAGGCCCACAGCCTGGGCCTGCGCGACCTCACCGACTCCCCGTCCACCCGGATCGCCGCCGAGCACGCCGGGGTCTTCGAACGCCCGGTGGACACGGCGGAACTGCACGCGCCGTTCTCCTCCCAGGAGGTCGTGCTCAAGAAGGCCCTCGGGCTCGGCGAGGACGTGGCCGTCAACCCCTCCGGCGGGGCCCTCGCCGCCAATCCGGTCATGGCCGCCGGCCTGATCCGGATCGGCGAGGCGGCCGCCCGGATCCACCGCGGCGAGTCCGACCGGGCCGTCGCGCACGCCACCTCCGGCCCCTGCCTCCAGCAGAACCTGGTCGCCGTCCTGGAAGGGGACCCCGCATGAGCACGTCGGGCAAGGAGCCGGTCGCGATCGTCGGGATCGGCCAGACCAAGCACGTCGCCGCCCGGCACGACGTCTCCATCGCCGGACTGGTCCGCGAGGCCGCGGCGCGCGCCCTCGCCGACGCCGAGCTGACCTGGGCGGACATCGACGCGGTCGTCATCGGCAAGGCCCCCGACTTCTTCGAGGGCGTGATGATGCCGGAGCTGTACCTGGCGGACGCCCTCGGCGCGGTCGGCAAGCCCATGCTCCGCGTCCACACCGCCGGTTCGGTCGGCGGATCCACCGCCCTCGTCGCCTCCAACCTGGTCGCGGCGCGGGTCCACCGGACCGTCCTGACCCTCGCGTTCGAGAAGCAGTCCGAGTCCAACGCCATGTGGGGGCTGTCGCTGCCCGTCCCCTTCCAGCAGCCGCTGCTGGCGGGCGCCGGCGGGTTCTTCGCCCCGCACGTGCGCGCGTACATGCGGCGTACGGGCGCTCCCGACGCGGTCGGCTCGCTCGTGGCGTACAAGGACCGCCGCAACGCGCTGAAGAACCCGTACGCGCACCTGCACGAGCACGACATCACCCTGGAGAAGGTCCAGGCCTCGCCGATGCTGTGGGACCCGATCCGGTACTCCGAGACCTGCCCCTCCTCGGACGGGGCCTGCGCGATGATCCTCACCGACCGGGCGGGCGCGGCCCGTTCGCCACGGCCGCCGGCCTGGGTGCACGGCGGGGCGATGCGCAGCGAGCCGACGCTCTTCGCGGGCAAGGACTTCGTCTCCCCGCAGGCGGGCAAGGACTGCGCGGCCGATGTCTACCGGCAGGCCGGGATCACCGATCCGCGCCGCGAGATCGACGCCGTCGAGATGTACGTGCCGTTCTCCTGGTACGAGCCGATGTGGCTGGAGAACTTGGGCTTCGCCGACGAGGGCGAGGGCTGGAAGCTCACCGAGGCCGGGGTCACCGAACTCGACGGCGACCTCCCGGTCAACCCCTCGGGCGGGGTGCTGTCCACCAACCCGATCGGCGCCTCAGGCATGATCCGCTTCGCGGAAGCGGCCCTCCAGGTCCGCGGACAGGCCGGTGAACACCAGGTTCCGGGCGCCCGCCGGGCCCTGGGCCATGCGTACGGCGGCGGCGCGCAGTTCTTCGCGATGTGGCTGGTGGGGGCGCACGCCCCGGCTTCCTGAACGGAACTGCTCTTCCCGGCGGGTGCGCGGCTGGTGCCGGACCGGCCACGGGTGACTCACCGTGGCCTGTGCGGCACCCGCTGCGATGGTTACTCTGGCCCCCGGACGACGTACCGGGAGGAGCACGCACGTGGCCGAAAGCATGATCTCGCAGCCTCTGGCCGGCTGGGGCAAGCCGGACCTCGATCTCAGCGGGGCGGACTGGCAGTCGAGCAGCCGGGGAGCGGGCGACGTCCAGATCGCCTTCGTCGAGGGGTTCATCGCGATGCGCAACAGCGACCGCCCCGAGAGCCCCTCGCTGATCTTCGCGCCGGACGAGTGGCGCAAGTTCGTCATGAACGCGCGGGGCGGGGAGTTCGACCTGACCTAGTGCCGCGTCAGGCAACGTTTGCCCGTCAAGGAGCGGCGTCGGGTGCGTGCCGGGCGTCGCGACGGGGCGAACGTTGCCTGACGCGGCGCTAGTGCTGTGGCCGGCAGGGTTCACCGGGTCGCGCCCCCCGGCACGGCACCTCGCCGCGTTGTCGGACCGCGCAAGTACGTCCGGTACGGGCTGCGGCCCTCCGCCTTGCGATGCACCGCACCGGACGGCGCGACCCGGCAAACCTTTCCGGCCACAGCACCGGTCGGTACGGCCCGACGCGGCGCACCACCGGACGCGGAGCCGCCGCGCCGGTGGCGCCGTCGTAAATCCGCCTGACGCGGCCGCCCCGATGTGCGAGGGTGGCCGGTATGACGATCACCCGCCGAAAGGGCGATGCCGCGTAGACGGCCCGGCGCGCTGCGCGCCGAACGAGGAACGTACGAGGACCGGCGGCCGCCCGCCTGGGCATGGCAACTGCCCTCCGTGGACCGGCTCCCGGCCGCCGCCGCAGCGGCGGTCCACTGGGCCGGGCCCGGCCGGGGCGACGAGGTCGCCGACCTGCTGACGCGCTACCGGGCCTTCCTGGGCCGCCCCGGCAGCCCCCTGCTTCTGGCCCCCTCCGCGTGCCCTGCCTGCCCCGGATGCGCGCGCGACGACGTCGCCGTCGTCCGGGACGAACTCGCCGATCTCCACCACACCCTGCCGCCCGTCGCGCGCACCGCGCTGGGCCGCGTCCTGCACGGCCTGGACACGGAGTTCCGCCGGCGCACCCTCCCCGAACCGGACCCGCCCGCCGACCGGTGGACCGACTGGAGAGGCCGCCCCCTCGCCTGGTGGCACCGCCGGGTCTACGACGACACCCCCTAAGCGCAATGCCGTTGACGTAGGGCTGGATTGGTGAGACGACGTCATCGGGGGGTGGTGTCGGTGGCGTTGTCTCTTCCGGATCTGGCCG
>NZ_JBFBAH010000023.1:0-107035 GCF_040682115.1 Streptomyces sp. NPDC051364 | reverse complement strand
GCCATGGCGGTGGCGGGGAGGGCTATGCCGCCGCCGAGGAGGGCGAGGGAGGCTCCGGCGAGGACGATGCGGCGGGTCGGGAAACGCTCGAACATTGCAATTCTCCATTCGGCAACGAATAAGGTTTTGTGTACCGCCCCGCTGGATAGGCCGGGGGATTTGATTGGCCTTTTGTTTCTCCGGGGGTTTCCCCGGTGGGGGCGTACTTCCAATAAACCGTGTGGGGGCGTGTGCGTCACGCCACTCGAATACGTGGCTTGACGCCGGGTGCCGATCTTGATAAAAGTCCCTCCCTGATGCGGGAAGGGGCCGCCCCGCTCGCAGTATCGAACCCATGTTCAACATGTACGCGGTCCGCGGGCGCAGGGCCTGCACAGTGGAGAGCCGGAGCCCTCACCGAGGCAGTCGGCCGCTACGGCTCACCCGTACCGCGGGTGCCGCACCCGCCCGAGTGCGGTGGCTGGGCTGTTCCGGTGAGTTCCAGGCGGCCTCGTCCGTGTTCCGGGCGGGGCCGGCCCGTCGGTCACCCGCCGTCCCCTCTGATGTGGTCAGGCTGACGCAGACGTAGGCACCCGTATTCGAGGAGGCACGCAGTGGCCGCCCGCCTCCACCCCGACACCACCCCCGAGGGCCTGCTGGACGACCTGCGGCGCTTCTACTTCGACACCGCCATCTCGGCCGGCCCCGCATCGCTGCTCTCGCTGACCGCCTTCGCCGCGCCCGGACACGTTCTGTACGGCAGCGACTTCCCCATGCTCCCCGAGGAGTGGGCCACCGGGTTCGACGACGGGCTGGACACGTACCCCCACTGGGAGGACGGACAGCTGCACGCGATCAACCGCGGCAACGCCGAACTCCTCATCCCCCGACTTGCTCGCGCCTGAGACCACCGGGCGCTCGGATCGGCCGTAGGGGAGCAGCCGGGAGTGGCGCTGGGGCTATGCCTGCCATCAGCCCGCACGGGGCGGGCATGCAAAGGGGCAGCTGGCCGGGGCTTCAGGGCCGGTGGGTCAGGTAGCCGCCCATGGACGTGAAGTACTCGGTCGCGGGCAGCTCCCGGCCGTCCTCCGTCCGTACGCGTGCGGACCAGGCGGTCCAGGCCTTCCGCGGCCCACGTCCAGTCGATCCGGCTGTCCTCGACGGACCGCTTGTGGAAGAAGCTCGCCTGCGCCCGGTCCTGCGGGGTGAACTCCGTCCGCCCCGAGGCGATGAGGTCGAGCGCGCCGACGACGACGGGGCCGATGAGGTCGACGGTCCGGTGGAAGAGGTCGGTGGCCGTGTCCGTCGGCCCCACCGGCACCGCCTCCTGCCGCACGATGTCGCCGGCGTCGAGTTCCTCGTTCATCCTGTGCGCGGTGACGCCCACTTGGTGGGCGCCGGGTTCACCACGGACGACCACGGCACCCCGGTCCAGGTGCTCGGGGCGGGCCGGCGGGTCGACGCCCGCACACTCACCCTCGCGACCGACACAGGGGTCGACGACCTGCTCGCCCGGGACCGCGACACCGGATTCGACCCGGGCGAGCCGCCGCCGACAGCGACATCCTCGTCCTGCACAACCCGACGACGGCCGTCGACGCGGTCACCGAACAACTCATCGCACGCAACCTCGCGGAGCTGCGCCGCGGCCGCACCATCGTGGTGATCACCAGCAGCCCGGCCCTCCTGGACGCCGCCGACCGCGTCCTCGTCCTGGACGAGGGCGTCATCACCGCCGAGGACACCCATCGCAACCTCCTCGCCACCGACGAGGACTACTGCCTGGCGGTGGCCCGCTGACCCGCCCCAGCGGGTGCGTAGGGCAGCGGGCTGCTCTAGCGTCGAACGAGGAGGGGAAGCCTTGCCGAGCCGGTCCGGTGCGGGGCCCGGGCCCTTCGCGGCACGTCGGCCGTGTGCGCTCGGCGCCGTTCCCACGCGGATCCGGCACATACAGGTCCCGGGCCGCGCGACGATCCCGGAGAGCAGGTGCGTCCCATGCGCACGTCAACCCGTCTCGCAGGTGTCCTCACCGGCCTGACCCTCGTATTCGGTGGCGCGGCCTTCACCGCTCCCGCCGCCCACGCGGACGTCTCGGCCTGTATCAACCAGGTGGAGCAGGAGCTGCACGGTGGCGAGGTCCCGGCCTCCATCCGGGCGGCGTGTACGGCCGGGTCGACCGGCGACCACGACCATTGCGTGACCGCCCTGACGAAGGCCAGCGTGACCAACGGGACCGCGGTGACCGCCTGCAGCGCAGCTCCCTAGCGGGCGCAGGCTCTAGAAGCGCCCAGGCGACGTCCCTGAGGAGGGCGTACCGCCAGCCGGCCCGGTCGTGGCCCGACGCCGAGCGTGACACCCGTACGGTCGCTCCGGCCTGTTGGGCCAAGGCCTCGGCCAGTTCGCAGTGGGGCAGCATCCGCGTTTCGTGTCCCCCACGTCGAAGGCGACCCGCAGACCGGACAGGTCCGGGCGCTCCGGCAGCGGTGCGGCGATGGCGCCGCCGACCGGGCCGCCCATGCGGTCCGCGAGCTCCAGGGCGCCGGAGGTCCACCAGAACGCCCCCGACTGGCAGGCGACCCGGGACACCAGGTCCGGGAACTCCAGCGCCGCGTACACCGCGCTCAGCCCGCCGAGGCTCTGCCCGGCGACCACCAGCCGGTCCCGGTCCGCGGGCAGGCCGGTATCCGCCACCAGCGGCAGCAGTTCGTCCCGGTATCACCCTGGTGGGCAGTTCCGACCGGCCGGTGGCGGACGGCTCTCCGCTGGGGGCCATCCAGTTCATGGCCGAGCGCGCCTCCGAGTCCGGGCAGCTGATCGGCCCGGACGAGGGCATCACCGTCGACGAGGCCCTGCACGCCTACCCCGTCGCCGGTGCCTACGCCTGCCACGGGGAGGACAGAGCGGGCACCCTTACCCCGGGCAAACGCGCCGACCTGGTCGTCCTCGGGGACGACCCGCGGCGCGTCGAGGTCTCGCGCATCGGCGCGATCGAGGTGGTGGCGACGTACGTCGACGGTCGCGAGACCGGCAAGCCGACGGTGCAGGCGGGCAGTCGGACCCGTCGGGAGGGACCTGCGGACACCCGTCAGGTGTCGGTCGGCTCCTCGGGCTGCGGGGGCGTGGGCGGTGCCGGAGGTGTGGACGGTGCCGCGGGCGCAGGCGCGGGCGCGGGGCCGGTGGTCGGAGCCGTGGAGGCGAGCTCGGCGAGGATCGCATCGGCGAGGCCCTCGCGGCGGATCCGCTGGTCGACGTACAGCACCCCGCTCACGAGCTGGGTGAATCCGATCTGGAACATCTGGCTGACCGCGCCGCCGAGGAGCATGGCGATGAAGGCCACCACCATGGCGGTGATCATGCCGGACGTCGGGCCGCTCCCCTCGGTCTGGTCCGCCGCGGCGGGAATCACCGCGAACATGCCGATGAGGTTGAACGGCAACTGGATCAGGTATGAGATCGCACCCGCAATCAGCCCGGCGAGCATGGTGATGCCGAAGATCCGCCACCACTCGCCCCGGACCAGCTTGGCCGAGCGGCGCAGCGCGGTGACCGGGCCGACGCCCTCCATGACCAGGGCGGCCGGGGCCAGGGCGAGCCGGGTGCTGAGCCACACGGTCACGGGGATGGCGACCAGCAGGAACAGCGGCAGGAGGGCGACCATCGCCGGGGAGATCTCCCCGGAGGCCGCGGAGAACATCAGCGGCAGCCACACCGCCATGACGGCCAACATCGGAGAACCGGCGATCAGCACGGTGAGCAGCATCGTGCCGGCCGCCGCGGGTGTGCGCCGCAGGGCGGCGCGCCACATCGCACGGAAGGTGGTCGGGCGGCCCATCACCGCCTCCTTGAGGACCGCCGGACAGAGCGCGGTGAGGACCGCCATGCCCAGCCCGCCCGTCACCAGAAGCAGCACGAACAGCGCGCTGCCGGCGACGACCAACGGCACGACGTGCTCGGCCGTGGGCTCCGTCCCGAAAGGCGGATCGAAGACGGGCTCGATGTGCCGGTACACCACGGCGACGGCGGCGCCCACCTCGAGGGCCATGACCGGCAGCACGACGGCCTGCACGGCCAGCATGACGCCGACCAGCTGCTTCCAGTGGCGCCGGATGGTCGAGAAGGATCCGCCGAGTATCTCCCCGAGGGCCAGCGGCCGCAGGGGGATCACACCAGGCTGCGGCGCCGGCGCCGCAGCCCAGCCGCCCCACTGCGGGGTGCCACCCCAGCCGCCTCCGTGGCCGCCCCACCCTGTGTTCTGCGTCATGTACAAGCTCCATGGATCGTCCCCCGAACGGAGCCACAACGTATCCCACCTCGTCAGAGGCCTGGCAGCCGCTTCCCCACCCCATGTCCCGGGCCGTGGACGCCCCTTCGGGTCCGCCTCGCGGGGCGCGGGGTGACCGGCCGAACGGTCCCGCACGGCTGGGGTGCTGCGCTAGCCTCGTGGCAGTACCTATACCGGGAGGCCCCGATGCGGATCGTCTTCGACCAGGCGGAACAGGATGCGCTGCGCGCCGACGCACGTGAGCTGGTGGCCGACGATCCGCAGATCGCGTACGTGCTCGAGCGATTGGCCGGCGAGGGCATCGACATGGAGCGCGTCGTCCCGTGGGAAGACCTGCGGGAGAACCTCGGTCAGCCCCCGCTGGACGACAACTCCTCCATCCCGAACGTCGCCTGATGAGCAAGCACGGCCCTCGCCGCGCCCGCGTCGTCTTCTACGACGTAGCGCAGGAGCAGATCGAGAGGATGTCGGAGGGCGACCGGACGCGGCTCGACCCGGTGCTCGTCGCCGTCTCCCGGAACCCGGAGCTCGGAGTGGCGTCGAAGCACGGGTCCGTCCGTGAACACCGGCAGGACGGCGTCCGCGTCCTGTACGTCCCGACGGCGCTGGGCACACTGATCCTCGTCGCGTACGTCGAGGCCTGAGCCGCCCGGCCCGTCCCGCCGGCCGAGGTGACCGGCGGCTAGGCGTTCTCTCCTCGTCAGTCGGTCGCGGAAGCCTTCGAGCAGACCTCCCCGAGCTGCCGGAACAGGCGGTTGTCCAGGCATTCGGTGAGGTAGGGGACGCCGCTGGTGTAACCCGACCCGTGAGCGTCCCCGAGCATGCGCACGGCGAGCCTGCGATGGGTGGACTTCCAGCGCTGGTGCCTGCTTTCCAGCCGGCCGAGTGCCGCATCGAGAACAGTCCATTCCGCCTGGCTGAATCCGCCCTCGCGGCGGATGTCGAGATAGGCCCGAGTGAGACTGTCATGGCCGGCATGTTCGGCCTCGGCGCGCACGGCCGGCACATTCGTGAAGGCAGCCGACCGCAAGCGCGGGGCGGTCGGCGGGCCGCACGCTATCTCGAAGCGCTTGTACTGTTCGGACTGGATGGCGCTGGCGCCCTGGGTGAACTGCCGGAATGCGAAGAATTGCTCCGCCCGCATCGTGGCGACGATCCGGAAGAGCGCCGAGGCGCGCTCGAACATCGCAGTCGCGTGATCCACTCGCTGCACGGCGGCTTCGAGGCGCCCGTCACGCATTGACCTTACAGCTGCCTGCGCGTCCGTCGAGATCGTGGTGAAGACCATTTCGTGGGTCTGAAGGGCGCGGATAAAGAAATATTCGTCGTGCGCCACGTACACCGGCTGGACGGATACGTCGAACCAGCGGCCCGCGTCCGTCGCAGGTGGCCGCGGCAGGTGGGGGAGAAGGTCTTCCATCCGGGATTCGGGCATCCTTGCCGGCAGGGACAGGTCACCGGAGTCCGTCGCGCCGACGTGATCGCCCACGAACCGCAGAGCGTGGCGCAGCCGCTTCCGCAGCGTCGTCGGATCCGGCCGGCCCCGGCCCGGCTCCTCGGGTGACACGCCGACTGCTTCGATCTCGAACCGTATGACGTCGGAGATGAGGAGCGTGGCGAGTCGGTCAGGACTCAGCGCGGAGTGCCGTTCGTCCAACAGGAGCTCGAGGAGCGGCAGCGCGAGATAACTTCGGTTCCAGAAGCGGCCTTCGTGCTTGTCGAGCACGCAGTGGAGAAATGCATCGAGAAACGGCCGGCCTGAAGTGTTCCGGCTGCGAACATCAGTCATCTGGACAAGAGTCCTCTTCGGCAGAAAATGCTTTCCTCTGCGCCGTGCCTGTTCCGTTACGGCCCGCGCCAGGGAGATCCCGTCGAGTTCATCCGTGAGGCCGTCTCCGGTCGCCCAGCGGTTGACCTCCCGGAAGGCAGCCACGCGTGAACCACACGTCCCGCGGGCCGGAGACTCGGGACTCTTCTCGGCATCTGCTCCGAGGCATCCGCCTTGGGATATCGCCCGAATGCATCGCGTTCGGCAGTCAGAAGTCATGCGACTCATCTCTTCCTTGGACGGTGGTGAGCCTCACGCTTCCCTGGCGGGGCCCTGGGTCCCACTAGGCATGATCGAAGGGCCGTACGTCTTCGCTCGAACATTCGTGGCTTGACATGGCGCAGGAGTGTGCATGAACATCACCCACACCCGTTTCGTGACCGTGCCCGTCTCCGACCAGGACCGGGCCAAGGCCATCTACGTCGACATCCTCGGATTCGAGGTCGTGTCCGACCGTGCGGTGGGCCCCATCCGGTGGCTCCAGATCGCCCCGAAGGGCGCCCAGACCAGTGTTGTCCTGGCGACCGCCGAGATGGGCTTCACCCCGGGGAGTCTGGCCGCGACCCTGCTGGAGAGCACCGACCTGGACGCCGACTGCGCCGAACTCGCCCAGGCCGGCGTCGAGGTCGGCGGTCCGGTGGACTACCCGTGGGGCCGCCAGGCCACGTTCGCCGACCCGGACGGCAACGCCTGGGTCCTGGCCGCACCCGTACCGGCAGGGTTCTGAGCCGTGGCGGGCGGGGGCGGCACGGCCGAGACGGCGCAAGACGCGGAGAGCAGGGTGTTCGCGGCCCTCGCCAGTCCGATACGCCGAGAGGTCCTCAGACTGCTGCGCGAACAGGGCCCGCAGCCGGTCGCCGAGCTGGCAGCGCACTTCGACATGGCACGCCCGAGCTTCTCCGAGCAGCTGCGGGTCCTACGCGAGAGCGGGCTGGTCGCCGAGACGAAGGCGGGCCGCCAGCGCATCTACCGCCTCCAGGCGGCGCCGCTGCTGGAGGTCCAGGAGTGGCTGCACCCCTACGAGCGGTTCTGGCGCGAGAAGCTCAGCGCCCTGGCCGGTCTCCTGGACGAGATGCCGGACGAGCCGTCCCCACCCGGTCCCGTGCCCCGTACGACCGTCGCGCCCGCCCCGCCCCGCACACCCGACGGAAACGAGAACGCTCCATGACCGGACGCGAGGACCTGACCGCGGTCCACGTCGATCAATTCCTGCCTCACCCGCCCGCGAAGGTGTGGCGGGCCCTGACGGAACCCGAGCTGCTGGCCCGCTGGTTCATGCCGGGTGACTTCCACCTGGAGGTCGGCCACCGCTACACCATGCAGGCGATCCCGATGCCGGCCACCGGCTTCTCCGGGACCATCGCCGCCGAGGTGCTGGCCTTCGAGCCGGGCCGGATGCTCCGTATCGGCTGGCAGGACGCCGACCCCGACCAGGGCATCGACGTCGACTGGACCATCACGTGGACCCTGCACCCAGAGGGCCGCGGCACCCGCCTCCTCCTCGACCACGAGGGCTTCGACCCCGACCACCCCCTCCAGCAGCGCGCCCGCACCCTGATGGGCAACGGCTGGCGCGGCGGAATCATGCGCTCCTTGGCCGCCTTCCTCGACAGTCTCGACGACCCCGACCGGCCCGCCGACGCCGGCGCCGCCGGCTAGAGCCGCCGTTCCACGCAGCCACGAATGGCCCGCAACCCCGGACGGGATTGCGGGCCATTCCACGTTTCCGTGTGGCTGCCTCAGTCGGCCTGCGGCGCCGGGAGGGTCTTCTTGGACACGGTCGTCGTGATGCTCTGCTTGACCACCTTGCCGTGGTGCTTGGTCGTCTTGGTGACCTTCGTGGTCGTGGTGACCCTGACCCTGCCGTCGGGCAGTGTGCGACTGAACGTCTTCGTCTCGGTGACCGTCGTCGTGTTGCCGGCATGGTGCGCCTGGTGGTCGGGTGCCGTCTGCACGGCTGCGACCTGCGGCGCAGCCGGTGCGGCGAAGGCGCTGGAGGGCAGCAGCGCGCCGCCTGCGGCGAGGGCGGTGGAGGCGCCGAGGAGAGCGAGACGCGTGGTCAGGGTCGTACGGATCATGATGTGCTCCTTGTGGTGCGAGAGGGCCTCGGGGGCGAGGCCCCCGGGGAGAGCCCGTGGCGGGCTCCGTGTCTCCATTGGGCCCCAGGCACGCACGACGGGTCATGCCCCTGATGCTCGGGGCTTGACGCACGTTCGGCGGGTGTGGTCAGGGGGGCAGCCGGTCCGGATGCGCGCAGTCACCGCACGGTCAGCGTTCGGCCGGCTCCAGGCGGACGCGGAACCCCGTTCCCCCGCCCGGTGGCGTCTCCAGCTCCAGCCCGCCCCCATGGGCCTGGACGAGCGCAGAGGCGATGGCCAGCCCGAGGCCCGCCCCACCGCCCGCCTGTCGGCTGGGGGAGGGGCGCCCGGTAGAACCGTTCGAAGACCCGGGCCGCCTGCTCGGGCGTGAGACCCGGCCCGGAGTCGGCCACCTCGATCACCTCGTGGCCGCCTGCGCTGCCCACCCCGATACGTACCGGGGAACCCGCGGGCGTGTGCGTGACGGCGTTGCCGACGAGGTTCGCGACCACCTGGCGCAGTCGAGCCTCGTCACCGTTCACCGGTGTGGGGCCTGGCAGGCCGACGCCGCCCGGACCGGTCAAGGTCACCTCGCGCGTCGGGTCCAGCGCCCGGGTGTCGTGCAGGGCGTCGACCGCGAGCGTGCGCAGGTCCATCGGGGCGAGCGCCAGCGGACGCTGCTCGTCCATGCGGACCGGGGTCAGCAGGTCCTCCACCAGACCGCTGAGCCGTACCGCCTCGCTCCCGATACGGGCCATGGTCCGTTTCACGTCCGCCTCCTCGACGAAGGCGCCCATCCGGTACAGCTCGGCTAACCCCCGGATGCCGGCCAGCGACGTGCGCAGTTCATGACCGGCATCGGCAACGAAGCGCCGCATCTGCTCCTCCGATGCGGCGCGCACCGCGAACGCCGACTCGATCTGCGCCGGCATTCCGTTGAGAGCGCTGGTCAGCCGGCCGGTCTCGGTACGAGGCGAGGCGTCGGGCATACGGTGCGACAGGGGGCGCCCGGCGGAGATCTCCGCCGCCGCCTCCTCGATCCGCCGCAGCGGTCGCAGCCTGGCCGGGCTTCAGCTTGAGAGCGTCCGCCTCCGAGAAGTTCGCCGTCACCTGCATGCCGGACGGGTTGGTGAGCACCACGAACCCGGAGAGGCAGGACCAGGAACCGGCGCTGGAGGAGGCGGAGTTGCCGCCCGAACCGCTGTCGCCGCCGGCCGAACCGCCGCCGCTGCCGCTGCCGCTGGTATCGGAGACCATGTCACCCGCCTTCGCCGACACGGAAGCCACCGTCCCGGCGGCGGGTGCCTTCAGTACGGTGCCGTCGGGGGCGCGCTGCGCGGCGTCCACGGCGTTCTGCGCCTGGGTGAGCCGGGCGCGGGCCTGGGCCGGCTGCGCCGGGTCGACGGTCGGCGTGGCGGCCGGCGCGGGCGCGGCTGCGGAACCGCCCCGCGACGACGAGGAGCCGGTGTTCGGCGCCGAACTCGCCTGTCCGGCCTCGGCCTTGGTGGCGTTGGCCTGAGCTGCGGTCGGTGCGGCCCGAGCCTGGGCGAGCGTCTCCGTCGCGGCGGTCGCGTCGACCTTCCCGAGCGGCTGCCCCTTGGTGACCGCCACGGTCCGTGCGCCGCTGCGCGCCGGACTGCCGCTGTCGCCGGTCACCGCCGCGTACGCGCCGCCGGCGCCCGCGAGGACCGCCACGAGCACCGAGTTGATCAGGACGGCCCTGCGCCGCCGTGGGAGCACCTTCATGGAGCCGGGTCCTGACCGCCCGTACTCTGCAGGGTCTGGGAGCTTCCTGGGAGTTTCCTGGGAACGCCACTCCCGGACGAAGCGAACACAGGGCGTGATAAGAGGCGTATTGCGCCCGCTCCCGACCTCCCCGGGCCGCTGTGGCCCGCCCGCTGTCAGGGAACTCCCAGCCGACGCCCCGGTCGCCCCCGTCTCCGTACGGTGCAGTCTCGGTCGCCGATGCGCCCACGCCGCCGGCGGCCCGACACCCCGAGGAGGCAACGGACATGTCCTGGACCAGGCCCCGGCCGTCCACCGCGCGCAGCGCCGTCGCGCTCCGGGCGGCCCTGTCCGCCGTGGTCCTCGAGGCGTGCGGGCTGCTGCTCGCGGGCTGTTCGTCCGGTTCCGGCGCGGTGCATGCGGCGGCCTCCGCCTCGGCGTCGCCGAATGCGAAGGCGATGGACGCGTACCGCCAGCGCCTGGCCCAGCACGGCGTCACGGCGGCGCCGCGCCCGAGCGGTAGCGGCCGCCCGCCCGCGGCACCCGAGGGCCCGGTGCCGGGGCCGACGGCTGGTGTGGAGCATCCGGGGGCTCCGGCTGCGGGGCGCCGGCCGACCCACAGCGGAGGGAAGCGACGCAGGCGTGTGCGGATCTGCGCCCGCAGTTCAACGGGCGTGGCGGTGGCCCCGGCGGCGACAGCAGCGCCATGAGGCATTCAGCAGCTGCCTGAAGGATCGCGGTGTGGTGTTGCCGTAGCAAGGCCCTGCTGCCGCAACGAGGTCAGAACACCCCCAAGCCGGGCGTGAGCCCGTCCGCCTGACGGGCCCTGGCATGCGAGGGGAGAGCGAGGGGCGCAGGATGGACGTGTCTTGCCCGCGGAGCCGGAGAGGGGCGTGGTTCTGATGCCGCGCAACGTCACAACGTTCAGCAGCGGCGAGCGGCAACTCGTTCAGGCCGTGGCCACTGTCGCGCTGGCCGCCTGCATGCTGTTGCCGGCCAGTGATTTCGCGTCGGCCGCGATGCAGGCCCACGCCGCCACGACGACGGTCGCGGGCCGGGTCGCAGCAGCCTCCCCGGCCGCTCGGACTCCGTATGACCGGACCGCCACCCAGACGCTCGACGACATCGTGAGCGGCAACGTCACCGGGGCCACAGCCCACTTCGATGCGACGCTGCGCAAGGTACTGACCCCGGACGCCCTCGCGGGGGCCTGGAAGACCTACCAGGCCACGTTCGGGCGCTACCGATCACACGGGGATCCCAAGGACGTCACAGCCGGCGAGTTCACCGTGGTCAGTGTGCCGCTGCGGATGGAACGCGAGGCCGGGGAGTTCCGCGTGTCCTTCCACGAGGATGGAAGCGTCGCTGGTCTGTGGTTGCTCGAGCCGGGTGTGCCGATCTCGCTGACCGTCCGACAGCCTTGAGCCCCCGTCGGATCCGCCGGTCAGAACGCGAAGACGGCATTCCCGTTGAAGGTCGCGGACATGGTGCACGCGTTGGAGAACGTGTGCTGCCAGGAGATGCGGCTGCCCTTCCAGACGCCGTCCGCGCTGACGGTGACGGGGTCGTAGTGCATCGGGCAGGCGCGGTTCGCGTCCGGGGCGGTCAGGAGCGTGTCGAGGCTGCCGGCGGTGGCGGCGAGGGCCGAACAGGCGGCCTGGGGGTCGGGGTGCGTGCCCTGGGCGGTAGGTGCGCAGCTGAGGACGGACGCCCGCACGACGGTGGCCGCGTCCTCGCCCTTGGCGACGGCGAGGACCACGGCGGACGGGGCGTACAGGCTCGCGGGCTGTGCCTCGGCGATGCCGGTGGCGCCGGTCAGGGAGAGAAGGGCGGCGGCGGAGACAGCAGCGATGCGGTAGCGCACGACAGTACTCACTTTCAATTCAAAGGGTGGATGCAGCATTTGGCTGCGGTGTGTCGACTTGACGCTGCCGAGTCTCTCTGGTGCGAAGGCTGAGTGCACATCGATGACCGATTTACGGACACCTTGTTCGAATGCAGGCGACCGAATGGTCGTTCTGGCTGCTCAGGTGGGGCGTGTGCCCTTCGCAACCGCGCGCGGACGGAGGGTGACACCGGGCGTGGCGTGCCGTTCGCAGGCCGTTGACCTGCCATCGGCCGTGCGCGGTTCATCGAACGGCCACCCAGGCTGACCGGATACTGCCGTTCCGCATCCGTCGGCCCAAGGTCGGTCACCGGTTGCGGCACCGGGGGCGGGCTTCGATAGTGGGAGAGCCGTTCATTGAGCCCAGGAGGACGGAACCGTCCTCGGGCCGGCCACCCTGTGTTCTGACCTCCCTCACACCCTCATGAGAGGGGCACTCCCATGCGCAAGCACACCCGCGCGCGTCGGCTTCTGACGGTGCCGACCGTTCTTCTCGCCGGGAGCTTCGTCCTGTTGCCCGATGCCGCGGTCGCGCAGGCAACCGCGCCCGCCTCCCCGGCACGGATATCGGGAACGTTCCAGCTCGTGAACGCGCAGACCGGCAAGTGCGCGACCGTAGCGGGCGGCGTATCCGCCGCCAACAACCTCCAACTGGTCCAGTTCACCTGCGACACGCACCCCTCGCGCCGCTGGCGTATCCCTGCATCGAGCAGCGCCTCCAATCAGATCATCAACCTGCAGACCGGCAAGTGCGCGACCGTCGCGGGCGGCGTCTCCCGTGAGAACAACCTCCCGCTGGTCCAGTTCACGTGCGACACGCACCCGTCGCGCCGCTGGTTCCTGCGGACCGGAGTGCCCATCGACTGAGGAGGCCGGTTGGTGCCTGGCCCCTGTCAGCCGGGCCACCACACGGCCGCAGCTCGACCGGCAGCCACCGGCCGAGCTGATGCGCGGCGCGCTGGGGTGCGTCGTGGTTCAGCGGCACAGGGCCGTGTCCACCAGACTCTCGACACGCTTCGTGGTTGTGTAGTCGGGCGGGATGATGGTCACCGCGACGCTGGCGGCGCGGCCGTCGTCGGTGGCTCCGCCCCGGGTCTCGTATCCGTTGATGTCGCCGCCGTGGCCCCAGTAGACACCGCCGCAGGACAGCGGCCTGCTCATGAGCCCCAGTCCATAGGCGGCGCCGGTGTCCCCGATGGGGACGGTGGTGCGCATCTGGGCGAGCTGGGCTTCCGGGAGGAGGCGGCCGGCCAGCAGCGCGGTGAAGAACCGGTTGAGGTCGGAATTGGTGGAGATCAACTGGCCTGCCGCCCAGCCCACGGAAGGGTCTATCTCCGTGACGTCGCGCAGGGGCGCGTCTGCTGAATCCTTGTGGTAGCCCCGGGGATGGGGCTCTCGGATGGCCATGTCACCAGGGGCGGGGAAATAGGTGTGGCGCAGCCCGATGCGCTGGATGACGCGCTTGTCCATCTCCTCGGCGAGGGGGCGGCCTGTGACCTTCTGGATGATCAGGCCGGCCAGCAGGTAGTTCGTGTTGCTGTACCCCCAGCTCGTCCCGGGGGCGAAGTCGGCCCTGCGCTGGAAGGCGATGTCCAGGAGGTCGCGGGGGTCAAGGTAGCGGTGCTGACGGATGTCGTCGTCGACGAGGGCTTCGTAGTCGGGAAGTCCACTGGTGTGCTGTAGGAGCTGACGGACGGTGATGTGGCGTCCGTCGAACCCTTCCCCGCGTACGAGGCCCGGCAGATAGCTGTCGACCGTGGCGTACAGGCCGATCTTCCCTTCACCGACCAGTTGCAGCACGACCACCGCGGTGAACACCTTGGTGTTGCTGCCGATCCTCACCTGCCCGTCGTCAGGCACCTTCGACCCGTTGGCCAGGTCACCCACCCCCGCGGTGTAGCTGCGGGTACGGCCCTCACGGTCCTTGACGCTCGCCAGCGCAGCGGGCAGGCCGTCGCCGCGCACCAGGGCGTTCAGGCCCTGCTGGACGGTGTCCGGCCGGGCGGCGGCGAACGCCGCGGGCGGCGCCAGGGCGCCCAGCGTCATGACACCGACGGCCACAGCGGCCGCGGCCGACAGGGCTCCGCGCCGGCCGCCCTGCTGCCGCGTGGAAGAACGAAACATCTGCGCTACCTGCTCAGGCATGAGTCAACTCCTATGAAATCGTGGAACCGTTGGGAATCCGGCGCTACAGCTGCTGTTGGACGCACTGCTTGTATTGCCTGAGGCTGTCGGGCTGGTAGCACTCCTGTGTCTTGTTGGCGTACCAGACCACGAAGACGGCGATGAGGACGGACACCACGATCGCGATGGCCGACGTCACCACGCCGGTGATGGCTCGGCCCCGGCCTATGCCGGTCCGCTTGGCCGTCCTCAGGGCGACGATGCCCAGGATCAGGCCGATGACGCCGAGCGGGCCTCCGATGAAGACGACCGACGTGCTCAAGCCGACAGCGCCCAGCACCGCGGCCGCCCCGGCCAGTCCGTTGGTCGACACCGTGTGATGTGGCGACATGTCTGTCCCTTGCGTGTTCATCAGCCGTCCTTCGGTCAACTGCTCAGGGCACGATCGTGACTTCCGGGGTCTCGGATGCGCATCGCGGGAAAGCGGGAGAAAGTACTCCCTCGATCGGGGGAGGTCACCGGCGAGCTGCCCGGCCATACTGGCCGACTATGATCAAGGGCATCCGGCCGCTGCTGCGCGGCTCCACGTACTCGGGCATGCTGTTCGCCTACTGCGGCGCGGTGGCGAGCCTTCCACTGCTGCCCTTCGCGCTGCTGCCGCTGTTGGCGTGGCGATCCGCTCCCGAGGCAGTGCAGACCGTTCTGGTCCTGCTGGTCTGGGCAGCGCTCATCGGCGTGGTCGGGCTGGCCCGCATCACACGGCGGGCGCTGATCGCGTCCGCCCGCCGACTGTTGTGCGTGCCGCTGCCGGATCCTGTGACTGCACGTCAGCCCGCAAGCTCCGGCGCCGGCCGTTGGCGGACTCCTCTCTGGCTGCTGCTGCACGTGGCACTGGGGTGGGCCGGGGCCCTGGTGAGCGGTCTGCTGTTTCTTTCGGGCCTGGTCCTCCCAGGAGGTTGGCTCGGCGCCGAGGCGGGGCTGAGTCTGTTCGGCTGGTCGGTGCGGGTGGAGGGTGGCTGGCAGAGCTGGGTCGCGGCAGTCGGGTGCCTGCTGCTGGCGGCGGCCGTGTGCGCGGTGGTAGCGAACGCCCTGCGGTGGCTGGCGCCCAGACTGCTGGGACCGTCATCGGCTGAGCGGCTCGCGCTGGCGGCGGAGCGGCAACTGCAGCTGGCCGAACGGAACCGACTCGCCCATGAGTTGCACGACTCCATAGGGCACACGCTGACGGCGACCACGATCCAGGCCGCGGTGGCCGGCGAGGTGCTCTCCGCCGACCCGGTGGCGGCGCGGGCCGCCCTGCGCAGCATCGAGGAGTCGGCCCGGGCCGCGCTGGAGGACCTGGACTACGTACTTGGCGTGCTGCGCGAGGAGAAGGCGGAGACGGCGCCGACCCGCACCCTGGCCGACCTGCCCGAGCTGCTCGACCGGTTGCGGCACGCGGGCGCGGTGGTGGAGCCGGAAATGTCTGGCGAGTTGGCGCAGGTGCAGGGGACACTCTCGCGGGCGGCCTACCGCATACTGCAGGAGGGGTTGACGAACGCGTTGCGGCACGGGGCGGGCGGGCCGATCGGGGTCCGGGTGGCCGCCGCGGAGGACGGACTGGAGCTCAGCGTGGTCAACCGGACCGGCCCCGGCACGAGCACGAGCACGGGTGCGGGCTCGGGGCCGGGTGCCTTCCCGACATCCGGGCACGGCCTGCCCGGGCTGGCCGAGCGCGTGAGGTTGCTGCACGGCGAGATCGACGCCGGCCCACATGGTCCGCAGCACTGGCGGCTGGCGGTCCGGCTGCCGGTACGGTGGTCGGCATGATCGGCTCTGACACGAGCGCAGCCGTCACACTCCTGATCGCGGACGATGACGAGGTGACCCGCAGCGGTCTGCGCACCTTGCTCGGGGTACAGCCGGGGATCACGGTGATCGGGGAGGCCGCCGACGGCGTCGAGGCCGTCGAACAGGTGCGGCGGCTACGGCCGGACGTGGTCCTGATGGATGTGCGGATGCCGCGTTGCAACGGGATCGAGGCCACCCGGCGGGTGCTGGCCGAGTCTGATGAGCCGCCGAAGGTCGTGGTGATCACCACCTTCGAGAACGACGACTACGTCACCGCCGCGCTCAGCGCAGGGGCCAGCGGGTTCGTGCTCAAGAGGCTTCCGGTCCGTCAGATCACGGAAGCGGTGCGGGTGGTGGCGGCGGGGGAGGCGATCCTCTTCCCGGCGGCACTGCGCCGCATGGTCGCTGCCCGCCCGCTGCACTCCTCGAAGGCGTTGCCGAGGGCTGCGCTGACGGGGCGGGAGGAGGGTGTGCTGCGGTTGATGGCCACCGGCCTGTCCAACCCGGAGATCGCGGAGTCGCTGACGGTGAGCCTGGAGACGGTGAAGACGCACGTCGGGAACGTACTGAACAAGCTGGGAGCCCAGAACCGGACCCACGCGGTGGTGATCGCCTACGAGTCGGGTCTGGTGGTGCCGGGGTTCACCGGCTGACACGAGCGGAGAGCGACCGAGTCCGGTGGACCTGTGCGGCACATCGCCGCCCACGAGTGGACCAATTGCCGAGGCGTTGATTATCGGCTGGTGATGGCGTGCCGCATGTGTCGAACTTGAGGTCGAGGCTGGAACGCATGTACGCCACATCGCGCCGCCGCAGGCCCACGGGAATCTCCCGATCACGAGCCGCCGCCTGTTGGGCCAGTGCCGTGATCGGCCTGATCGGCTCCACCTGTTCCGCCCACGCCGCGACGCCCCTGGCAGCCGACCCCACCGTCATCCGCGGCTGCGCCGACCAGTACACGGGCAGCGTTACGGCGCCGCAAAGGGAAACCGATCGGCCCCTCGGAACGTGTCGCCGCGCCCGTCACCGGTCCCGGCATGGAACCGTCTCCGCATGACCGAAGGCTCGACACCTCACATGTCCCCGGCGCGGATCACCGTACTGGGCGTTCAACCCGGCAACCCACCCTTTCGCATCGTGGAGGTCGACGGAGAGTTCATCGGCAGGGCGATGTCGATGACCGACGTGCTGTTGCTCGCCGCGGAGATGGGGATCGTGATCCACGACCTCGACGACCTGGACGTGGTCCGGTGGGTCGGAGGCGGCAAGTTCACCTGGAACCCGCGCTAGGTTCTGCCCGGCGGGAGACCGGCCGGCCCCGGCTGGGCACCGCGGCAGCGCGCAGTGTCCAGTCCAGGGTCGGCTCAGTCTTGCCCGCGATGCGTCCGCGCGCTCTGCGCCGTCCGGCACGGCAGCCGCGCGGACACGGCGTCATGGGGGCTCAGTACACGTGTCCCACGTGCGCAAGTGCCTGCTTCAGCAGTACCCCCTGCCCGCCGGGCATTTCGCTCTCCACGGCTTGCGAGGCAGCCTCCTGCGGACTGAACCAGACCAGGTCGAGCGCGTCCTGGCGGGGGCGGCAGTCGCCGCTCACCGGCACGATGTAGGCGAGGGACACCGCGTGCTGGCGCGGGTCGTGGTAGGAGGTGACGCCCGCCGTGGGGAAGTACTCCGCGACCGTGAACGGCTGGAGGGAGGCGGGAACACGGGGCAGGGCCACCGGCCCGAGGTCCTTCTCCAGGTGGCGCAGCAGCGCATCACGGACCCGCTCGTGGTGCAGGACCCGGCCTGACACCAGGGTCCGGCTGACCGTTCCGTCCGGACCGATGCGCAGCAGCAGTCCGATGCTGGTGACTTCGCCGCTGTCGTCCACACGTACGGGCACGGCCTCCACGTACAGGATCGGCATCCGGGCCCGGGCCGTTTCCAGCTCGTCCGTGGTCAGCCAGCCGGGCGTGGTTTCGGTCGTGTCAGACATTGTTTGAGCATACTTTCCGGGTGGGGTGCCCGCAGGAATGCGGGCCGGTTCGGATACGGGAGTTTCGTGCCGGTCGTGGCTACGGAACGGCCGAGCCGGTGTTCTGTGTTGTTGTTGTTCGGGCTGGGTGCAGTTCCACGATCTCGCGCAGCTGCCGGCACGAGTCGATCCGGTCACCGATCCGCTGCGCGCGCTCGGGGGTCGGGCCGTGCACGCCGGCAAGGAGCTCTTCGGCAGTTCTACTTGGCATGTCCCGGATCTTTTCAGTGCACAGGACGACCGGCTCCGCCGGGTCCGGCCCCGCTGCTGAAGCTCCTTGCACCGCGCCTGCCCACGTCGGCTGCGCGGGAGGTGTTCATGGCGCGGCCTGGGTGCCGAGGTCGGCGAGCAGACCGCGTACGCGCTGCTCGATCTCGTCGCGGATGGGTCTGACGGCATCGACACCCTGTCCGGCCGGGTCCTCCAGCTGCCAGTCCAGGTATCGCTTGCCGGGGAAGTAGGGGCAGGCGTCGCCGCAGCCCATGGTGATCACCACGTCGGACGACTGCACCGCCTCGACGGTCAGCACTTTGGGCGTCTCGGCGGAGATGTCGATCCCCGCCTCGCGCATCGCCTCGACCACGGCGGGGTTCACGGTGTCGGCGGGGGCGGAGCCGGCCGAGCGCACCTGTACGCGGTCCTGGCCGAGGTGGGTGAGGAAGGCGGCGGCCATCTGCGAGCGGCCGGCGTTGTGGACGCAGACGAACAGTACGGACGGGACAGCGGGAGCGCTCACGGCGAGGGTTCCTCCTGGTCGGGTGGTGCAGCGGGGCGGATCAGCGGCCGGCGAAGACCTGGACGGCCGCTCGGCGCCCGAGCCGAGCCGCGTCGGTCATCCGGAGCGTCCGTCGGCAGGGGCATCGAGGAGCGAGGAGAGGCGGGCGAGGGCGGCGGGCAGCAGCCAGTAGTAGACCCAGGTTCCGCGTCGCTCGGAGCCGACCAGGCCGGCCTCGCGCAGCACTTTGAGGTGATGGGAGATCGTCGGCTGCGAGACGTCGAACGGGCCCGTCAGGTCGCAGACGCACGCCTCGCCGCCCTCGTGCGAGGCGATCAGCGACAGCAGCCGCAGCCGCACCGGGTCGGCCAGGGCCTTGAACGTCTTCGCCAGGTCGACGGCGGCTTCCTCGCCCAGCGGCTCGCGCACCATCGGCGAGCAGCACGCCACGGCCGCCGCCTGGTCCTGACCGAGCACCTGCAGTTCCGGATTCGACATGCGTCTATGTTGACAGTCGTCTATCGAATGCCAAGTGCTACTGTATCGATATCCGTCGATATAAAACCCGGATCCCGGGAGGCTGCCATGTCCCGTGTTCAGCTCGCCCTTCGCGTCGCCGACCTCGAAGGCTCGATCGCCTTCTACTCCGAGCTCTTCGGCGCCGAGCCCGCCAAGCGCCGCCCTGGCTACGCGAACTTCGCCATCGCCGAGCCGCCGCTCAAGCTCGTCCTCATCGAGGGCCCGGCCGGCGAGGACACCCGGCTGGACCACCTCGGCGTCGAGGTCGAGTCCACCGAGCAGGTCACCGCCGCCACCTACCGCCTCAAGGAGGCCGGGCTCGCCACCTTCGAGGAGAACGACACCTCCTGCTGCTACGCGCTGCAGGACAAGGTGTGGGTGACAGGTCCCGGCCAGGAGCCGTGGGAGGTCTACGTCGTGAAGGCCGACGCCGCCTGGGTCGGGCCGATCGCGACGACCAGCGTGTCGTGACGCGCCATGGCCCGGGTCGGGCGGGCCCGGTTGCGGGCCCGCCCTGTGGTCAGTCGTCCACGGCGTCCAGCACCTTGCCCAGGTCCACGAACTTGAAGCCCGTGGCGGTGCGCGGGCCGTCCTCGGGGGCGTCGTGGCCGTCCTGGACCACGAGGAGGCCGCGGGGGAACGCGCGGCCGAGGAGCTGGTTCAGGGCCGCGGCCCCGTCACACTCCTCCGAGCCGTCGAGGTCCCGCGAGCGCGCGGTGATCCGTACGCCGCCCTCGTACTCGTGGTGGTCCTTGCGCTCGCGGTCGTAGAAGGCGAACGTGTTGTCGCCCTGGCTCGACACCATGAGGTAGCCGTCACCGTCCCCTTCGTCGACGATGGTCAGCCCCTCCACGTCCGCGGACAGGCGGCGGCCGCCGAAGCCCGGGTCGACGCCGGGCGTGCACTCCTCGGTCTCCTCGTCGTACGTGGCCGGGACACCGTACTCGCGGACCCGGTCCACCAGCACCGGCGCCGAGGTCAGATCGGCCCGCATCCGCCAGATGCCGACGTCCTCCTGGCCGGCATAGAGGGTGCCGTCGGCGGGGTCGACGACCATGCCCTCGACCTGGGGCCGCTCGCCCGGCCCACTGCAGGGGCTCCAGGACGCGCCGTTCGGCAGACGGAAGGAGGAGGGCAGGTCCAGGCTCCGCACGAGGCGGTAGCCGACCGTACCGCCGGGGGCGGCGGTCAGTTCGAGCAGGGCGAGCCTCGTCTCGTGGCGGCGGCTGACCAGGGCACAGCAGCGCTGTCCCGCCGGCGGCGGGAGCAGTTGACGAGGCGGCTACGAGCCGGTGCCGGTGCGCCCCGACCAGCGCGGGGACAACACCTGGCCCAGCGCCAGCACGCTCAGCCCGAACATCAGGACCCCCAGGGGCACATGGAGCGACGGTATGTGCGCGATGCCCAACACCACCTGTACCGAGGCGAGTACGAGGAAGCCCGACGAGTACAGGATGGGGCGGGGCGAGCCGCCGCCCGGCCGCCACGCCAGGACCGCGGCGAGCACGTACACCATCGACGCGCCGTACATCACACGCGCCCCGACGCCGTGCAGTATCTCGCCGTGGGACGTGGACAACAGCAGTCCGGCGGTGACGGCCTGGAAGAAGATGGCCAAGGTCTGCAGGGCGATCGCCACCTGCACGAACCTGAGTCTGCGGTGCTGCGCCGTCGTCGTTGCGGCCATGAGTCGGTCCCCTCTTCTGCCTTGCGGCGATGGATCGGTAGTGTCTCGCTGGTCCGACGACGTGGGCCCGCGAAATGTGAGGCGAAGCCCCGACCTCAGGATCCGGCGCGGTGTATCGCCGAAGTGGCGAGAGCGGAAGCGGACGAGAAGAACCGAAGAACCAGGGAGCGGTCGAGGCCATGAACAACCCGCACGAGCCAGGGCATGACCGGTCCGAGTCGAGCCTGAGCGCGCTCGTCGGCGAGCGACGGCACCTGATCAACCTCGGCTACCGGCTGCTCGGTTCGCTGAGCGAGGCCGAGGATGCCGTGCAGGAGACCTACACCCGCTGGTACGCGATGTCACGCGAACGGCAGGAGGCCATCGAGGCACCCGGTGCCTGGCTGACGACGGTGGCCACCCGCATCTGCCTGGACCAGCTCGGCTCGGCGCGGGCGCGGCGCGAGAGCTACGTCGGCGCGTGGATACCCGAGCCGCTGCCCGACCGTACGGAGTGGCACGGCGGGCCGGCGGGCGGCAGCAGCACCGAGCCGGCCGACCCGGCCGACCGGGTCACCCTGGACGAGTCGGTGAGCATGGCCTTCCTCGTCGTACTCGAGGCGATGACACCGGCCGAACGCGTGGCGTTCATCCTGCACGACGTCTTCCGGTACCCGTTCGCGGAGGTCGCCGAGATCGTCGGCCGGACGCCGGCAGCCTGCCGGCAGTTGGCGTCCTCGGCCCGACGACGAATTCGCGCCGAGCGGGCTCCGGCCGCCGCGACGGGTGAACAGGCTGCTCTGGTACGGAATTTCAAGGAGGCGTGGGAGGCGAAGGACATCGAGGCCCTCGTCGATCTCCTCGACCCCGATGCCACGATGGTCGCCGACGGCGGCGGCCTGGTCGGCACCGTCCTGCGCCCGGTCGAGGGGAGCGAGCGCATCGCCGCGTACCTGATCCACATCGCCGCCAAGGCCCCCGGGCTGACGCTCCTGGAGCGGACGGTGAACGGCCGGCCCGGTCTCGTCGCCCAACACAGCGGCGTCACCGTGACCGTGGCGGCGTTCGACCTCACCGGGCGCCGCGTCACTCGTATCTGGGCAGTCCGCAACCCGGAGAAACTCCGGCCGTGGACCGAGAGCCGAGACCCCCGCGACGCGTAGGCTCCAGGGGTACTCACCTATGGCCGCCCGGGGTGCTGTCCGGTACTGCTCGGCGCCCCCGGCGCCCCCCGGCGTCGAGGCAGGAGCGCAGCGCCGTGTGGACGGCGTAGCCCGCTGCCGCGCCGACCGCGTACCAGAACAGGTCGGGCGGATTGAAGGTGGAGCCGAGTACGAGACGGCCGACGGTACTGCGCCGGGAGAGTTCCCCGGGGATCTCGCTGAGCTGCAGGAACTCGATCGCCCAACTCGCGGCCAGGGCGCCGGTGGCAGCCCGCAAGGGCGTCACCCTCGGCGCCAGGACCACGACGAGGGTGAGGAGCAGGACGGTGTACAGCGCGTCTCCGCCGTACTTGGCGATGTCCCCCGCCGTCACGGCCCTGAGCCCCAGCCCCGCGCCTACGGTCACCACCGCGACTCCGGCCGCCGCGAGTCGGGTCCGTAACGGGTCGGTGGCAGCAGGGTCACGGATTTCGGGGGCAGTAGGCACGGGACCATCCTGCCGGGCGTGCCCACCCGCCTCGGAACCGGGCCCCGCCTCGCGGAACGGGAGGAGGATCCGGCTCAGCTCTGCTCCCGGACGCCCCACGGGGAGCCGTACGCGGTCAGCAGGTCCAGGAACGGGCGCGGCGGAAGGGCCTCGGGGCCGAGTACGCCGGCCTCCGCCCACACCCCGCCGGCCAGCAGCTCGAGCGCCACGACCGGGTTGACCGCGGTCTGCCACACCACGGCCTGAGAACCGTACTCGCGCATCGACCACTGGTTGTCCACCACGTGGTACAGGTACACCTCGCGCGGCCGGCCGTCCTTGGTGCCCTTCACCCAGGTGCCCGCGCAGGTCTTGCCTGCCATCCGCTCGCCCAGCGTGGCCGGGTCGGGCAGGCACGCCGCGACCACGTCGCGCGGGGAGACCTGCACCGGGGCGCCGTCCGCGCTGCGCACCGTGACCGGCTCGGTCGAGTCCAGGCCCAGCGCGTGCAGGGTCCTCAGCTTGGCGATGAAGTCCTCGCCGAGTCCGTACTTGAAGGTGACCCGACTGGCGTCCACCCAGCGCGGGACCAGCAGCACCTCCTCGTGTTCGACGTTGACGCACTCGACTGCGCCGATGCCCTCCGGGAAGTCGAACACCTCCGGCTCACTGAACGGCTCGGTGGTGAACCAGCCGCGGTCCCGCTCGTAGACCACGGGCGGGTTCAGGCACTCCTCGATCGTCGTCCAGATGCTGAACGACGGGGCGAAATCGTAGCCCTCGACGGTCAGGTTCGCCCCGTCACGGATGCCGATCTCCTCGATCTCGTCGAACAGCTCATCGGCCGCGTACCGGGCGAAGACGTCCGACAGGCCGGGTTCGACACCCATTCCGACCAGCGCCAGTCGGCCGGACTTCTCCCACGCGTCGGCCCGCGCGAACTGCTCGTCGCCGAGCTTGACCCCGCACTCCGCGTACGGCCGGCCGGGGTGCGGCCGGGACAGCGACATGGCCATGTCCATGTAGTGGCTGTCCGCCGCGAGGGCCGCCTCGAACAGCGGCATCACGAACCGCGGATCGGTCGCGTTCAGCAGTACGTCGCACCGCTCCTCGGTGAGGAGTGCGGCCACCGCCGCCTCGTCGGAGGCGTCGATGCGGCGCGCGACGAACCGCCCGGCGCCGGCGCCGGTGCCGGTGCCGACCGCGGCCACGGCGGCCTGTGCGCGGGCGAGGTCGTAGTCGGCGACCACGAAATGGTCGAAGAAGTCCCGGCGGGCCGCGATCCGTGTGATCGCGGTACCGACGCCACCGGCGCCCACAAGCAGAACACGCATGACGAAACCCTCTCTCGATGAGGTCCGCGCAGGTCCGCGCCTCATGGGAGGGATGAAAGCCGGGTCGGCGAGATAAGGTCAATGGTGTTGGCATAAGCGGCATAAGGCCCCTCGTACGGCCGCCGGTCCGGAGGCGACCGTACGTCCGTGGCGGAGGAAGGCACCCGATGGCGAAGCAGGTGGTCCCCGAGGAAGCCCGCAGGCGGCGGCGCCCCACCCGGCAGGGCACCGTCCTGTCCGAACGGCTGATCGTCGACACCGCCCTGCGCATGCTGCGCGAACACGGCAGCGCCGGACTGTCCGCCCGGCGGCTCGGCGCTGCCCTCGGTGCGGACCCCAGCACGCTCTACCGGTACTTCGACGGCATGGACGGCCTCACCCTCGCCATCGGCGAGGAGCTGATCGGCCGGGCCCTCGAAGGCTGGGCGGCCACCGGGGACTGGCACCGTGACCTGCGGGAACTCGGCCTCCGCATCCACGGCGCCTACCTCGCCCACCCGCAGGCCGCCGTACTGACCGCCAGCCGCGTGACCGGCCGGCCCCGCGAGATCGCCGCCGACGAGGCCGTCCTCGGCATCCTGCGCACCGCCGGCTTCCCCGACCCCGAGGCGGTCCTGATCTACCACGCCTTCATCGACCAGAGCCTGGCCTTCGCGGCCCTCGACGCCGGCGCCCTCGCCCTGGCCGAGACATCCCGGACCTCCGACGAGCAGCAGTGGGAGTCCACGTACGCCCGGCTGCCGGCCGAGCAGTACCCACACATCGCGGCCACCACACGGCTGCTCGCCGCCCGGATGAACCACAGCGCCTACCCGGTCGCCCTGGACATGCTCCTCGCAAGCGCGGAGGCAAGGCTCCAGGCGGCAACGCGGCGGGTGCGCGGGGCGGCGCGTCGAGGTGCGCGGGGTTTGGCCGCTGGCGAGACTGGACCCATGACGACAATGGCGGTACTTGAGGGCGGGCCGGAAGATCTGCCGGAGCGGGTCGTACCGGTCACCGCGACGGGCGAAGATCTGAAGATTGCGCATCGTGGCGGATACGAACACTTCAAAGCCACGTCGCGGTTCCAGAACGGCACAGAAGGCCGGCTCCCCGTCTACGAGTGGTGGGAGCGCACGGAGATCGCTGAGTAGCGGCCTGCGCCGAGAAGTGCGAATGACTGCCTTCACCGGACCGCCGACCGGCCTGCACACCCTGCTCGACGAGGCGCATCGGCTGCTGCCCGGCATCATCGACGTGCGCCGCACCCTCCACCGGGCACCGGAACTCGGCCTGCACCTGCCGCTCACCCAACAGACCGTCCTCGAGGCCCTGACAGGCCTGCCCCTGCGCATCACCGCGGGGGAGCGGCTCAGTTCGGTGGTCGCCACCTTGGACGGCGCGCAACCCGGCCGGACCATTCTGCTCCGCGCCGACATGGACGCCCTGCCCCAACAGGAGGACACCGGCCTGGATTACGCCTCCCAGATCCCGAGCGCCATGCACGCCTGCGGCCACGACCTGCACACCGCCATGCTCATCGGCGCAGCCCGCCTGCTCTGCGCGCGCCGCGGGCAGATCCGCGGGCGCGTTGTGTTCATGTTCCAGCCCGCCGAGGAACGTGGAGGCGGCGCCCCGTACATGATCGAGGAAGGCGTCCTCGACACCCCGGACGGCAGCGGAGTGGACGCGGCGTTCGCGCTGCATGTCATGACCCGCTTCGAGACCGGCACCGTGCACGTGCGGCCCGGCCCGATGTTCGCCGCGTCCGACCTGATCCGCATCACCGTACGAGGCCGCGGCGGACACGCCTCCGCACCGCACCTTGCCCTCGACCCCGTCCCCGTCGCGTGCGAAATCGTCCAAGCCCTGCAAACTGCCGTGACGCGCACGGTCAGCGTCTTCGACCCGGTGGTGGTCAGCATCACCCGCATCCAGGCCGGCACGACCACCAACATCATCCCCGAGACCGCGGAACTGCACGGCACCTGCCGTACCTTGACGCTGGGGTCCCGTGAGCGGATGCGCACCGTGATCGAACGGGTGGCCAGTAACGTGGCCGCCGCGCACGGCGCCGAGGCCGACATCGACCCGGCCCAAGGCTACCCTCCTGTACACAACGATCCGGCCTTCACCACCACGGTCCGCGATGCCGCAACCGAACTCCTCGGCACCGCTCCGGTACAGCACTTGGCCGACCCGGTCATGGCATCCGAAGACTTCTCCTACGTCCTCGAACGCGTCCCGGGGGCCATGGCCCTGCTCGGAGCCCGCCCACCCTCCATCCCGGCCGACGGCGCCCCGGACTGCCACTCCAACCGCGTCGTGTTCGACGAGAACGCGATGGCCACCGGTATGTCCCTCCATGCAGCCGTGGCACTGCGGTACCTCGCGGGCTGACGGCGTACGAGGTCGCCCGGGCCACCGCGGCCCGCGCCCGGCCCGAGCCCAGTCCCCTGTTTCCTACTCGAACGGCACATTGATGCAGGCGAGCCGCGCGCCGGCCGTGCCCGCCGTGCCGGGTTCCGTGTGGGTGGCGTGCTCGTGGATCACGACGGAACGGGCCCCGCCGGCACGGTATCGCCAGGTCAGGGTGGACGCTGAGGCGCCATTGCCGTGGCCGTCGGTGGTGATGTCGAGCCACGTCTCGTTGCGGGGATTGGCGTACGCGGGGTTCGTCGAGGGCTGCTTGGGGTCCACGGCGTTCTGGTAGTGCGGCCCGGAGTCGTTGGGCTTGCTGCCGCAGGGCTTCTGGTGTACATGGGCGCCGAACGTCCGGTTCGGCGCCACGCCGTGGAGCCGCAGCTCCACGTGGGTGCCGTCGCCGTCGACCCGCTCCGTGACAGTGACCTTGCTGCCGGCTGGTACCGCTTTCGTGTCGAAGGTGACCGCCTGGTGTGTGGGCCGGCCGTCGGCTGCCCGGAACGAGCTCTCCACCGTCACGTCCTGGCCGGCGACCACGCCCAGGGGCAGGACGACAGTCAGGGAGGCCGTGAGCGCTGAAACGAGCAAGGACATCTTCTGCTCCTCTTCACCACGGGTTCTCGCTGGGGCTCCCCCCTTCGCCCGTGTTCCAGCCATGTGCGTGCCGGATCATCAAGCGCTACACGGCCCGGAGCTCAAGATCGTCCGGTTGTGTCGGCCAGCGCTTCTCAAGGACCATGTTCGCCCACCTCGCAGCCTTGCGCAGGGCGTCTCCAGGGTATCGGCCTGCTTTTGCCTGATCAGCCGCGTGATTCCGGATCGTGTCAGTCGGTCATCCGACCCGCGGCGCGTGGTCAGACGAAGGTCCCCCTGGAGGAACGATCCTCCAGACGAGTACCGCCGGGCTGCCGAGATGTACGGGCTCGGCTACCCGGAGCTGAGCCCCGAAGCGGGGGAAGACCCGCCAATCGGGCCAGGCATTCGGGCCGGTCCGGCATGGCGGCAGGCCGACGGCGCGATGCTCCGTGATGCTGATGGCCGAGCCAGGCAGGAGAGACCGTGGACGATCCAAGCCCCCAAGAAGCCCGGAGCTCGGCATCCACCAGCGCGAGCCGCAGTGTTGCCGGCCAGCCGGGAGTCATCGGCATCGCACTCGGCGCCGTGCTGACGGCCGTGCTCGCGCAAGGTTCGTGGCAGTGGTTCGCCACGTACATCGGGGTGACGCTCCTCGCGGTGCTCTTCTGCCTGTACCGACTGCCGGCGTGGACGCCCGGCCTCCGAACTGCCTACATGGGGAATCTGGCGGCGTATTCGCTGGTCGTCGGCCTGTGTGTAGCGATCACTGTGGCTCCCATGCTGCAACGCTGGCCGTGGCTGTTTCCGATGCCGGGCACTCGTGACAGGTGTCCCGCGCTGCGTACGTACGAGAGGATCCGGACGGAGGCGGCGCTGGCGGACCTGGCTGGTCGCGACCCTGCCGCCTTGGCTCACGCACAGGACGTCCAAGGCCATGTCGCCTTTGCCGACTGCCTGTCCTCCACCACGACCCTGTGGTTGCCGGTCTACGCGGCCGGAGTGGCCGTGCTGGTGGGTCTGGGTGCGTCGTCCTTTGGCCGGCTGCAGGTGAGGAACGAGGAGCGCCGTGGTCAGGCGTAGGCCTCCTCGTCGGGGCTGAGCGGTGGCTCAGCTCTTGTCGGAGGTGGCTTCCGTTCAGGGTTATTCGCATGGTTGGTTCGGCGAGCTCGGGCTGCCGGCTCGGGACCCCTGCGCGGCAGACCGTCTCGATGCGCCGGTGGATGGCCAGGGCCTCCTCGGGGAGCCGGTCGTTCTATCGGGAGAAGTAGGTCTTGACGCTGACGGCCGGACCACCTGAGAACCTCTGCACGGCTGCCTTGGCGTCTCCCGACACAGTGACAGAAGAGGTGCCCCCGGCCGGAATCGTGGTAAGCCCGCCGATCGGGACCACCTCGACCACCTGCTGAGGCGATCCGGATTTCGGCTGGTCATAGACCAGGTAGACGACGCGGACCAGGATGTCGTAGCCCTCACCGTGTTGCACGACGAGGCTGCCTCGGTCGCTTCCGTAGGCGGTCGTGACTTCGCCGCCTGGCGGGACGACGGGAGACGGCCGGCCCCGTCAGTCGCCCGACGGATGTACCACCTCCACCCCGTGGTCGCGCAGCTCCTTGACCACCGGGGAGTCGTCGGGTGCGTCCGTGACGATGAGGGCGATCTGCTCCATCGAGCAGATGCGGCCCAGCGCCGCACGGCCGAGCTTGTCGGCGGTCGCGACCAGGATCACCCGCTGCGCCGCGGCCACCGCGGCTCGTTTCACCTGTACGTCTTCGAGGTTGTAGGCCGTTGCCCCCTGGACCGGGTCGACACCGCAGCAGCCCAGGATGAACGTGTCGAAGCACAGGTCCTTGAAGGTCTGGACGGGCGTCTGGCCGTAGAAGGAGAGCTCCTCGGGGCGCACCTGGCCACCGGGCAGCAGCAGTTGGATGCCGGGGTTTGCGGAGAGGGCGAACGCGGCGTGCAGGGAGAGCGGGGTCACCGTGAACTGGCGGTCTGCCATGGCCTTGGCGACGGCCACGGCAGTGGTTCCGGTGTCCAGGGCCACCGTCTCGCCGTCGGTGAGCAGTTCGACCACGGTGCGTGCGAGCCGCTCCTTGGCCTGTGCTCCGGACATGGCCCGGATGGCGTAGGGCGGTTCGACGCCGCCGGGCAGGTTGCTCACGGCGCCGCCGCGCACCCGGCGCAGCGCTCCCCGCGACTCCAGTACTTCCAGGTCCCGGCGGATGGTCATCTCGGACGCACCGGTGGCCTGGGCCAGCTCGGCCACGGTCGCGCGGTTCTGCTGCATGAGCAGGCTCACGACGAACTTGTGCCTCTCCATCACGTTCATGTGTCTGCTTTTAGCACAGAAGGCGGCCCTGGATGGCGTTGTGCACACACGATCTGTTGAGATGAACATCTGGTGTGCGTAATATGCACGCTCGGGTGTGAACTTAGGCGAGTTGTGAACAACATTTCTGTTCATTCTGCTACGAGCGATGAGGAGAGCGATGTCCGCCACCAGAGAGGCCGGCCCGCCCGAGGCGGGAAGGCCTGTTCTCACCACCGTCGCCATCACCGCCTCGTGCGTGGCGTTCGTGGTGATCGGCGCCCTGCAGGCGCTCTACGGCCCCGCGATCCCGGCCCTTCGGGAGGAGTATGGCGTCAGCCCCGCGGGCGCCGGACTCAGCCTCAGTGCCCACTTCGTCGGCGCACTCCTGGGTGTGCTGATTTACCACGTTCTGCGGGGCCGCCTGAACAACCGGGTGCTGCTCGGCGGCTCCTACCTGCTGATGGCCGCCGGCGCCACGCTCTTCGCGCTCTCGCCGAGCTGGAACCTGGCCCTGACCGGCACCTTCGTCATCGGTCTGGGCTTCGGCGGCATCGACTACGGCCTCAACCAGCTGTTCGCCATCGGCTTCGGCCGCCGCAGCACCGCCATGCTCAACCTGCTCAACGGTCACTTCGGTGTCGGAGCCATCGCGGGCCCGGCCCTGATCGGCTGGCTCGGAGCGGACCGCTACCCGCAGATCTTCCTCGGCATCGGGGTGGTCTGCCTGCTCATCCTGGTCACCCTGGGCGGGGTGGCCGCCCGGGAGCCGGAGCCGGCCCCTGCCGAAGGCGGCGCGACTGCCGGAGCCCGGGTGCTGCCCATCATCGCCGTGTTCATCGGCATCTACGTGCTGCACGTGGCCATCGAAACCGGCGTCGGCGGCTGGGAACCCACCCACCTCGAAGCCGTCGGGTACGGCGCCGCCACCGCCGCCACCGCAACCTCCGCCTACTGGGCGGCGATGACCATCGGCCGGTTCGTGGTCGCCCCGCTCAGCCTCCGCTGGTCCGCACCGTCGATCCTGATCGTCTGCTGCGCCGGCATGGCCGGCTTCCTGGTCCTCGCGGCCGTACCTGCGCTTGCCCCGTACGCGTACTTCGGCGTCGGCCTGATGATCGCGCCCATCTTCCCGACCTGCCTGCCCTGGCTGAACCGGGCCGTGCCCGGTGTGGCCGCGGCCGGCGCCTACGTGATCGCCGCCTCGATGATCGGCGGCGTGGCCTTCCCGCCGCTGCTGGGAGGGGTGATCGACACCATGGATGTGAAGGCGGTGCCGCTCGTGCTGTTCGGCCTCGCCGCCGTGTGTGCGGCCCTGAGCCTGTGGCTGCGCAAGAACGCCCCCGATCCCGACGGCGTGAGCGGCCCTCGCGAGGCGGGGGCGGACCGTGCGGACACCGTCACCACGTGAGGACCCGAGAAGTAAGGAACCTGAAGGATGAAAGCCGTTCTCTTCGACATGTTCGGTGTCATCGCGCGTGTCCAGTCGCCCGAGTCCCAGGCCGTACTGGAACGCACGGCCGGCGGCGACAGCAGCGGCTTCTGGGAGGCGTACTGGTCGCAGCGCGCCCCCTACGACCGCGGTGACGTGGCCGGCCCGGCGTACTGGAAAGGGGTCTGTGCAGAGCTGGGAATCGCACTCGACGAACGACTGACCGCCGACCTGATCGCCGCCGACCTGGCCGGCTGGAGCGAGATCGACCAGCGCAGCGTGGAACTCCTGGCCGCCCTGGCGGACCGGGGCGTGACCCTCGGTCTCCTCTCCAGCATTCCGGAAGAGCTCGCCGTCCAGTACGAGGCCACCCAGCCGTGGCTGGAAAGATTCACACTGCTCGGCTTCTCCTGCCGCATCCGCAGCGCCAAGCCCGAGGCGGCCGCCTACCAGTGGTGCGTCCGGGAACTCGGACTGCCCCCCGAGGACATCCTGTTCGTCGACGACGGGGCCGAGAACGTCCTGGCGGCCCGTGAACTGGGACTGCAGGGCCATCTGTTCACGTCTCCCGATGATCTGCGGACCGTACTGGAGGCGGCGTTGCCGTGACCGGTACGATCCTTGCCGTCCCAGAGCCGTGGATCACGAACAACGCCTTCCTCTGCGCAGCTGCCCAGGCCTTCCCGCCGAACGGGCGGCGCCCGGCGGCATCCGTTGGCATCATGGTCGCGCCGGGGAGGTCCTGACGGGGTGGGGTGGCGGCGCTGTGGTCGGTACGGGGGAGAACGAACGGGAACTGCTGCAAGGTGAACTCGCCGAGCAGGTGGCCCTGCTCGCGGACCGGGCCGGAGCGGACTCCGCGGCCTCCCTGATCCGCCGCACGGCCCGCCGTGCCCAGTCCCCGCGGGCCCGGATCTGCGTCATCGGCGGTAGCAACGTTGGCAAATCCCGCCTCGTCAACGAGCTGATCGGCACGGTCTGCCTGCCGGTGTCCGTGCACCCGACGGACGGACCGCCCGTCGTCGTGCGCCCGTTCATCGCGGAATCCGCCGACTCCGCAGAGCCCGTCGGATCCGGGGCTCCCCGGACTCCCGAGGAGGCCGGGCCCGAGCACCCTGGCCCGGTCGGCCTGCGCACCGTACGCGTCGAGGTGCCCTCCGGGTCCTGGCCCGCCCGTGCCGGAGTGGAAATCGTCGACACCCCCGGCTGGGAGGGCTGGTCCGGAGTGCGGCAGCCCGACACCGCAGCGCTCGCCAGGATCGTCGGCGACTGCGATGTGGTGGTCGTCGTCACCGAGGCGCGCCGCGCCATGCTCGCCACCGAACAGGCTCGGATCAAGGCACTGGCCGCGGCTCCGCACAGCCCTCCGCTCGCCGTCGTCGTCACCAAGCTCGCCGAGGTCGAGGACGAGGCGGCCGACATCCTGCGACGCGTCAACCACCTCGTCGCAGTCCGGGCTCCGGAGGCTCTGGTGCTGCCCGGACCGGTCCCCGCGCCCGGCGCGGCGCAGGGGGCCGGGGAACCCGACGGCGTCGCCCCGCTTCGCGCGGCCCTGGGCCAGCTGGCCGGCATCCGGCTGCGCCGCGCCCTGCGGACCATCCGCAGACTGCACCTCCTCGCGGCGACCTGTGGCCTGGTCGAGGAGGCCGCCGCGAGGGCGCTCACGGACGTGCACCGGACCGACCCCGTCAGAACGCGGGCCGCACAGATCTGGCACACGGCCCACGAGAGCGCACGCTTCCACTGGATCGTGCTCAGCGCCGAAGCGGGGGAGTGGCGCGCCTCGCTCGTCCAGACGATCGCCGCCGAGGCGCGCAGACGGCGGGCCGCCGCAGCGCGCGAACTTGCCGCGCGCTTCTCCCAGATGCTGGAGACGCCGGAGGAACAGCACTTCATCCGCCTCCACGCGATCCCGTACACCGCCGAGGTCCTGCACCAGTTCGAATCGTGGATCACCGGGACCGTCGACCGGGTACTCGAAGAGGACACCCGCCGGCTGCGCGGCATCCTGCTCCGCAACAGGCCCGGCGAGGAACTGTTCCAGGGACTGGCCGCCCCCAGTGCCGGGCGGGTCGTGCCGGCCGCGGCGCTGCCCGGTGTCGCCGACGCGGCTGCCGCTGCGGAGTCGCAGAACGCGACGGGCTGGGACGCCTCCTGGCTGCCGGAGTTCGTCGGCACCGCCATCGAGAGCGTGCTGACTCCTGTCTCCACCGAGGTCGTGGCGCAGATCGCGGGAGCGGCCGGTACGGCGCTCGTCACGGAGGCCCTCGAACACGGCCAGGCCGAGCGCCGTGAACGCGCCATCGACGACCTGGAACGGATCGTCGAGGCGGCCTTCACGGAGCAGGTGGCGCGGACCGAGGCACGCATCGGGCAGGTGTACGACCGCCTGCTGAGCCAGGCGCGGGACCGCGACGAGCAGTGGTGGCGGCTGCACACCACAGCCGTCGCCGCGCAGCCGGAGTCCCTCGACCACTGGCGTTCACTGCAGAGCACGGCACGGTCGCTGAGCCGCTCCGTGCACGCCCACCTCTCTCCCCTGGAAGGGACCTGATGGCGCACGAGAACCGGCAGTTACCGGCCGGCCAGGAATCACCGGCCGCGCAGTTCCGCGGCTGGAGCGACAACATCGGAACACTGCGCTCGTACTACCAGCGCCTGCAGCGCGTGGCCGGCGAGGCCGCGGCGGTCATCGCCCCGCCCGGCGGCGCGGGCGCGGCACTGGACCTCGGGATCAACGGGGCGGTCTTCGAGCGCGAGACCTTCCGCATCATGGTGCTCGGCGAGTTCAGCAGCGGTAAGAGCACCCTGATCAACGCCTTGCTGGGAAAGCGGCTGCTGCCCACCAAGGCCAATCCGGCCACCGCCTTCACGACCGTCCTGCGCTGGGGCGAGACCGAGCGGGCCTGGCTGTACCGGGACGCGGACCGGCAGGGCGTCGAGACGGCCGTCACGACGGAGGAGTTCAAGCGGGAGGTCTCCCTCCAGATCGACGCGTACGGCGCTCCTCGCACCCCCTCGTTCGCGCTGGCCGTCGTCGAGCAGCCGCTGGAGCTGCTGCGCAGATCGGTCGAGATCGTGGACTCGGCAGGGATCAACGAGAGTTCCGACCGCGAGCTGGTGACCCTCCGGTACCTGGAGGAGGTGGACGCCGTCGTGTTCGTCACCGATGCGGGACGGCCGTTCACCCTCCACGAGACCGAGAACTACCTCACCCGCGTCCGGAAGCTCGGGCACCGCGACATCTTCTTCGTGGTGAACCAGTTCGACCGGATCGAGGAGGAGGAACGGGCGGAGGTGATGAGCCGCTGCCGCAACGCGGTCGCCGAGCTCAGCGGGGAATCCGGTTCCACCGCTGCTGCCAACGTCTTCTTCATCAGCGCCCTCCAGGCCCTGCGGTCGCGGATCGACGGCGACGCGGAAGGCCTGAAGGCGTCGGGGATCGGGCGGCTCGAGTCCGCCCTCGAGGTCTTCTGCATGCGCGACGCGGCCCGGGTGAAGTTCGTCCGTCTCGCCGAGTTCCTGCGCCACAACGCCGTCAACCTGCGGGTGCGGTTGCACGACGAGGGCGCGATCCTGATGAAGTCGACGGCGGAGCTGCGCGAGCTCCTCGACCGCAGCCAGTCCACCCAGGACCAACTGCGGGCCAGCGCCGACGCGATCCGCGACATCGTCGGCGGCAAGATCCTCGACATCGAGAACGAACTGCAGCTGAAGTTCAGTGCGTTCCTGATCGGCATCAGCAGCGAGATCGCCGACTGGCACGTCACGAGCGGGCCGGGACGCCTGAGCCGAGCCGTCCGGTCCTTCACGAAGGGCGGCCGCGTCGCAGCCCAGCACGAGCTGATGGACGCGTACACCGTCCGGCTCCAGGAACGTATGCAGGTCTTCTGCACCCAGGATCTCGACCAGCTCATCGAGCAGCGGCAGGCCGATCTGGTGCGCCAGCTCGAACCGCTGATCAGGGCGCACGCAACCCTCCTCGACAAGCTCCGCGCGGAACTCACCGGCAACACGCAGTCCATCCGGGACCAGAAGGACCTGCTCTACACGCTCGCCATCGCGGCGGGGAAGGGCCACGGGCGCGACGGGCGCCGCCACCGCGACGACGTGCCGTTGCTGTTCCGCCCCAGCTCGCTCATGGCGATCGGAGCGGGCACCGGTGCGACGGTGGTCGGCGGGACGGCCGCCGCCGCAGCGGCCGGCCTGATCAGCCTGGCCCTTCCACCGGTCGGTGTGGCGGTGGCCATCGGCGCGGCCGTCGGACCGCTGCTGGCCTCGGGGGCGGTCATCTTCGCCAACGGCAAGCTGCAGTCGCGCGCGGCGGAGGAGTTCTCCGACCACGTGAAGGACTCGGCAGGCCTGACCGCCCGCCAGTACGCGGACAGCCGCGCCGCCGACCTGCGCGCCGTGTGGGGCGGGATCAGCGAAACGCTCCACATCCAGCTCCAGGACCTCATCGGCATCGTCCAGCGCAACATCGAGGAGTCCCGCCTGGACGAGCAGGCGAAGGCGGGCATGCGGGACCAGCTCTACGCGTACGAGCAGCGGATCACCGATGTGGAGCAGCACATCGCGACCTTCCTGCAGCCGTTCGTCTCCGAGGCGGAGCCCGATCAGGCGTAGCCGGAGGCGCCGTCAGGGGCCGGGCGTCAGACGGCGGCGGGGAGTGCGGCGGTGGTGGGGAGTGCGGCGGTGGTGGCGAGGCCGGTGAGGAGGCCGAGCCAGATGCCGCGGGCCCCCTCCACAGCTGGGTGGCAGGTTCCCCCGCCGTCCTCCCCGTCGGCGCGGTGTCAGCCGGCGCCCGGGCCCTCGAAGCGGTTTCGATTCCGGTACCGCCAGCGGCGCTCCTCCAACACCTCCTCCACAGCGCTGCGCACCGGGCTTTCCCGCCTGGCGCGGTCCTCCTCCCGCCGAGCCTCCTCGCGTCGCCTGTTCTCTTCGTCTCGCCGTGCCGTCGCGGCAGCCGCCTCTCGCCACCTCTCGACCGACCACCACAGCTTCGTGTGGCTCGCAGACCCGTCCGTACGGACCCCCAGGGCTACCCAGTTCTCCGATGGGTACCCCTTGACCTGGGTGGATGCGGGCGCGGAGGAGACGGAGGCGTTCACCGGCCACACCACCGAGATCCTCATGCGGCAGGGCACCGCAGTGGTCCGCGTGGAGAGCCTCGACCTGCGCGAAGGCGAACCTTACGCGGACTTCGCGAAGCTCAGCATCGACCGCCTGAAGAAGGCCGCAGCAGGTAAGAATCCCGACGCCTAGAACGGCCTGGGCACCGGCGACCGGTGGGGCCGGTGCCCACGCGGCCTCGCCCACCCGCCGGTAACCGGGTGGGCTGTCCGGACAGGTCCCTGCTCGGGCAGACCGCAACTCCGCCCGCCGCTCCCGACATGCTCACGACCGTCGCAGGTCAGGGCTCGCCGCGGCGTGAAGTGAGCGGGAGCTGATATCGCCCGGGCCCGCCGCTCGTGATGCCGTTCTCTTCGACGTACCGCGCGAACTCGGCCACGATTCTGCGCGAGGCCTCCTCCATGGCTGCGCGGGTCATGCCCGCCGAGTGGGGGGAGAGCGTGCAGTGGGGGTTGTCCCTGAGGGGGGAGGTGAATCCGACGCCCTCCGCCTCGAAGACGTCAACCGCCGCGTGCCACGGGCCCGATCCCGGGTCCCGAAGGGCGCGGTCGAGGTCCGCCTCGCGGACCACACTCGCCCGGGCGGTGTTGACCAGGACCGACCCCGGCCGCATGAGCCGGAGTTCCCCGGCCCCGATGAGGCTGTTCGTCTCCGCCGCGGCCGGCACGTGTACGGAGACGATGTCGCAGCCTTCCAGCAGCTCCCTCAGGGACGCGACCCGGCGACCGGGCCACCCGGCCGCACGCTTCTGCGTGAAGCGCGGCGATCCGAATACCCACACCTCGGCACCGAAGGCACGCACCAGGTCGGCGACCCTGCGCGCCGTGGCACCGGAACCCACCAGCCCGACGCGGGCACCGGCCAGGCTGCCCGTGGGCAGGTTCGCGGTCGCCGCGGCCCAGGAGCCCTGCCGCAGGGCCTGTGCCCGCTGCGACACGCCACGCAGGGCGTCGAGCATGAGGGCCAGGGTCAGTTCGGCGACGGCCCCGGCGTTGGCTCCGGGGGTGGTGCGGAGGGCGACGCCGAGACGTTGCGCAGCCGCCGTGTCGAACGTGTCGGAGCCCGCCGCGGCGCGCCCGACCAGTACCAGACGGTGCTGGAGGGAGCCCGAGGCGGCCCGTTCGAGCACGGCCTCGGTGAGGGGGATGCCGGCCCGGCACTTCAGGGCATCGTGGCCGAGGCCGCCGTCCTCCAGCTGCCGGGCCAGCTCCTCCTCCGCGAACCCGTCGAAGTCCACGGTCCGCCACTGCTGCGCGATGCGCGACCGCAGGTCGGGATCGGCCACCCGCCGGATGTTGACCGTCGGTTCGAAGCCGAGACGGCTGAGGTCCGCCAGCTCGGCCAGCGCCGTCGTACCCGGCGCGCAGTCCACGACCAGGACCCGGCCGCGGGCGGTGCCCTCCTGCGCCGGACTCGGCAATACCCTCGACATGGTTCCACTGCCTTTCAGCTGCCCTGTGGATCATGTGTAGCACTGCCGTTCCCACAGAGGAGAAGGCGCCGGCGGTCGATGTGGCGAGGGGCAGGACGGCCAGTGGTTCGGCTGCGGCCGGAACTCCGGGGTGGAGTGCGGCGACCCGCATCCCGGAACAAGGGCCTGACGAAGCAGTACTGGCGTGCCGCGCACGGGGGCATGCCCGGGCTGGATCCATCGGTTGCGGGACGGCTCCCTCTGCCATCGGCCGGATCGGGAATTGTCACCGTCTTGTCTCAGCGGCCGTACGGCAGAACTCGGCCGGGAGGAGCCCCGTGTCCCCAGTGACCCAGTCCCGGAACCCGCCGGGGCGACCGAACCGACCTTCCAGAACGGCACCGCCCAGCAGAACACCGCCCACCTCGGGTTCCCGGCCGTGAAGTCCATCCGCTTCGGCGGCTGAGCACCCGGCCCCCGGTCCTCCGCGCGGGTGGACGGGCCACGCACCACCGTCCACCCGTCACCGCTGATCCCCCCTTCCGACTTCCGTCCGGCGCCCGGCAGTTCAGGGGGCCGCGGTCCCCACCCCGAGGAACGTCACCATGAACGTGCACTCCGGCCGCCCCTGGGGCGCCGTACGCCCGGGCGTCCTGGCCGTCCTGCTCATCGTCCTCGCCGTCCTCGGTGTCACGACCGCCTGCTCCGGGCCGGTCGACACCCTCAGGCGAGCCGTACCGGGCTTCTCCAACCCCGTCATCCCCGGCCTCTGGACTCCGCAGCGCATGGCCGAAGCCGACAGGTACGACACGCCCGTGGCGGACGGGCTCGGTGCCGACCTGGGGGAGACCGACCCCGTACCGGCCCCCGTCCCGGCCGCCGCCGAACGAACCCCGTACCGCGCGAGCGCCCCCACGCTGGGGAAGGTCTTCTTCGACGGGCCCGACGGCCCGAGCGTCTGCTCCGGCACCGCCGTCGAGGACCCGGCCCGGCCGGGCCGCTCCAGCCTGGTGTGGACGGCGGGCCACTGCGTCCACGGCGGCGCGGGCGGCACCTGGCACCGCAACATCGTCTTCGTCCCCTCCTACAACGACCGGGGTCTCACGGGCGCCTCCCGCCGCGCGGCCGGGGCGGCCGAGGTCGCCCCGCTGGGCACGTGGTGGGCGGACCGGGCCGGGACCTCCGAGCAATGGCTCGCGGAGGGTGCCGCCACCGGCGGCGCCGGGGCGTCCGGTGACTTCGCGGTGCTGCGCGTGGCCCGGCAGGACACCCGCACATCGCTCCAGGAGGCGACCGGGGCAGCCGTACCGGTCTGGTTCGACGCGCCGCCCACGGCGGCGATCCCGGCGATGAAGGCCTGGGGCTACCCGGCCGCCACCCCCTTCGACGGGCAGCGGATGTTCGCCTGCCAGGACCGCCCGGGACGGCTGTCCCTGCGCCCCGACCGGCCGTCGCTGTACCGCATCGGGTGCACGATGACCGGCGGCTCCTCCGGCGGCGGCTGGTTCGCCCGGCGTCCCGACGGCACCCTCGCCCTCGTCAGCAACACTTCCATCGGCCCGGCCTCGTCCACTTGGCTCGCCGGACCACGACTGGGCGGAACCGCCCGGACCGTGTACGCCTCGGTCGCGAAAGGCAGGGCGGCCTGAAAGCTGCTGCAGGGTGAACGAGAGGCCGAAGGGCCGCATGGGCTGGAAGAGTGACACCACCTTGTCGGCGGCCGGTGCGGGCGCGGGCAGGGGGTGCCGCCCAGGCGATGCGCTCGAAGGACCGCGCCCGGTACGACGCCGGGTCCCGCATCTGGTCGAGGTCAAGAGCGGGGACGTAGTGCTCGACCGGGACACCCAGCTCGTCGGCCAGGTCGTTGTCGGCGACGTGGTCAGGATGGCCGTGCGTGGTCAGCACCAGGCCCGGGACCAGGGCCCGACCCGGTCCATCGCCGCCCGCAGTGCCGCTCGGAAGGCGGGGCTGGTCACCCTGCGTCCGCGTCCGGTCCATCGTCCGCCTTCCCGGCCGCCGCACGTCGCCGTTCGTCCTCCTGTGCCGTCCAAGCGGCCGAGTCGATCCGCGACTGATACCCCTCCTTCGGCTCCGAAGCATCCAGATGCACCGTCCACGCCCACAGGACGATCGCCGCCAGCAGGAAGCAGCCCGCCACCCCCAGGACTGCATCGACGTCATCGGACTGGGATTCCGGGTCCGTCCCGAAGAAGGCGGGCGGACCGTCGACGATCATGCTCACCCACCAAGCGAGGGCCGCGTTGAACGCGAGGATGGCCAGCCAGTACAAGATCCGCACGGCCTTCGCCGGGCCGCCTTGCAGCGTGCGCAGCAGGAGCAGACGGCGCAGCCTCCCCGGCCCTCCCCGGTGGCGGCGCGCCGCAGCCTCGAAGGCGCGTACCGACGCATAGGTCTCGTCAAGCCAGTGGCCGGGCTCCGGGTTCGGGGCCTCGGTCGGCGCCAGCTTCTTGGCCTTGATCCAGCTGGTGATGAACTGGACCTCCATCTGCGCCTTCTCCAGCCTCCTGCGGTAGTGGTGGTCGTCGCTCCGCGCCTGGCGGCGGTCCCTGAGGACGAGGCTGATCCCGCCCACCAAGCCCGTGATCACGGGCACGAGGAACGGCGCGAACGACACCAGGGAATCCACGCCAGGCACCGGCAACGCCTCCTGTCCGACCCGGCCTCGGCCGGGGGCCTTCGCTCCAGCCTTGCATCCCCGGCGGCGGCCCCACCGCTCCGCGCGGCCGATCGGGTGGGCCGCCCGCCGCGCCCCTCGCCGCGGGTACGATCCCGCTACTTTTCCACGAGCGGCTCCAGCACCACTGAACCGGGCAGCGCCGCGGCCATGTCGTAGGCGTAGACCCCGGGCCGCACCCAGATGAACCAGTTCCCGGCGGCGACGATGGTCTGACGGTGGGCCCGACGCCCTGTCGCAATCGAATTTCCGACCTCGTCCCGGTTGAACCGGGCCGTGCTCAACACCTGGATCTCGTTGTAGACGGTCGTACCCCGGTGCTGCACCTCGCACGTGGCGTTCGAGCCGAACTTGTACTCGTTCCGCAGAGTCATCTTGCAGCCGAAGCCGCCCTTCGCCAGGGCGGCGATCACGTCGTCGACCGTCGAGTATTCGGGACCGGTCGGCACCTCGCTCGGCATCGGCGTCAACGGCTTGGGGCCCCGGTCGCCTCCGACGAGACCGCAGCCGGTCAGCGTCAGCAGCAGCCCCAGCAGCAGCGGCATGGACTTCCGTGTGCGCATGCGTCAGTTGCTCCTCGGCGGCCTGGGTGCCGGCCCGGGGCTCGGGGAGGGCGTGCCGGGCTCCGCGGGGCCGGTTCCCGTCCCGGTGTCCGGACCGCCGCGCTCATGGTAGATCGGGTCGACGGAGACGTGGTGGCCCGCCGGGGTCTGCGACTCGAGCTGTCGCAGAGCGGTGGCCCGCTGCTCGTCTGTCAACGCGTACCAGGCCATGGCGTCGTCCAGGTGCGGCTCCGCCTTGTCCCAGTTCTCTCCCCGGGTCCTGATGTCGCCGCCCCGGCTGCCCGACTCGTCACCGTACTGCTCGCGCGGACGTCTCGTAGTCGTCGGCGTGCTTCACGAACCGTTCCGTGGCGGCGCGGCCGGCCTCGCCGGTCCAGCACCGGCTGACAGTCCGGGCGACGTCCTGGCGCGCGTACGAGGCGAGGCCGTGGCACTGCTTCGCCACCGCCACGGCGTCGTCGGCAGCCGTACGCCACTTCTGCGGGTCGGCCTGCTTCAGCTCGGGTACGGAGACCATCAGACGTCCTCCAGTACGCCGCCGGCTGCGCGCAGCCGGTCGGCTATCGCCTGGTCTTCGGCGGTGATGCCGTTCGCGCCCGTGGTCAGGGCGTCGGCCGCGTCGTCGACCAGATCCGCGAGCTCCCTCAGCCTGCGCTGCCAGGCGCCCACGCAATCGTTGCTGGCCGGCCCGGCCACCCATCCGGAGTGGCTCCTGCCCACGGCCTCGGCGTCGTCGAGCGTGGACTTGCCCTGGGCCTCCGAGTTCGCCGTACGGATGCCGGACGCCTTGGAGTGCACGGGTCCGTCGACGAGGCCGAGGTCGGGCTTGCCCGGGGACGGGGTCGGACCCGGTTGCGGAGTCGGCGCGGGCGACGGTCCGGCGGAGGCGAGGCGCATGGCCGCCTCTCCCTTCGCCCGTGTCCATTCCTCTTCGAATTCGAACGTCATTTCCCTAGCCTTGCACACCCCGATTGCCCCTGCTGCACCCATTTTTGACTGGTCATCATCGCTGCCCGGGAGCGCGGCGGCCCCGGTGTCCGGGGGCCGCGGCCCTGGACACCGGGGCCAGGGCTGCGGCCCCGCGGCGGATGGTCAGGAGACGAGAGGGGCGGCATCCTCTTCGGTCAGCTTGATCGTGCACAGGCCGCCGCGCTCGGCCTTCACGTCCGTCACCTTGAGCTGGGTGCCCGGCGCGAGGATGTATTCCTCCTCGCCGGTGAAGGCGGAGAAGCTCCGGATCCCCACCGCCCGGGCGGGCGTCACCTCGAAGAGCGTCCGCTTGCCGCGGCTGCCCAGGAAGGACCGGGCGACGCTCAGCTCGGAGGTGCACGAGGACACGCCCCACCAGGTCACCGTCCCCCCGACCGGATACTGCGCCCGCAGGTCCAGCGACACACCGCGCCAGAGCGGCCGGGTGTGGGCGGGCAGCCCCGACACCGCCGCGAACAGCAGCCGCAGGTACGGGAGATAGGGAACGACCTTGGTCCGGTCCGGGGAACGGAGGACGGCATTGATCTCGCGGTAGAAGGCGGACTCGCAGGTGTAGAGGTAGAGCGCGGCGATGGCGTCGGCGGACATGCGGCCGGCCGTCTCGTCCGCCCGGCGCTTGCCGAACTCGTGGGACCGGTCGATCTGCCTGCCGAGCCCGAACAGCACCTCGGCGACCGGGGCGACGGCATCCTGAAAGTCCATCACTGGGGTGTCGAACACACCAGTGATCGCCGGGAGGACGAGCCCCTCGTCCTTTACGCCGGTGAGCCGGTCGAGGTACAGCTGGTGCAGTTCCATGGTCGACGCGATGAAGGCCCCCATGCGTGCCGCGACGTCCCCGCCCGCACCGCCGGCCCCCGCCGAACCCTCGTTCCACCCCTTGCTGGGCAGCCAGTCGATCTCCTCGGCGCCCAGCGACGCGAGCGCCGCGTTCACCGTGGCGAAGTGGTCGCCCTCGCAGAAGATGTCGCCCTGGGCCGCCGGGTTGGGGTGATCGATGTGCCGGACCTCGACGTCCGGGTACTTCTTCTGGAGCCGCAGGACGATCTTCTTCAGGCTGCGGGCGTGGGCCCCCCACCAGGCGAACACGACGCCGCGGTCCTCCTCGTCGGCGTCCTGCTTGGCCTTGAGGATCTCCTCGACGATCCGTTCGGCGACGGGCCGCCAGAACGTGGTGTGCTGGTCGGCCCCCATAGCCCCGTCGCCGCTGGCCGTGAGCGAGGCGTTCAGCAGCAGCACGCCCTGCGTGAGCATCGCCTGGAACCACTCCGGCGGCTGGACCGTGTCCCGCTCCTTCAACAGGGCGCGGACGTCGGCGATGGGTGTCTTCTTGGCGATGCCGTACTTCCACATCGCGGCCGCCTTGATGATGCAGCGGATGCTGACGACCCTGCCGAACTGGCTGTCCTTCCAGTCGTTGAAGGTGTTGTCGAACATGGCTATCCCGGTGGCGCTCTCCGGCCGCGGGTACGGGTTCTGGCCGAAGACGACGACCTTCCACTTGTGCGGCGGGTTCGGCTTGAGCGCCTGGAAGGTCAGCTCACGGACCGGGACGACCTCCGGGCTGCGGCCCTGGCCGATGAACCGGGCGGCATCCGGCTGCGCTTCGATGACCGGCTTCAGGAACGGAAGCCAGGGTTCACCGCCACCCTTGAAGAGATCGGTGAGGCCCAGCGGGTCGTTCGCATCGGGCTGGGCCGGAGTGGTGGTGGCGTCGGTCATGGAAGAAGGGCTCCCGGTTGTCGTACCTGAGGGATGGTGGTGGCCGGCAGGCTGACCGGCGGTGTGCACGGGATCAGGGGCGAAAGGAATGCCCTTTCGGTGGCACGATGCGCACCCGCTCCGTGGCCGGCACGTTCTCGATGCCGTCGAGCTGCGTGGTGATCGTGGCGCGCATCTGGTCGTCGTCCTCGAACCAGTGGTCGTGGAAGAGCGTGAAGCCGGTCCACATCAGGTTGGCGCACACCCGGGCGGGCACCCGGCCGGTCTGCGCACCCATCCCGACCAGAGCCACCGAGCGAATGCTGCCCGGCACCTGACGGTTCTGCCGGTGGACGGCCTGGAACGCTGCGGCGCACGCCAGAGCCACGTTCAGCGTGTCCTTCACGTTCTGCGAGGACTGCACCATCGTCGGCGTCGATATCAGGTACCGCGGGACGGTCGCACCCGACGGGACGCAGACGGCACTGCCTATTGGGAGGGTCCCGGCGAACCGGTCGCGGATCGCCCGCTGCACGCGCAGCTGGATGCCGGCTCCGAGGTGCCGCTTGATGACGGCGTCGACCCCGCCGTCCATCCGGCCACGGGAGTTGGTCGGGGTGACCCACGTGTCGACGTCCTCGTCGAGGATCGAACCCTTGCGGATCTCGATCCCGGGGGTGTCCGCGAACGCCGCCCGCCACGCCTCCACCACATGCTCGTTGACGTCGGTCAGCACCACCCTGAGCGCGGGCTGCACACGGTTCTCGGTCATCGTCCACTCCTGTCGGGAAACGGCCCTTCCAACACCCCCGACGCTATCGGCCACCACTGACAACGCCGCGGCAGGAAGGGGACGATGACGTCGGCCCGAGCGGCTTGGTACCCAAGCCGCCCTCCGGTCTTGGACCGCGAGTTCTTCGTTGGTGGTGGCTGAGGCACGTGTCGCATGGCGCGCGTCGATATCCCTCGAAACCCTCAACCCGAGTGAGTGGGTTTGAGGAACAACAGCGGCGTGCCGGCTAGGAGCACCGTGACGCCGATGATTGATCCCCATCCGGCATAGAACAGGCTGGACCAGAGCACCCACAGGCAGCTGAGGGCGAAGATCGCCGGCGTCACCGGATAGAGCGGCACGCGATAGTGCGACTCGCCGCCGGATTCGCGGCGGCGGAAGATGTAGATCGAGAGGGAGACCAGCAGCATGAAGAACCAGAACACCGGCGAGGTGTAGGCGACCATCGCCTGGAACCCGACACGTGTGGCGGCTCCGAAGACGACGAGTGCGGCTGACACCGCGCCCTGCAGCACGAGCGCGCGGGCGGGAGTTGAACCGTGCTCCTTCCACGTACCGATCGAACGGAGCGCGGCCACATCACGGCCGAGCGCGTAGTACGAGCGCGACCCGGTGATGATCAAACCGTTGAGTGTGGTCAGAGTGGAGAGCACGACGACGACGCTCGTGATCGTCGCACCGGTGTCACCGGCGACGACGCGCATCATGGCGGAGCGGACAGCGTTGCTGTCACGGATGCCGTCGAGCCCCAGCACATGGAGATAGGCGAAATTCATCGCGAGGGATACCCCGATGACGATCAGAACGCCAACGACCAAGGCCCGGGCCATGTTACGCCTGGCATCCTCGAGCTCGCCCGAGAGATATGCGGCTTCGTTCCAGCCGCCGTAGGTCAGGAGAATGAACATCATCGCGAGACCGATGCTGCCCAGGGACGAGTCCTGAGGGGTTCCCTCCCGCGGCGTCGGCACCGTCGCGACGAACGCGGCGATGATGAGGCCGAGCATGGAGAGCACGGTGATGACCTCAACAACCTTCTGGGTCAGCTTTCCTGGCGTGGTTCCCACGTAGTTGACAAGGGTGAAAACCGTGATCGACACGAGGGCGTAGACGCCCGGACCGTACGCCCTGAGCGGCCACACCACATTCGCATAGTCGCCCATCACAAAGGCTGCGGCAGCGATGGCGCCGGGCTGGATCACCGTGCACCGCGCCCAGGCGAACAACAGAGCCACTTTCGGCCCGTAAGCTTCACGCAGAAACGCGTACTCGCCACCCGCGTCGGGGCGCGTGCTGCCCAGCTCGGCATAGCAAACCGAGCCGATCACCGTGATCAGTCCGCCGAGCAGCCAAAGCAACACGAACACCGTCTCGTCGCTCGAGTATTTCGCGACCAGCGATGGCGTTTTGAAGATGCCGATACCGAGGACGATGCCGACGACCATGATGGTGACGTCGGTGGGCGTCAGGCTCGCCCGGGGGACCGCACTGGCAGTTCCAGGCATCGGACTCCTTGCGGCGTCGGAAAGGGGAGCCGAGAAGGCATGGAAAGCGCCCGTGGATCGCTAGCGACCTCCAGTGGGCCCATCGCTCCTGGTCGACGGCTACGGGGAGCAGGTGTCGACCTCCCCGTCACCGATCGCATGCGCGGTGCACCCGATGGCCGTGGCCATGTTGTTGTCAGCCTGCCCCGCGGTCGCGTGGCTGTTGGCGCCGATGGCAGTGGCGTTGTTGTTGTCACCCTGGACCGCGTATGACGCACCAGTTGTTGCCCAGCGGCTGCTGGAGCGGCGGGTCAGCTGGATCGGCGCGCGGCTCCGTGTCCTCCCAGCGAGATCATTCCCGCGGCCGCAGCTACGGTGAGGGCCGCACGATGCCGCTGCGGAACCTGCCGGGGAACGGTGAGTGGTGCCCTGCGGAGTGAGTCATTCGCTTCCCTGCGTGAGCCGGAACAAACTGGCCGAATTGCCGGCAGCAGCGCCACACTGCTCAAAGGCGTGGACTGCAGGAGACCACAGTTCCGGCTCAACTGTGGCCCCTGGAGGAGTGGTGTCCTGAGGAGCAAGCCATTTGCTCATCCCCTGTGCGCTGCGAGAGGGCCGGCTGGGGTATGTGATTCGCTCGTACGGCCCTCGTCCGTGGGCGCCGACGCGGACACCGCCACCTTCGCCGGCGACGCCACCCACCTCGGCGCCACGGCAAGCCTCTGTCCGGGCAGCGACCAAGGCAAGTCCCGCCCGGCCGGACTGCTCGACGGGTGAATGGCGACCCGCTCAGCGCATTCGCCGAAGTGGCCGCCATCCGGCGCACCGGATCGGGACTCACCGAGGCAAGGTGATCCTCCGGCACCCCGGGGGAGGACATACTGAGTGGGGCGGCTTCGGACGGGCGGAATGCGCGAACTCACCTTCACGGCTTCGAGGAGACTCACGGCCGGGGGCTTCCTCTGGGCGTCATTGATTCAGATTTTCGTGGTGAACAATCTGATCGTCCTGCCTCATGCCTCGAGTCGGAACCTGGAAGAGCACATCATCTCGGCGCTCGGAGTGACGCGATGCGGTCTCATCGGGGGGTTCCGCTTCTGTTCGCCCTGGCACGAGGCCGCGGACATCGCCTGGATCGTCGGAGGGGTGTGCCTCACCTCGGCCGCCGTGCTCAACATGGTGATCTTTCCGGCAGACCGTCTCAGGAACCTCACGTTCGGCGTATTGGCCGTCAGTGGACTGGGACTCGTGTCCACCGGCTTCAATCCCTACAACCTCCGTCCGACCGTGCATCTCCTGTCCGCCGGAACGTGCTTCTTCTGCGGGGCTGTGGGCGTACTGCTCCTGGGGGGCATGCTCCGGCACGCGCGTCGGCCGTACTGGGGCGTCGCCGGCATCGCATGCGGCGTGACATCCATCGTCTCGGCCACGCTCACGGCCCTGAGACCGGACCCCGGGGTTCAAGGGCTGTTCGAGCGGATCGCTGCCTGGCCCAGCGTGGTGTGGATCATCTGGACCGGGGCGTTCATCCTCGTCTTCACGCGGCGAGCAGCCCACAGCATCCGAGACAGTCAGTGACGAGTTCGCTCCTGCATGCTCTCCTCCGCCTCCGTGACCTCGCCCGTCACCCGTGTCCCTGGGTGTAGCAGTGTGCACAGGCACGCCACGCCCAGCGCGATGGACATGCCGTAGAAGACCCACTGGTTGGCCTCGGCGAAGTCCATGTGCACGGCCTGGAAGGCGCTCCGCATCAGCGTGGAGGTCGGTCCGCCGTCGGTGGGACTGCGGTCGTCCGGGTGACCGGTGACCGCTTCCGCGATGTTGCGGGCCGCACCTTGGACCTCCGCCTCCGGCAGGCCCTTCGCGGTGAGTGTCTCCGCGACCCGGCTGGTCATGACATGGGTGAGGAGCGTGCCGAACACCGCCATGCCCAGAGCCCCCGCGTAGTTGCGCACGGTCTGGGTGACACCGGTGACCTCGCCGTACGAGGCGCCGATCGCCCGGTTCACGGCGTCGGTGGAGGCCGGGGAGAGCACGAGGCCCATGCCGGCTCCGGCGAGGCAGGCGTAGGGCCACTGGTCGTGGGCCGACAGGTCCGTCAGTTTCGCCGCCCACAGGGCGAATCCCGCGCAGGCGAGCGCCGTGCCGAGCTTCATCGTGGGCCGGGCACCGTGCTTGTCGAGGATCCTGCCGCCCCACTGGGCCGAGAGGCCGAAGCCGGCGAAAAAGTACAGCACGTAGAGCGCGGCCTGGTGGGGCGACGAGCTGAGCGAGATCTGCGCGTACACCGAGGCGAAGAACAACACGGGGACGAACGCCAGCATCGAGAAGAAGAGCACCAGGGTGTCGGCGGCGAATGCGCGGTCGCGGAAGACGCGCAGTTTGATGAGCGGTTCGTCGGTGCGCATTTCGTACCAGCAGAAGATCGCGAGGACGATGAGCCCGCCGATGATGCACGCCCAGGTGGGGAGGCTGGTCCAGCCCCAGGCGGATGACTGCTGGATCCCGAGGACGCTCAGCCCCATGCCGCCGGCGATGAGCACGGCGCCCGGCACGTCGAGCCGTTCACGCCTCCGGGCGTCGGGGATCCGGGCGAGGGCGGTCAGGACGAGGGCGACGACGGCCACGGGGAGGTTGACCCAGAAGATGGCCCGCCAGGTCCACGCGGTCAGCCAACCGCCGAGCAGCGGTCCGAGAGCGGTGAGCGCGCCGGCGAGGACGAAGAACAGGGCCAGCGCCCGGCCCCGTTTGTCGACGGGGACGACGGAAACGACGACGGCGAGGGCGGCGGGGAACACCAGCGCCGCGCCGAGCCCCTGGGTGGCCCGGAAGATGATGAGCCAGCTCTCGGCGAAGTCTCCGGGCGGCACCGAGCCGCAGAGAACGGATGAGACGACGAAGACGATCGTGCCCACCACCACCATCCGGCGGTGCCCGAAGACATCGGCGAGCCGCCCGCCGAGCGCGAAGCACGCGGCGAGCGCGAGCAGGTACGCGTTGACCACCCGCTGCATTCCGGAGGACGACAGGCCGAGTTCCTCGACGATGCTGGGGGCGGCGATGCTGACGATCGTCTGGTCCACGAAGATCATCGCGACGGCGAAGACCATGGCTGCGAGGGCGAGCGTCTGGTTCGGAGCGGTGCCTTGCCGGCCGGACAGCCACGGCACGGTGCCGCCTTGCCCACCGTTTCCGTGCGGAGCACCATGGGAGGAGCCCCCGGCGGCGCTCCCTCTGCCCTTCACAATCCTCATCTTCCCTGCCGGAGAGCCGGGCCGCACGCCGGTAGGGGGCGCCGAGAGGCGCTTGTACGCAGCCGCGACGACGGTACCCTCTCGTCGGCCGCCTCGTCATGGGCGGCCAGGAGTGACAGGTCCGCGGTGACGACGAAACTGTCTGCGGGGTGGAGGAGAGCCTTCGGGAGAGGGCCGATGCGGAGGCGACACCCCTTCCCACCGAGGGAGTCCCGGCAGCGCAGCGAGGTAGGGTGCCGGGCGGCGACGGCCTGGGGCGTCTCCCCGGCGGTGGCCGGGTGAGCAGGATCCGGAATCGACGGCCCGGGCCGCACGCCGCTTCCGTTTCGCCGACACAGACAAGGTGACCATGTTCGATCCGGTGCAGGAGAATCCGTACCCCGACACCCACACCCTCGGCGAAGGCCCCGAGCCGCACCCGCTGTTGACGCCCGTACTGGGGCTGGTGGGGTGCTGGCACGGCCGGGGCCAGGGCCAGTACCCCACGCTGGAACGGGATTTCCGCTACGAGCAGGAGGTCGTCTTCAGCCACGACGGGCGCCCCTTCCTGCGTTACGAGGCGCGCGCCTGGCTGGTCGACGAGTCCGGGGCCCCCATCCGGCCTGCCGGTCGGGAGGCCGGCTGGTGGAGGGTGACGCCTGACGCGGGCCTGGAGGTCGTCCTCGCCCACGCCACCGGGATCGTCGAGACGTATGTGGGCACGGTGTCCGGTACGGAGATCGAGATCGGGACGAAGGACGTGGCGCTGACCCCGCTGGCCAAGGAGGTCACCGGTACGCGCCGGCGCTACAGCATCGACGGCGACCTGCTGACGGTGGTGCACGACATGGCGGCGGTGGGGCAGCCGCTCCAGCACCACCTGACCACGCGGCTGCGGCGGCGCTCTTCCTGACGGCCCGGCCGAGGCCGGAACCGGCCCCGCGCCCGCCGGGCAGCGCCGGGGCGGAAGCGGGACGGGGGCCGGTGCCGGGCGGTCAGGCGGAGGAGCCGCTGTCGACGACCAGGTCGTGGCCGACCACGGAACCCGCCGCCGACGAGGCGAGGTAGAGGACCGCGGCCGCGACCTCCTCGGCCTCCGCGACGCGGCCGAGCGGGTTCTCGTTCTTGACCCGCTCTGCGCGGTCGGCCTCCGTCTCGCCCGGCCGCAGGGACATGGGTGCGGCGGAAGTTCCAGGGCTGACCGCGTTGATGCGCACGCCGTCGCGGATGTGGTCCAGGGCGGCTGCGCGGGTCAGTGCGGAGACGGCGGCCTTGGAGGTGATGTACGCGGCGGCGTTCGGGATGCGGGCATGGGCGCCCAGGTTCGAGGAGATGTTGACGATGGTGCCGCCGCCGTTCTCCCGCATGTGGGCGATCTCGTGCTTCATGGCCAGCCAGACACCGGTGACATTGGTCCGCAATACCGCGTCCCAGTCCTCCTCGGCGATGTCGCCGGCGGGCACCGTGCCGCGGAGTATCCCGGCGTTGTTGACGGCGATGTCCAGCGTGCCGAACCGTGCGACGGTCTCCCGGACGAGAGCGGCCAGTTGGGCGGAGTCGGTGACGTCGGCGGTGACCGCCTCGGCCGTGCCGCCGGCCGCCCGGACGAGGCGCACGGTCTCGTCGAGGGAGGCCGCGGTCCGGCCCGCGGCGACCACACGGGCGCCTTCGGCGGCGAAGGCGAGGGCGATCGCCCGGCCGAGGCCGGATCCGGCGCCGGTGACCAGGACGGACGCGTCGGCGAAACGGTTCATAGCGGTGGCTCCTTGTACGGGTGTCAGTGGGGGAGGGCTGTGGAGGAGAGCTGCCGTCACGCCCGGGCGCGGCGGCGTACGGAGTGCAGGAGGGCCACGGCGGCGAACGCGGAGGCCGTCGCGGCGAGCGAGGCGGCGCCGTCGCCGAGGGTGAGCAGGAGGGCGAACAGTACGGTCGGGCCGAACTCCATCGCGGTGTTCAGTACGCCGCCGGCCAGGCCGGCGTCCCGCGCGGGCACCCCCTCGGTGGCCAGGACGGCTGCTCCGGCGAAGGAAGCGGCGCCGCCCGCCGCGAGGAGGATGAGGCCGGGCAGCAGGCCGAGCGAGTACGGGGTGCCGGCGTCGAGGCCGGTGAGGGAGAGCAGCCCGAGCCCGGCCGCGCCGGTGGCCAGTCCCCCGGCGGTGACGGCGCGGGCACCGTGACGGGCTGTCAGGGGCCTGATCGCGCGGCCGGAGACGATCAGGGTGACGGCGAAGGGGACGAAGGCGGCGGAGGTGCGCAGCGGTGACCAGTCACGGTCTTGCTGGAAGTGGAGGGAGAGCAGGACGAAGGTGCTCGCGGTCCCGCAGGCGGTGAGCGCGACGGCCGCGAGGGATGCTGCCCGGCGCCGGTCGAGGAGGAATCGGGGCGGCAGGAGCGGGTCGCGGGAGCGGCGCTCGGCGAGGGGGAACGCGGCGAGCAGGGCGGCTCCGGCGGACAGCGGGGCGAGGACCGCCGCCGAGGTCCAAGGGCGGGCGTCGGTGGCCACGAGGCCGTAACTGACCAGGCTGATCCCGGCGGTGGCGAGCAGCGCTCCCGGCAGGTCCAGGCTCCTGCCCCGGCCCGGCACGGTGCCCGGCAGCAGCCGCGGCGCGAGGGACAGGGCGGCCAGGGCCACCACCGCGGGGACGACGAGGGCCCAACGCCAGGACAGCAGGGCGGAGATGACGCCGGAGAGCAGGTTGCCCGCGGTCGCGCCGAGGACCGAGAGCCCGCCCCAGGTGGCCATGGCCCGGCCGTAGGCGGCGGGGGACGGGAACAGGGCGCGTAGGACCGCCATGGCGGCGGGGGCGACGAGGGCCGCCCCGGCGCCCTGCGCGAAGCGGGCGGCGAGCAGGGCCGGGCCGTCGGGGGCGAGGGGGGCCACGAGAGAGGCCGCGGCGAACAGCGCGAGGCCCGCGGTGAGGGCGCGCCGCCCGCCGTACCGGTCGGCGAGACGTCCGCCGAGGAGCAGCAGACCGGCGAAGGCCAGGCCGTAGGCGGCGCTCAACAGGATCAGGTCGGCGCGCTGGAGGGCGAAGTCGCGGCCGATGCGGGGGAGCGGGACGGTGGTGGCGGCGAGGGTGTAGATGAGCGTGATCTGGATGCTGCCGAGCAGCGCGAAGGCGGGTCGGCCGCCTGTGGCTCCGGCGGAAGCGGGTGTGGCGGCGGGCGTGGTGGTTGTGGTGGTCGTGGTGCCGGGTGTGGTGATCCTGGTGGTGCTGGTGGAGGTCGTACTCCTCCCCATGTCCTTCCCCCCCTTGATATTTGACCGATCGTTCCATTATTTGGGCGTGCGGAAGAGCGCCGGGCGGCTCCTCCGCGGGCGTCGCGGTCAGTTCGGATCGGTTCGGGTCAGTCCAGCAGGGACAGTGCCTGCTCGGCCGCGTCCCGTACGCGGGCGGGGTCGGCCGAGGCCTTCCCGACGACCCGCACCCCCTGCAGCAGGACCAGCAGCATCCGCGCCAGGGCGCGCGGGTCGCGCTCCGGAGGCAGTTCGCCCTGCGCCTGCGCCCGGACGAGCGCTGCGTGCAGCAGCGTTTCCAGCCGGTCCCAGCTCGATTCGACCCGGCGGGCCGCCACGGAGTCGTGAGCGCCCAGCTCGGCGGCCGTGTTGGTGACGAAGCAGCCGTTCAGCCGCTCCTCCGGCGAGGCTGCCTCCGCGGCGAAACGGCGCACCACGGTCCGTACCGCCGGCAGGGCCGGCCCTGGCCCGGACAGGTCGGCGAAGAGCCGCGGGTCGACGGACTCCGCGTACCGGTCCAGCGCCTTGAGGTAGAGCTCGTGCTTGCTGCCGAACGTCGCGTAGATGCTCGCCCGGCCGATGCCGAGGTGCTCGACGAGGTCCGCCACCGATGTCGCTTCGTATCCGCGCCGCCAGAACAGCTCGAGGGCCGACTGGAGCGCGGCGTCCGGATCGAATTCCTTGGTCCTGGCCACAAACAAGATCATAGAGCTATCTGGAACGATCGGTCAATATTTCTCGTTCCGTTAGGGCCTGACCGCAGGGCAGGTCTCCGCCCGGGGCCGGTGGGGACAGCTGGTCGTCGCAGGAGTGTCGTGGGTGAGCGCGCAGATCATCCGCTCGCCGCGTCCGTTGTCGGGGTAGGTCGCGATGAGCTCTGCCGTGAAGTCCTTCCACTGGCGGGCGATGTCCTGGGTGGCAAGCCCGGTGGCCCGCTGAAAGTTGCCGTTCTTCGAACGTTCAGCGGCTTCGGTGTCCTTGTTGAGAGCGCGGTTGTGCTCGATGCGTCCGGCGCAGTCGGTGGGCTTGATACCGGTCGACTCGAAGTCCGGGTAGCGGCCGGTGGCCAGGTCCTCGGGAATCAGGCCGGCGGCTTCCTTGGTCCACTCGGCGTCGTTCATGGGGCTGTAGCGGCGGATGTCGAGGAACGGCGCGATGCCGGTGCGGTTCAGTCCGGGTGGGCTGGCCGTGCCGATGGGGCCGGCGTCGGCCTTGTCGGACCAGTTGCTGTGCGAGTAGAAGTCCTCGATCGGGTGCCAGCCGCGGCCGAGCTGTTCCAGGACGGTGCACTTGGCGCGTCCCGCCCTCCCGTTCCACGTGCAGGGGGAGCCCAGGTCGCTCCGGCGCGCGATGACCTTGCCCTGGGAGTCGACCGGCCCGTCGGCGTAGCGGACGGCAGCCCTCAGACGGGCGACGGAGCCACGGATGCAGGCGAGCAGTTCCGTGTTCGCCTCGTCGCGGGTTCGGGGGTACGCGGACGTGAATCGCGAGCCGAGGTGGTCGGCGTTGTCACAGTGCAGGGTGCCGAGCTTGAAGTAGTCGCCCTGGTCGTCGGCCACGATCGCCCCGTCGCGCGAGTCGGCCATCGCCAACAACGACCTGGGCTCCCACTTCAGGGCGCCGTGAGTGATCTTCTCGTGGTTGCCGCCGGAGAACGCCTGCGCCGGACCGGGTGGCCGCAGGGTCGGACATGCTCCGCAGGCGAGCGAGACGAGCGCAGTGCCGGGCAGTCGGCGGACGTATGTGGAGGCGCGCACCACAAGATCTCCAGAAACCTCGCAATGTTGCATAGACAGTACCAATGGGTGCCGAGGGTGGCCCCTGCGTGATCAGTAGTGCCCGAAGGGGGGCGCCGCCGGGGAGTGATGCGGCGAACCAATGAGGCTCGTATGCTCGAAGTGATCGAAATGACGACTTGGAGACCCTCGGGGTCCTCGGGGCCCTGACGGCCCTGACAGCCGTCGGGCCGGCCAGGGGCGGACTGTGGACCGCGTGCTCGGCGCAATCGTGGCTTCCTGCAGGCGCTCACCCGGGAAGGGGATCAATCATGTGTCGGTGGCTCGCGTATTCGGGAACCCCGCTCGTCCTTGAAACGATTCTGTACAAGCCCGCACACTCCCTGATCGATCAGGGTCTCCACTCCCGTCTCGGTGTCGAGACGACCAATGGTGACGGATTCGGCATCGGCTGGTACGCGGAGAACTCGAGCAACCCCATCCCGGCGGTGGTACGGGACATCGGCCCGGTGTGGAGCAACCGCAACCTGCGTGAGATCGCGCAGCACGTCAGATCCCCGCTGCTCTTCGCCCACATACGCGCCTCGACGGGTACTGCGGTGCAGCAGACGAACTGTCACCCCTTCCGCCACGGCCGCTGGCTGTGGATGCACAACGGCTCCATCGCCGAATTCCACACGCTGCGAAGGGAGCTCTGCCTGGCCGTGGACCCCGAGCTGTATGCCGACCTCGAGGGCTCCACGGACTCGGAGGTGATGTTCTTCCTCGCACTGACCCTCGGCCTCGACGCCGACCCCCCGAGCGCGGTGGCCCGGATGGCGGGCCTGGTGGAGCGAGTTGGCCACGCGCACGGCGTCGCTGCGCCCCTGCAGATGACCGTCGCCGTGAGCGACGGCTCGGCGGTCTGGGCCTTCCGTTACGCCAGCGAGGGCAACGCCCGGTCGCTCTTCTACAGCACCAAGGTCGAATCGCTGCGCGCGCTGCACCCCGACATGCCCATCCTGCGCGACTTGTCGGATGAGACCCGCCTCATCGTGTCCGAGCCGCTCGGTGACCTGCCGGGGGCTTGGAACGAGGTACCGGAACACAGCTACGGCGTAGTACTGGCAGGAGCGGACGACCTCCGCCCGTTCGCCCCCATTCCGACGTGAAGCTCCGCTCGCTACAGCGATCCCCTCAGATACACGCGTGTATACGTGACACGTGATGCCGACGCAGAGAAGGCGATCGAGCGCGTCTCACTGGTCACCGACACCTCGAGGCGATCCGGCCCGCCGCCGGTGATCCGCACCGCGCGCTCGGCTTCCGCCAAGATGCCCGACACCCGCAGGTCGGTCACCCCGGTGAACTCGACCCAGAAGCGGAGGGTGTTGTACGCCGACGCCGTCCACTCCGGCTTCGGGTGCTCCGGCAACTGCGACGTCTCGAAGCCGAAGGTCACGGAGGTGCCGCGCTCGTCGATGTGGACGTGGAAGAAGTGGCAGGTGTCCAGGTCGGGCACCGGCGCTGCGCCGTACAGGTCCCGCAGTTCCGGCCAGTCGTGGGAAGCAGTCATCTCACACACGCTCGTAGAAGGTGTTCACGTAGGCCGGAGGAAGCGCCGGATAGAGGCGGGTTTCGAGCGGACGGCTGAAGGAGCGCGGGCCGCTGTCCCCGCCGTCCGCTTCCTGCGTGAAGACGCTGATCCTCCCCGCCAGAACGGACGCATTCGCCGTGAACGACACGGCGACTCCGGGCGCCACCACCTGCACCGCCAGCCTGTGTTCCGGCAGAGCACGGAGAACGACATCCGCCGTGACCGGCGGCTGCCACCCCTCCATGAGGAAATCCTGCACCATGACGAACTGGATCTGGCACTGCATGGTGTCGCCCGGTGCGCCGTCCCAGCGGTCGGGGAACCGCGGGAGGTCGAGGCGCAGGGTGACGGTCGGGTCCCAGCCGTCCAGGTGTACCGACCGCAGCCGGACACCGGTCAGGTCGGGAACCTCATCGAAATACGGAGTGAAGTCCGCATTTACTACAAAATCAGTCCAGGTCATAGTAGTAATGCTCCTCTGCCCCTGGTATCTGGCCGTTCCGGGGGTCGTCACCGGGCCGGACACGGACATGGGCCGGTTGATATCCAGGTTCGCCCGGCTTCTGGTGACCGAACCAGTGGTCCTGGTAAACGACGATGTCACCGTTGGGTAGTTCGTACCACTCTTCGGTGTAGTAGATGGGCTGGTGGTCCGGCCCCATCAGCTGTTTGCCGCCCTGCCATTCCGGCGTCGTCGCCTTCACCCAGTCGTCAACGATCGCCGGCTGAGTGAGCGCCGGTACGGGGAGGGTGGTCGCGAGCCCGGGGACGGCGGTGCCGGAGCCGCGATCACCTCGCGGCTCCGGCAGCCGGGTTGGGGTCAGCCCGTGGTGTCGTTCAGGGCGGCGTCGGGGACCCAGGAGCCGTGGATCCCGGCGGTCACCCGGTGGGGCAGGTGGACCGTGGCGACCCGGTCGAGGCCGGAGGCGTCGAGAACCAGCAACTGCGAGGCGTCCTGCTTGAGGTCGGAGACGACGGTCAGCAGATAGCCGTCGTCCTCGCACGTGGCGCGGGCAGCGGGGACGAAGACGGCCTCGCTGGGCATGCGGGCGTCGCCCACCTGGTGGATGCGGCGGGCGCCGGTGGTGCGATCGTACTTGACGACGCCGTAGCCGCCGAAGCCCTTCTCGTCGGGGAAGCAGATGGCGTACTGGTAGCGGTTCTCGGCGCCCAGGTAACCCTCGTTGAGGGTCGGGAACTCCACCGGCAGGTCGTCGATGATCTGCTCGCCGACGGTGCCATCGGCCATGTCGATCACCCAGCGGCGGGTGTAGGAGCGGGAGCCGGGCTCGCTGCCGCGGTCGGGCGCGCCGACCCACCAGTTCCAGGAGAGCCGGAAGCCCTCGCGGTCCACGGTGGGGCCTTCCAGGACGATGCGACCCTGGCCGTCCTCGTAGGCGTTGGAGACGTGGAGCATGTTGCCCGGTTCGATGGAGAACCAGCGCATGTGCCGGGCGCCGTCGTTTCCGCGCGGCATGACACCGATGCGGGCGGGCTGCCGGTCACTCCAGCTGTAGGGGATGCCGGAGTGTTCCGCGGGGTCGAAGGTGACGTTGCCCTCGACGAACACCACGTGGCGGCGGGTGACGGCGAAGTCGTGCTTGAGCGCGGCGGTCGCTCCGGGGACCTCGGCGCTGTGGATGATCTCGCCCTTGGCATCGGAGACGTAGTACGTCAGGAACGGCGGGAACGGTGAGGACCCGAAGAAGTGGAGCTCCCCGGTCACCGGGTCCTCCTTGGGGTGCGCGGTCATCGCGTTGCGTAGCTTGGCGCCGAAGTCGTAGGCACCGACCGTCTCCAGCTCCGGGGTGAGTTCGAAGGGCAGGTTCGCCTCGCACAGCGCCAGGAGCCGTCCGGCGTGTTCGATGATGTGGGTGCCGGCGGTGCTGGCGGTCAGGTCGGGGCCGTGCTCGGTCATGTAGGGAGCGCCGTCGAGTGCGGGGGTGTGCACCCAGCGGTTGCGGTACCACTCGGCGCGGCCGTCACGCAGCCGGATGCCGTGGACCATGCCGCTGCCCTTGAACCAGTGGGCGGGGGTGATGCCGGGCTTGGGGTTGTGCCCGTTGCGCAGCAGCCGGCCGGTCAGCTCGGGGGGCAGGGTGCCCTCGACGGTGAGGCCGGTGGCGGTGACCTCCTCGACGAGAGGGGTGTAGTGGCCGGTCAGGTAGGGCTTCGCAGTCGTCATGGCAGGAATCTCTTTCGTAGATGTGGTGCTTGGTCAGGAAGCGTGTTCGGCTTGGGCCTTGAGGTGGGCAAGCCAGTTGTCGAGAGAGTCTTGGAGGGCTTTGCCGAGGTCGTCGGCCGCGGCCTCGACCGGGGCGCCGCTCCAGGACTCCTCGGTGCGGACGGTGGTGAGGTCACCGTTCTGCTCGAAAGTCCATACGTGGATGCCGGTGATGCCGCCGGCGGGGCCGCCCCACACGATCCGCTTTCCGGGGACCAGTTCGTGCACGGTGGAGGTGATGTCCAGGCCGTGGGTTCGCCAGCTGAAGGAGTTGCCGGGCAGCAGCGGGCCGTCGGCTTCTGCCCGGTCGATGTCCGGGTTCCAGCTGGCCCAGGCCGCGATGTCGGTGTGCAGCTCCCACACGGTCGTGAGCGGGGCTTCGACTACAGCGCTCAGGCGGACGATGACGGGAGCGGTCTCGTCGATGGTGATCATGGCTGTGTTCCTTCCAGGACGGGTATGTGTCGGTGTTGCGGCTGATCCATCGGCTCGGCCGGCTCAGGGGATTCGGGAAGGTTGTGGACGGGAGGGTTGCGGATCGGAAGCCGGGTGGGCGGTGGTGGTTGCGGCTCGCGTGCCGGTGCCGCGGGTGAGGAACAGCGCGAGGAGTGCGGTGGCGGCCAGGACTGCGGCCGAGACCGTGAAGGCGGTGCGGTAGCCCGCGGTGAGAGCCTCCAGGTGCGGCTGGTGGGCCGCGGCGTGCCCGGTGACGGAACCGGCCAGGGTCGCCAGGGCGGCGAGGCCGATCGCGCCTCCGACCTGGCGGGTGGTGTTCACCAGGCCGCCGGCCAGCCCCGCGTCCTGCGGCGGGACGCCGTCCACGGCGAGTGCGGTGAGCTGGACGAAGGCGATGCTCAGCCCGAGTCCGATCAGGATGCTCGGGCCGAGGATGTCCACGAGGTAGCTGCCGTGGGCGCTGATGCCGGACAGCCACAGCAGGCCCGCCGCCTCGGTGAACAGGGCCGCGGTCACCGTTGCGGTGGCGCCGATGCGCCGCGAGATGCGGGGTGCCACGGCCGCGCCGAGCATATTGGCCCCGGCGAGCGGGAGTTGGCCCACTCCGGTGGTCAGGGGATCCTCCCCGAGGACCTGTTGCTGGTAGAGCGGCAGGAAGAAGAACAGCGCGATCCACACGGACCCCAGCAGGGCCATCAGCAGGTTGCCCGCGGCGACCCGGCCGGTGGCGAACAGGCGCGGCGGTATGAGGGCGTTCGGCCGGTGAAGCTCGATCACGGCGAAGGCTGCGAGCAGCGTGGCGGCTCCGGCGAGTGAGCCCAGCACCCGGGCGTCCGTCCAGCCGGCGCCGCGTGCGGTGGTCAGTCCCCAGACCAGGAAGGTCAGGGCCAGGGTGATGACGGCGGTGCCCAGCAGGTCGAACCGCCCGTCCTTCCGTCCGGGCGCCCGTGGCACCAGCGCCGCCACGGCGACCAGGACCAGCGCCGCCCCGAGCGCCACGGAGTGGAAGATCCAGGGCCAGCCCCGCGCCTGGGTGAGGACACCACCCAGCAGGACGCCGCCCGCCCCTCCCGCACCGGAGACCGCGCCCCACACCCCCAGCGCTCTGCCCCGCCCGGGTCCGGGCGGGAACAGATCCATCGCCAGGGCGAGCGCGGCCGGGGCGATGGCCGCGGCACCAAGGCCCTGGACGGCGCGAGCCGCGATCAGCACGCTCGCGGATGCAGCCAGTCCCGCTGCCAGTGACGCCGCCGCGAACAGCGCGAGGCCGAAGACCAGCACCCTTCGGCGGCCGAGGAGATCGGCCGCCCGGCCGCCCGCGAGGAGCAGCGCCCCGAACGCCAGGCCGTAGGCGTTGACCACCCAGGTGGTCCCGCCGTCCGAGAGGCCGACCCCGGCGCGGATCTGCGGGAGCGCCACGTTCACGATGGAAGTGGCGAGCATGACGGTGAACTGAGCGGCGGCCAGCGCCGCGAGCGTGATTCCCGGCCGGGGAGCTCGAGCAGCTGCCTGGTCCGTCTCCGTGCGTGCAACGTTCATGCCGCACAGACTCGTGGCAGGCGGTGTCCACCCTCCAGGCCCGGCAGGGACGGGCGCTGTCCACTCCTGTCCGCACCTGTCCACCCGGTCCTGCCGGGGCCACGCCTCTGCCGTTGCTACCGGGAGCCGTGCAGCTCCTGCTGCCACAACGCTTCGCAGAGCAGGTCCAGGCCCTGACGCAGGTGGCGACGGTAGGTGCCGTACGGAAGGCCGAGGCGGCGGGCGGCGGCTTCCTGAGTGGGCGCACCCGAGAAGTAGCCCGCCGTCAGGGCCTCGCGGGCGCGCACTCCGCGCGGGTCACGGGCGAGGTCGTCGACGGCCTGGCGCAGCAGGGCACGCAACGCCCCGACAGGATCACCGAAGTCGGCCGCGAGACGGGTGCGCAGCAGGGCACAGGCGGCGAAGGCGCCCGCATCGCGCCAGTGGGCCAACGCTTCACGCACGGCCTGGTCGAACGTGGTACGCGAGACGGGAGACGGTCCGGCCGGCACAGGCACCGGCGCCTCGGTGGCCGATATAAAGCGTTGAAGCCATGCCTCCACGGGTATCTGACGCCAGTCGACGCCGAACAGCCCGTAGGTGTGCTCACCGACCCGCGGGCGCGCCCCGGTGTCGCTGAGGGTGCCCTTGACGCGCTCGGCCCAGGTCTCGGCGTCCCGGAAGACGGCGAAGCCATAGGCGCGGCCGCGGGCGCGTGCCGCCTCCGCCTGGGCCCGGGAACTGCTCAGGTCGATGACGCGTGAGGGCACCTGGTACCGCTCGGGGTAGATCGAGAAGCGGCTGACGCCGATGTGTTCGCCGGGGCTCACCGGCGCGGTGGCATCGGTGTACTGCCACGCGGCGGCGACGACGGGATCGGTGGCCAGGTCTCGGGGGTCGGGAGGGGCCGACAGAGCCAGCCGGGCCGTGAACGCCACGATCCGGCCCGTGTCCACGAGACGGTAGACGCTGAAAGCCTGCGGCTGACGCTGCGCCCAATAGCGGACCAGTTCCGCGGAGGCGGCCCCCTCGGTCTCCTCGGCCATGCGCAGCACAGCATCGATGTCATCCGGGTGCAGCGGACGGTCGTGCACCTCGTCCTCGCGGGACCAGGAGCGCAGCCGGGCCAGGGTCTCGCCCTCCCGGAAGAGGTAGAAGAGCTCGTCGGTGACGGTCCACACCCGCTCCTCGGGCGCCTCGCGCAGTATGCGCAGGTACTCGTCCGCCAGGCGCTGGCGCATCGCCTCGAAGGCGTTGGGTGCTCGCCAGCGCAGGTCGGCGGCCAGCGTCTCGCGTGCGGCGTCGTGCGGGTGGAGCCCCCGGTGTGTGGACTCCATGAAGGGCAGGTCCCGCAGCCAGGAGAAGAGCAGATGGGCATCCTCCCCGGGCAGCACCGCGGCGAGCAGTTCCTCGGACGTCGAGTGGGCCTGCGCCGCCACCTCCAAGGCGCGGCGGTGGACCGCCGTGGGCACCTCCCCGATCAGCCCCGCCAGCAGGGTGCGCAGGACGTCCGCAGTGGGGGCCCAGATCTCCTCCCTGCCGCAGCCCGCCGATCCGGCGGCGGCGGCGAGGGACAGGGCCAACGGGTTGCCTCCGGCGAAGCGGAGCACCCGGTCCCGTAGCTCGGGCCGGATCTGCGCCGCCACCAGGAGGCTCCGGGCCTGCTCCTCGGAGAACGGCTCCAGTTCGGTCACGTGCAGGAGCCGGGACCAGGCGGGGTCGGCGGTCCACTGCGGCTGCGGAGCGCGCCGGCCGGCCAGGACGACCAGGGTGTCGTCCGCGGCGCGGGGCAGGAAGTGGTGCCACAGCCAGCTCTCCAGCCACTGGCAGTGCTCGAAGGAATCCACGAACAGGACCGTGCCCGGAACGTCCAGGAACGCACCGGCAGCGTGCTCGAAGTCGGCCGGGTCCCGGCTGACGAACCGGCCGTCGAGTTCGACGAGCAGCCGGCCGGCCGTACGGGCGTGGTCCGCCAGGCGCCGCAGCAGCGACGACTTCCCGATGCCGCCCGGCCCGCACACGTAGAACGCGAACGGCGCCTGCGGATCGCCGGCCAACGCCTCCTCGAAGCGCCCGAGTTCCTCGTCCCGGCCGATGAAGGCCCGTACGCGCGCTCTGCTCAGTCGTTCCCCTACTGACACCATGGCGGCTCCCGTCCTCCTTGTGCACCACCCGGACCCGACCGGTCGGACGGAGATCCTAATGGAGGGGGGCCTTCACAGAGCAACGCTCGTTGAAGGCCCGCCCATGTCACGTGATGAGCCCGAGGTTCTCATCGTCGAGCTGACCGGTGATCAGGAGGGTTGTCTCCTCTACGCGTTGGAAGCGGCCGTCGGGGGCCAGTTCGGCGAAGAGGTAGACCTCGGTGCGCGACGTGTGGCCGTCGTGGTGGCTGAGGGTGACGGTGTGGCGGTCGGCGTAGCGCAGTCCGTCGCGGAGTTCATCGTGGACCTCGATGTGTCCGCTGCGGATCAGGGAGCGCAGGCGTGTGATGTGCCGGGCGAAGGAAGTCCGGTCACTCCACACGCCGTTGGTGCGCTGGCGATAGTCGGGGGTGAAGTGCCGGTCGAGGGCTTCGGCGAGGTCGACGCCCGGGCTGAACAGCAAGTCGTTGATGGCTCGGGCTATGCCGGTCGATGTCATGGTTGTCTTCGCCTAGGGGAGTAGGGGAGTAGGGGAGATACGAAGGTCCTGGCTCGGGGAGGTAGCCCGCGGAGGACGGTACCCGGCAGAAGCCGGGGGAGAGGCGGCCGTTGGTCCCGGCCGTCCGCCTCAGTGGACGGGGGTGAAGTCCAGCGACAGCGAGACGGGGCCTCGGGTGTACAGGCCGGTCTCCCGGTAGCGGAAGCCGGGGCTGTAGCGCACCTGGTCGAGCTGGGGCAGGAGCATCGCGGCGACGGTCTCGATCTCGGCGCGCGCGAACGCCGCGCCGACGCACTGGTGGAGTCCGGTACCGAAGGCCAGGTGCTGGGCGGCTGCGGTGAAGGAGCGGGCGGTGCCCAGGTCCGGGCGGTGGATGTCGAAGGCGTCCGGGGCGGCGAAGGCTTCGGGGTCGCGGTTGGCCGCGCCGATCATGCAGAAGACGGTGGCACCGGCCGGGACGGTGGCGCCGGCGAACACGGAGTTCTTCTCGGCCTGGCGGGGAATGAGCTGGACCGGCGGGGTGTAGCGCAGGGTCTCGGCGATCGCGGCGGCCAGCAGGTCCGGGTCCCGGCGGACCTGCGCCATTTGTTCGGGGTGGTCGATCAGGTGCTTGAAGAGCAGGGCGAGAGTCTTGTCCGCGGGCTCGGTGGAGGCAGCCAGAACGTTGATGATCAGTGCGGTTACGTCACGATTGCTCATGGCGATTCCGTCGAACTCGGCGGTGCACAGCTTCGATATCAGGTCGTCGCCGGGCCGGCCGCGCCGCTGTTCGATGACGGGGAGGAGATAGGCCTCCAACTGCTCGGCGCAGTCCATGCAGTGCCGGCGGCGCTCGGGGGTGAGGGTCATGCTGGTGATGAACTCGGCGACCCCGCTGTGCCAGGCAGTCACCTGCTGCCAGTCCTGTCTGTCCAGGCCGAGGACGTCGAGCGTCACGTGGACGGCGAGGGGCTTGCCGAAGTCGTTGACCAGGTCCACCCGGCCCTGAGTAAGGAAAGGGCCCATGAGTTTTGCGGCGTTGGCGTGGATGGCGCGTATCTGGTTCTGGAGGGCCTGGCCGGTGAAGCCCCGTACGACGATCTTGCGCTTGGCGGTGTGTTCGGCCCCGGTCATCTGGGCGAGGACCGGCCCGCGCATGACCGGCTCGGCGCGCACCTGCAGCGTCTCGGTGGTGAATGCTTCGTGGTCGGTCAGCACTCGCTTCACGTCCTCGTAGCGGGAGAGGAAGTAGCTGTCGATCGCCGGCTCGTAGTGCACCGGAGCCTGCTCCCTCAGCTGTGCGAAGCAGCGGTAGGGGTCTGCGGCGAAGTCCTCGGACAGGACGCTGAAGTGGGGGTTGACCACGGGCATTGCGAGGACCTCTCAAGGTGCACAGTGCGCGGAACGAGCAAGAGCCGGGGCCCTTGCGTTCGCGAGGGAGCAAGCAGGCGGACCCACCCGGCCTGCAGGACGAGAGAACGACGGCACAGGTTCCGCTCGCCCCCGGTGGTGACGGCGTGTCGGATGGCGGTTCGCCCGATCTGTCCGGGGACGTCAGCGGTCGGGGGCCCGTTCCCGGCAAACAGTGATCGTCGCTCTCTGGTGACGGGACGCTCCTGCGTGTAGCGTCAGCAGCAGCTGTCGTGGTTCGCAGTCCCTGCCCGCGCCCTGGCGTGGGCGTTTTGCTGTGCAGTGCCGGACCAGGGCGATCACCTCCGGGGCCGCGTGGTGCGGGCCCGACATCGACTGAGAGGGCAAGACCATGGCCAGCGGAACCGTGAAGTGGTTCAACGCCGAAAAGGGATTCGGTTTCATCGCGCAGGACGGCGGCGGCCCCGACGTCTTCGCCCACTACTCCAACATCAACTCCAGCGGCTACCGCGAGCTCCAGGAGGGCCAGGCCGTGACGTTCGACATCACGCAGGGCCAGAAGGGCCCGCAGGCGGAGAACATCACCGCTGCCTGATCCGCGCAGCCCGGATCCACCCGCCCCCGGAGCATGCGCTCCGGGGGCGGGCCGGCTTCCGGACCGTTTCCCTGCCGATAAGAGGGTTTCCCTCAGATCTTCCTTGGCCCTGTGCCGCCAGCGCTCCGTCGACCTCCTTCTCCTCCCGCGCCCGAACTGTGCACCTCGGCGTTACATGCCTCGCGCCGCACGACCGCCGGCGCCCCCGTCCCGGCCGCAGAGCCCGACGGGGTCCGACGAGGTGCCACCCGGCGAGACGCCACAGGCACATCGGCGGCGACGGGGAATGGCCGAACTCCTACGGAATCCGACTGCCGTTCGCCTGGTGTATTCGCCGCCGTCACGCCAGGCTCCCTCTCCGGTACCCCGTGCACGATGTCCTGGGGTGCGTTCAAGCACTTCTCGACCGAAGCAGAGGTCCCTCTCGCCATGGCAGAACTCAACCGCCGCCGCTTTCTCCAGCTCACCGGCGGCGCCGCCGCCCTGACCATGCTCAACGAGAGCATCGCGCGCGCCGCCGCCATCCCCGCGCAGGGGACGACCGGCACCATCGCCGACGTCGAGCACGTTGTGGTCCTGATGCAGGAGAATCGTTCCTTCGACCACTACTTCGGTGCGCTGCGCGGTGTCCGTGGCTTCGGCGACCCGCGGCCGGTGACCCTGGCCAGCGGCAAGTCCGTCTGGCATCAGACCGACAACGCGGGCAAGGAGACGCTGCCGTTCCGGCCTCCGTCCGACGACCTCGGCATGGAGTACCTCCAGGGCCTCAACCACGACTGGGCCGGCGGCCAGAGCGCCTTCAACAAGGGTAAGTACGACAACTGGGTGCCCGCCAAGACGCCGGCCACCATGGCCCACCTGACGCGCGACGACATCCCGTTCCACTACGCCCTCGCCGACGCGTTCACCATCTGCGACGCCTACCACTGCTCGTTCATCGGCTCGACCGACCCCAACCGCTACTACCTCTGGTCGGGCCACACCGGCAACGACGGCAAGGGCGGCGGCCCGGTCCTCAACAATGCCGAGGCCGGCTACGGCTGGACCACCTACCCGGAGCGCCTGGAGGCGGCCGGCGTCTCCTGGAAGGTCTACCAGGACATCGGCAACGGCCTCGACGCCGCCGGTTCCTGGGGCTGGATCAACGACGCCTTCCGCGGCAACTACGGCGACAACTCGCTGCTCTACTTCAACAACTACCGGGGCGCCCAGCCCGGCAACCCGCTGTACGACAAGGCCCGCACCGGCACCGACGCCAGGACCGGCGAGGGCTACTTCGACAAGCTGCGCGCCGACGTCACCGCCGGCACCCTGCCCCAGGTCTCCTGGATCGCCGCCCCCGAGGCCTTCAGCGAGCACTCCAACTGGCCTGCCAACTTCGGCGCCTGGTACATCGCGCAGGTGCTGGACGCGCTGACCTCCAACCCCGACGTGTGGGCCCGTACCGCGCTGTTCATCACCTACGACGAGAACGACGGCTTCTTCGACCACGTCGTCCCGCCGTACGCCCCCGCGGACGCCAACCAGGGCCTGTCGACCGTGCCGACCGCGCTCGACGTCTTCCCCGGCAAGGCCGGCTACGTCGCCGGACCGTACGGTCTGGGCCCGCGCGTTCCGATGCTCGTGGTCTCGCCGTGGAGCACCGGCGGCTACTCCTGCTCCGAGACCTTCGACCACACCTCCGTCATCCGCTTCATGGAGAAGCGCTTCGGTGTGCAGGAGCCCAACATCTCGCCCTGGCGCCGCGCCGTCTGCGGTGACCTGACCTCCGCCTTCGACTTCGCCCGCACGGACACCGGCACGGTCCGGCTGCCCGACACCGGCGGCTGGGAGCCGCAGGACCGCGAGCGCCACCCCGACTTCCGGGCCACCCCGCCGGCCGTGGCGACCATGCCGCGCCAGGAGAAGGGCCTGTGCCCCACGCGTCCGCTCAAGTACGCCCCGTACGTGGACGGCGCCGCACTCACCGACGAGGGCAAGTTCCGACTGACGTTCAGCGGCGGCCCGGACCTGGGCGCGCAGTTCTACGTCACCTCCGGCAACCGGACCGACGCCCCCTGGACGTACACCACCGAGGCCGGCAAGTCGATCGCGGACGCCTGGAACACCCGCTACTCGGCCGGTGTCACCGACCTGACCGTCCACGGCCCCAACGGCTTCCTGCGCGGCTTCCGCAACCCCGGCACCACCCCCGGCCCCGAGGTCACGGCCCGCCACAACGCCACCACGGGGAACCTGGACCTCACCCTCACCAACGCCGGAGCGTCGACCGCGACGCTCACGGTCACCAACGCCTACGGCGGCGGGCCGAAGCGCCTCACGGTCGCCAAGGGCGCCACCGTCACGTACAGCGTTCCCCTGAAGAACACGCGACGCTGGTACGACGTGACGGTCACCGCATCCGAATCCCCGGACTTCCGCCGCCGCTTCGCCGGCAAGGTCGAAACCGGCGCAGCCGGCCTCTCGGACCCGGCGATCCTGACGAACCAGTCCTCCTGACCCGAGCCCCGCTCCCCGGAGCCCTCCGTGGAGCGGGCCGCTCGAGGTCCCCTGCCGAGCGCGGCCCTGGCCGGGCCCGCTACGGCGTCGGGACGGAACAGGGGATCAGCCTGATCACCCTGGCCCAGCCTCGTGCGCGCAGCGGCCGCGCTTCCGCGCGCCGGTGCCGTCCCAGCGCCTCATTCGTGGATTCAGGCGTGCTGACGGTGCTTGCTGCGGCATCGTCGTACTCCGGCACCCCTGCCCGGGGTGTCTGGACATGGCGGGCTGGTTGCTGGAGGGGTGTCATGGGCGAGCGGGAGACGTGGACGACGGAGGAGTTCGGCACCTCGCACGAGGGCGCGGTCGGCGTGCTCCTGGCAGACGGCAGCGTGCCGGGCCCGGCCTACTTCGACACCGGGTCGGGGCCCCACGTGCACTCGACGTCCGAGTGGAGCGTCTATGACGGCCGCTTCCCCCGTGTGCCGCGGGCGGCGGCGCTGCGTGCGGTGTGCTCCTGCGGCTGGGCCGGACCCGAGCACCGTCTGGACTGGGAGGCGATCGGTGAGCAGGAACTCGCCGAGGCTGCCGACGACGAGGCGGATGCCTGTGTGCGGGACTGGGACGGGCACACCGTCGCAGTCGAGGCGACGACCGTCCCCCTGCCGGACAGCCTCACCGTCCTTCTGGAGCGACTGGAGGAGGAGATCGACAAGCTGGCCAAGACCTCCCCCATCGCGGCGGTACGAGCGGCCCGGCGGACGCAGATCACGGCCGAGCGGTCCGGCTACTGGGCCGCTCGTGCCACACGACAGGACCTGAATGCCGCCCAGGCCGCCGCCGCGCTCGGCCTCGATGAGGACGCCGCCCGCAAGGAGCTGGCACACTTCGGCCAGTGGAGCCCCTACTCCAGCTGAACAACCGCCGTGGCCCGCGGGCATCCCCTCGAGCCACCGCCCCGAAACCGTACCCTCTGCCACGTCCGACCGGGCCCGCAGGCAGGGCTACGGGGTGGCCGCCGGGCCCTGCGGGGCCTTGCCGGTGCCGCACAGTGCCTGCCGGTACACGCAGATCGGCGGCGTGGGGTCGTGCCGGCCGCCGCCGTCGACCCGGACCGGCTCCCGGCGGGCGTGCGCGCGGGGATCGGCTCCGCCGAGAGCCCCGACCGGACGTGGCGGGAGGCCCGTACCGCCCTGCGCTTCGCCACGCCGCGCGAACCTGTCGTCCACTAGGCCGACTTGGACGCGCTGGCGCTCCTGGCGGAGGTGCCCCGGGCCGCGTTGAGCGAGAACCCCGATGTCGCCGCGCCGGCCTGCGTGGCCGGCCACCCCGAGGGCCTGGACACACGCTGGACGCCTACTGCGCCGCCGGGTCCCTGCGCCGGGCCGTCGACCTGCTCCACCTGCACCACAGCAGCGTCGCCCGCCGGATCCAACAGATCGGCAAGGCGCTCGGCATCGACCTCACCTGCTGGCGCGTTCCAGAATGTCTGATTATCGATCCTCGTCGGGGAACACAAGCTCCCTTCCCGTCAGTTCACCGAAGCGAACCGGGGCGAGCCCGCACGACTCGTCCTGGACCGGTAGACCACTGGCAAGGAGAAACCGTGCGCATACTCTTCACCGGACCGGCCGCGGCCGGCCACCTCTTCCCGATGATCCCGACGGCGCAGGCATTGCGCGCCGCCGGCCACGAGGTGCTGTTCGCGAGCTCGCAGCCGCTGAACCGGCTCCGCGAGGCAGGTTTTCCGATCGTCGAGATCGGCGACGGCCGCACCATCCGGGACGTGTTCGAGCAATCCACCGGTGAGGAGGTGCGCTACGTCGCTACCGACATGACGTCGGACCAGATTCTCGACAGGGCGGCCCACGGCTTCGCGCTCGTCTCCCGCCCCACCGTGGACGGCCTGCTGGACGCCGCCGACAACTGGGGCGCGGACCTGCTGGTCTACGACTCCTTTCAGGCCTCCGCCCCGCTGGTCGCAGCCAAGCTCAAGATCCCGTCGGTGATCCAGAACTTCGGCGTCACGTCCGGCCTCGACATGGTCGGCCGACTCGCCGCCAACTTCACCGAGGCGTACGAGACGTACAAGGTGGCCGGCCCCGCCGAGCCCACCGCGCTGAACATCGTCCCCGCCTCGCTCGGCGGCGACCCCGGCGGCCTGCGGATGCGCTACATCCCCTACAACGGCGGCGGGACCGTCCCCGCCGAGCTGCTCCGCCGCGGCACCCGCCCGCGCGTCGCCGTCACCCTGGGCACCGTGTTGACCGAGATGGACGGCGTCCGCGCCATCATCCGCCTGATCGAGGCCGCCGCTGCGGTGGACGCGGAGTTCCTGCTCGCCGTCGGCGACGCCGACCTCACCCCGCTCGGCACCCTCCCGGACAACGTCCGCCCGCTGCCCTGGGTCCCGCTTGCCGAGCTGCTGACCGCCTCCGACGCACTGATCCACCACGGCGGCTCCGGCACCCTGCTCACCGCCCTGCAGGCCGGCCTGCCCCAGCTCCTGCTTCCGCAGGGCGCCGACCACTTCACCAACGCCGACGCCCTCACCGCGACCGGCGCCGCTCTGCGCTCCGCCTCCGATGACGTCGATGCCCCGCTCCTCACCCGCCTGATCACCGACCAGGCCCTGCAGGAGGCCGCCGCCCGCCTGCAGGCGGAGAACGCCGCCCTGCCGTCCCCGGCCGAAACGGTCCCCGCCCTGGAGGCCCTGGCCGCCTCGTAGGATGCAGCACAACCGCCGGTGGCGGGGCGCCCGTCGCCCCGCCACCGTGGTGCGTTGGCAGCTTCCGCCAGAAATGGGTGATCTGCGACTGTGGCCTGCGGGCTCACCACCTGTGGGTGGGGGTCGCTGGCGGGTTCGCACCGACGATGTGAGACCGGCGCTGTCCCTGACTCGGCTTTCGGGGCCGGCCAGCAGCTTTCCTGTTCGGTCGCAGGTCGCAGGTCGCAGGTCGCAGGTCGCAGGTCGCCGGTGGACCGGTCCCACCGTTCCTTCCACCCCTGACGTTCCAACTCAGGGTCCGCCCGACGAGGGTCGAGGTTGCCCAGGGGGTGCGGCACGGGGCCGGGGAACGGCGGTGAACGGCGCGGATGTTAGCTTCTATCCCGTGGTGGAACACCAGGACGAGACCAGGGCGGCCTACGACGGGATCGTCGAGCTCTATGCGTCGATGTTCGCTGATCGGCTGCAGACGCGGCCGTTCACGCGGGCCATGATCGGCACCTTCGCCGAGCTGGTGCGCGGCAATGGGAACCTGCGGACAGCCGACGTCGGGTGCGGGCCCGGACATCTGACGGCCATGCTCCACGACCTGGAGCTGGAGGCCTTCGGGCTCGACATCTCCCCGGCCATGATCGACCACGCCCGGCGGGCCCATCCGGCGCTGCGGTTCGACGAGGCGCGGATGGAGGCCATGCCGGTCGAGGACTGCGCGCTCGGCGGCATGCTGGCCCACTACTCGATGATCCATACTCCGCCTGGGGAATTGCCCGTGCTGCTCGCCGAGCAGGTGCGTGTCCTGGCACCAGGGGGCCTGCTCCTGGTCTCGTTCTTCGCGACCGACGGACCGGAGCCGGTCCGCTTCGACCACAAGGTGACCCCCGCCTACAGCTGGCCGGTGGACCGGTTCGCAGAGTTGCTGACCGGGGCCGGGCTCACGACTTTCGCGCGGCTGCTCCACGACCCGGCCTCCGAGCGGGGGTTCCTCGACGCTCACTTGCTGGCCCGCCGCCAGTAGAGCGTGCCCGCGTCGGCCGGCGACAGTTCTTCAAAGGGGACCGTGTTGATCACGAACGGGTAGCGTGCCGCGACATGCCGTGCGGCGGGCCGGTCATGCGGCGCGGCAGAGCTCCGCAGGGCCGGCCGGTGCTGCGGCGCGGGGCGCGGTCGCGTGTACGGGACGGGCGGTGCGGACGGCGGCCGCGGCCTGCGAGCGGCTCCGTGCGAAGACGACGAGGCGCAGCACCGCGAACCGGGCGACACCGGCGATTGCGGAGGCGGACAGGTAGACGCCCTGCTCGAGCAGCGCACCGGGTGCCGCCACCAGCTGGTGCAGGACAAGCATCGCCACGCAGGTCACCGCATACGCCGCCGCCGCGGACCCGGCCGACTGGGCGTGCTGGCGCCAGGTTGCGCGCCCGCCCGCGCCGAAGGAGAAGCGTGCGTGCAGCTCGGTGGTGAGGAGCGTGGAAGCCGCCGTGATCAGGGCGTTGGCCAGGCCCCAAGGAACCCAGACGGCGAGGGCCGCCACGGCGAGGCTGGAGGCGAGTCCCACTCCGCCGCCACAGAGCACGAAGCGGGCGAAGGCGGTGACGGCGCCGGGTGTCGCCTGCTGCCGGCTCTGTGCTGTCTCCATGTCCGACCCCTTTGATCGCTCCCTTTGTGAAACGCGCACCTCCCGGCCTGTGAAGCCTTCGGGTCCGTTGTTTCTGATGAGTGAAACGCTACGTTGCATTCATCGATCGAGCAACTGATTTGTTGCGCATAATTGGCATTATTGCAGGTAAAGGCGGCGAAATCGTTGCAATCGCCTTGAGTCTAATGCAACAGCATCCATCCTCGACGTTGCAATGGATTGAGGGTGAATGCTATGCCTGATGTTGCGGCACGAACGCCGATGCGACCTGGCGGAGATCGCCAGAGCTGCCCGGGTTCGGCACGACGGGGTGGCCCCGGACGACATCCGCCCCGGCGGCCCTGGTGCCGCTGACCGGCCGGTTCGAGGGGCCCGACCGCGATCCCGCGCGCCTGACGGATTCCGAGTGGCAGGGCGCGGGTCTGGAGGCGGGCGAACAGGATGACGCCCGGCAGGAGACGTACGAGGCGCTGATCGAGGCGGCACGCGCGCCGGGCCGCTGTTGCGCGCCCTCTCTCCGTTCATGAGCCACTGGGCGCTGTGCTTCTCGACCACGACCCGCCGCGCCTGACCGTCATCGGACCGTCCGGCGCCTGATCGGCGGGCGCGTTGCGATGAGTACGGGCTCTGCCGCCGGTCTACCCTTCAGATCCATCCTCTGGGAGGAGTGGCAGATGACCGATACGAGGACTTTCGACCTCGGACCACAAGCCCGGATCGTGGCCCGTCTCGCGGCGGCCGTTCCGGACTCCCGCCTCGCCGACCGGACGCCCTGTCCCGAGTACGCGGTCAGCGACCTGCTGGGTCACCTCACAAGCCTCGCCGTCGCGTTCCGCGATGCCGCCCGCAAGGACCTGGGCCCCACAACGGACACGGCCCCCGGCGCAGCCACGCCCTCCCTGCCCGCCCGCTGGCGGGAGGAACTGCCCAGGGTCCTCGGTGAACTGGCCGAAGCCTGGAAGGATCCGGCCGCCTGGACCGGCATGACCCGGGCGGGCGGCGTGGACCTGCCCGGCGAAATCGCGGCCGCGGTGGCTGCCGACGAACTGGTGCTGCACGGATGGGACCTGGCTCGGGCCACCGGTCAGGAGTACGCACCCGATCAGGCCGCGCTGCGCGCCTCGCATGTGTTCCTGCTGGCGGTTGCAGAGGACGGGGACCGAGGCGGGGGCATCTTCGGGCCGGTCGTACCCGTACCGGACGACGCCCCGCTGCTGGACCGGGCCGTCGGGCTGAGCGGGCGTGACCCGGGCTGGACGCCACCGACATCTGCATGAGGTAGGCCACAGCTGTCCATCCGGAGCGCATTCCGGTCGGTCATGCAGCCGTGAGCCTCTGTAACCATGGCGGTCGACGGGACCCAGCCGTACCTGGCCCGCCCGAGCAGGGCTCCGGCTGGGCGTGCTCGCCTGCGAACCGATGGGCTGCGGCTGAGGCCGGGGCTCCGTTCTCTGTGCCCCGGCCCGCCGGGGCACAGAGCATCCAGGCTCTCAGGTTTGGCATTGCTTCGTGGCCGCGGGAGACCAGCCGCTCCAAGCAGCGCCGTCGGCCCGGGCATGTACTCGGATCTCGACCTTCACGGGGCCGCATACCCGGGTCGTGCTTCCCACTTCGACCGGGCCGATGGCTTCGCCGGCCCGGACGTAGGCGCGTCCGCTGCCTACTTTCTCCCAGTGCCCACCATCGACGACACGGAAGAAGGCCTCATAGGAGACGTTCAGCCCCTTCGCTCTGAGCGTCATCAGCCTCCGGGCGGAGCCGCTGAGCGCGCTTGGTGAGCCGATCGTGGGGTGGTCAGCGGCACCTCCGCCCACACCTGCTTGCCGCCGCTGAGAGGCACCGAGCCCCACGACGCCGTCGTCGCCTCGACGATGAGGATTCCACGGCCCCCGGTCGCCGACCAGTCCACGTTCCCAGGCTTGACCGGGCTGCGGGGCGAGGCGTCGTTCACGGCGATCCGCAGCCGGTCCGCGGACAACGTCAGATCCAGCCGCACCTCTCCCTGCGTATGGGCGATCGCATTGGTGACCAGCTCGGAGACCACCAGCAGAGCGATGTCGAGTTCCTCCGCCACGCCCCACGAGCGCAGTGTGCGCGCGGCGAAACGGCGAGCGTGGTGGACGGCGTTGGGGAGCCGCCAGACGGTCCAGTTCGTCCGCATCGGCCGGACGCGGGTGCCGTCGTAGCGCAGGAGCAGCAGCGCCACGTCGTCGTCCCGCCGGTTGACCCGCGCGACCAGCTCGTCGGCGACCATCCCCGGGTCGGCCGGGTCCGACGAGGCCAGCACGTCGCACACCCGGCGCATGCCGTCCTCCAGACGGACGTTGGACGACTCGACCATGCCGTCCGTCAGCAGGGCGAGCATCGTCCCCGGGAGCAAGCCGACTTCCGTCATGGGGAATTCGGCGTCCGTGACCACTCCCAGCGGCGGTCCTCCCTCGACCGGTATCTCCTCGGTACTGCCGTCCGGCTTGCGCAGGACCGGCTGCAGGTGCCCGGCGCGGACGAACCAGGCGATGCCCTCCTCCATGTCCAGGTCCACGTACAGGCAGGTGGCGAAGAGGTCTGTCTCCATGCCGACGAGCAGGCGGTTGGCCCGGGCGATGACCACATCGGGCGGGTGGCGCTCCACTGCGTAGGCCCTCACGGCCGTCCGGATCTGGCCCATGATGGTCGCGGCTCCGGCGCTGTGCCCCTGCACATCGCCGATGACGAGCGCCACGTGGCCGTCGCCGAGCGGGATGACGTCGTACCAGTCGCCGCCCACCTCGAGCCCCGCGGTCGCGGGCAGATAGCGGGCGACGGCCACCCCACCGGGCAGCGAAGGGAGTTTGCGCGGCAGCAGGCTGCGCTGGAGCATCGTGGCGAGTTCGTGGCCGGCGTTCAGCGCGTGCGCGCGCATCAGCGCCTGCCCCACGAGCCCCGCGGTGGCCGTCAGCAGCGACCGCTCCTCGGGTCCGAACCGGTGCTCACCGTCCCATCCCACGAGGCAGACGCCGACCATCCGGCCGTCCGCCGGCAGCGGCAGGACCGCGAGGCCGCCGGGCCCGATCCCCGCGAGAGCGGGTTCGAGGTCCGCACCCGGCGGCCATAGGCTCACATGGCCCTCCCGCAGTACGGTCTGCAGCGTGGGCAGGTCGTGCATCGAGGCGTCCGGCCACTCGGACCGCCATTCCGAACGCCACATACCCGGCCATGCCTGCGGCTCGGGAGGGTCGAGGACGGTGACCACGAGCCGGTCGGCCTCCAGCTCGGCGACCGCCACCCGGCTCGCGTCCAGTGGGCCGCGCAGGGAGTTGACGACTATTTGGCTGACGTCCCTGATGGTCGTCGCGCCGGCCAGCGTGGCGGACAGCCGCTGCACGATGGAGACTTCGTCGGCACTGGGGCGCAGGTAGGAGGCGTCGGCCACCACGCCGAGGACCCGTACGGGGTTGCCGTCGTCGTCCGTCATCACCCGGCACCGCAGGCCCAGCCAGCGCAGTTCACCTCCCGGCCGGCGGATGCGGAACGCCAGCTGTTGCGGACCCGACGCCAGCCTGTCGGGCTCCACGACGGCCATCAGCGCAGGGATGTCGTCCGGTACGGCACTCGCGAGCAGCGTCTCCACCTTGCCGTCGAACTGGTCGGGCGGGATCCCGAGCAGTTCCAGTACGCGCGCGTGCGCCTCCATGTGGCCGGAGCCGAGTTCCAGGATGAACGCGCCGCCCCGGAGCGGCACCAGCGTGTGTCCCCGCACGGGGCGCGGGGCCGTGCGCCCCGGCGCGTGGGCGGCCACCGATGCGAGTCCGGCGGCGACCTGGTCGGCGTACAGTTCCAGCAGGCTTCGGCGGTCGTTGCTGAACCCGTCGGGGACATTGCCGGCGACGATCAGGCAGCCCAGCTCCTTGGAGCCGTGCCCGAGCGGCAGGGCGCCGAGCGAGAGCCTGGCCGGCGACACCCTGACGGAGTCGTCCCGCACCCGTCCGGGGAAGTGGTGCGGGTCCTCCTCCACGTATGCGGCGAGTTCCTTCGGGTTCAGCCACAGCGGGCGGCCCGAGCGGTAGGCCTCGGCGGCCGGGGAGTGCCCGTCCACGGAGAGGACCGCCGGCAGCCCGTACAGCATGGAGCGGTTTCCGGTCATCTCGGCCAGATGGAGTTCCTCGCGGCCGTCGGCGAGCACGTAGACAGCGGCCAGCTCAGCCCCGCAGAACGCAAAGCGCTGGCTCGTCACGGTCTGTAACGCCTTTCTGCAAGGGCAGCCGCGGCCGACCGCCCTCCCTCCATGCTGTCGCGCCCCACACCGTCACGGCGAGTCGGGAGCGGACAGAGTCCTGGTGGGGCCGGTGGAGCCCTTGGTGCGTGGACCCTGCCGGTAGCCCGGCGGATGCGGCCATGGGCGGGCACGAGGTCGTGCACCCAGGTGCCCGGGCGATGGCCGGCGCGCTCCCGATCGGCTCGTTCATGGCGGCGTCGCGAGGTCTCGGGGCCCTGTTCGGCCCTCGCAGATGAGCGCGCGGTGCGGGAGTGGCCGCAGCCGGGTCGATCACCTGGCCCAGGGCCTGGCTGACGATCTTCGGCCGTCGTGGCGCTGCGGCAGCGGTGGCCAGGCCTGCGTATGACCGGTGCGGGCCAGGGCCACGGCGCCACCGGGGTACCCGGCGCCGGGGCCGGCGGCCTGCGGGGCGCCGAATCCTGCGTACTGCGGCTCGTCCGCGGGTGTCGGGCGGGGCCGGGGCGTGGCCTCGGCCCCGCGGCCGGAGCCCGCGGCATGCTGGGCACGGTGGCCGCCGGACAGTCCGCCCGGCCACCAGCTCCACTTGCCGAGGGCCGCCATCAGGGCCGGCAGGACGAAGATCCGGATGATCACCTCGCTGGGCAGCGGCGGGAAGAGGTTCTCCAGTGCGATGGCCAGGCCGGCCACGGGGCCGCGCATCGTGTCGGCGAGGTCGGCGGCCCAGCCCGCGAAGCCGTCGGCGGGCGCCTGGGGAAGAGGCAGGTACATGAGGTGCACGGTGTGGTCTCCAAGATTGGCCGGGTCGGTCGCCCGGAGCAGCTGCCCCGATTCCCTTCCAGCCTGGAAACCGCTGTTCAGCGGGGGTATGAGGGTTGCCGTCCGACCTAGTGGTGTTTTCCGCAGTGCCGGCCCTGCGGAAACCGCAGGGCCTTGCCTCCAGCTCACCGACGCCCCGCCGGAAGGCCGGACATCTCGCCGACAGACGCCGTATCCCTGTTCCGTATTCCCGGACGGGGAGTTCCGGGTGAACCCGTGAGCCATCCACGAGGATTCGTGAAGAATGCACCTAGGTGGCGGTGCTGAATGCCCGTAACGTATTTCTCGTAACTGACAGCCAAACGGGAGGTATTACCATGATCTCGACCGTCAAGACCAACGCCATCACCGCTGTGGTCCACAACCGCGCCGTCGTCCACAACCGCGCGGTCGTGCACAACCGTGCGGTCGTCCACAACCGCTCGGTCGCCAAGTGAAGCTGACCCTCTGAGGTCCTTCGACCACGGTCCCGGGGTTCTCCCGGGACCGTGGCACTTTGCACCAGGAGTCAGTTTCTATGGGGGCTGATATGTCGGCGGACGACACCGCTTTGGAAATCGTGGACGTTGAGATATACGACCTCGAGCAGGATCTGTGCTTTCTCGCCACCCCGAACGGTGGGCAGTTCTATATATCCGCCCCCACATCAGAGTTTCGTGCATGGTTGGCGCGCTGCGACGGAACCAGGTCCCGCAGCGAACTGCTGGAGGGAATGACCTCCGAATACGCCGAGGTGGTCGACGTCCTGCGGCAAGACGGCTGCCTGCGTCCGGCCGGGGCCGGCGTCGACGCCGAACGGGCGGCGCGCGTGGCGCGTACGACGGTCCTCATCACCGGCGCGCCGGAGCTCACCGCCCCACTCGCCCACGCGTTGAGCACCACCGGCTACGCACATGTCGGGCCGGCCCCGGAGGACCTGTCCGTCGTCGATGTCCGCGACACCGTGCTCGTCGCCGCCTTCTCATACTCCGGCCACCGGGAACTGAGCCGTATCGACGAGCTGTGTGCCCGGTCCGGCCTGCGCTGGCTGCCGCTGCGCCATGAACGCGGCCGGGCCGTCCTCGGTCCTGCCATCACCCCCGGAACCACGGCGGACTTCGCGGACGTGCTGGACCGCCGGCTCAGCGCGGCGCACGACCCGCGGGTCGTCGAGGCCGTGCGGGATGCGCCGCAGCCCGACGGCCACCGGCTCCGCGACGGCGACGTCCGCTGGACATCCGCACAGCTCGGCACGTACCTGGAGCGCTGGGTCACGGGCGAGGCCACCGTCGACGAGGTCGAGCTCGATCCGCGCCGGCTCGACCGGATCGAGCGCACCATCCTGCCGGTTCCGACGCGGCCGCGGCCGGTGGTGCGCGGAGACGCCGAGGCGGACCTGCTCGTCGACGATCAGGTCGGCGTGGTGACCGGCGTTCAGGAGCTGGCTCCGTTGCCGGGCATGCCGGCGCGGCTGCGGGTGTGCGCGGTGGACGTCGCCGACATGCGGCGCGTCGCGGACTGGCCCAACGACCGGCAGGCGTTCGGCACGTCCTGGTCCGATTTCGGCGCCGCCCGCCGCAGCGCCGTCGGCGAGGCGGTCGAACGATACTGCGGCAGCCGGCTGCCCGAGGACCGGCTCCGGTTCGGCAGCTACGCCCAGCTGCGCAGGGCCGGGGTGCCCGCGCTCGATCCGCGCCGGCTGCACCTGTATTCGCAGCGGCAGTACCGCAGCGAGGGCTTCCCCTTCGCGCCGCTGACCGTGGACGCAGAGTGCGCCTGGGTCGAGGGCCACTCGTGGACGACCGGCGAGCCGGCGTGGGTGCCCGCCTTCCTGGTCGCCCACGGAGAGCACGACCCGGTTGCCTACTCCGATCCGCTGGTGGCCGGCGTGGCCTGCGGTGTCAGCGAGGAGTACGCCGTCACCTCGGGGCTCGAAGAGGTGATCGAGCGGGACACCACCATGCTGTGGTGGGCCAACGCCGCCCGCCTTCCCCGGCTGCCGATGCCCGACCGGATCCGCGAGCTGGTCGCCGACAGCCTGGACGCCTACGACATCAGCCTGATCCATCTGGACAACGAGTTCGACGTCCCGGTGCTCGCCGCGGTCGTACGCGACCGGGCCGCCGGGTGGCTGGGCATCGGCTTCGCCACCCGGCCCGACCCGCAGGAGGCGGCGGAGAAGGCGCTCGCCGAGGGGTTCACCCTGCACCACACCTGCCGCTTCCTCGACGACGACAAGACGCTGGCGGACGGCCAGGCGGAGCTGCCGCACCTGGGCAACCTCAAGCCGTACCGAGCCGACCGGCGCTATCTCGACTCCTACCGCCCGGACTTCAGCGACGTCCGGGACCTGCTGTGCCAGCAGCAGGTCCACCTCGACCCGCGGGCGGGGGAGCGGGTCGCACCCTGGGTACTGGACCTCCCCACCCGCCCCTGGGACGGACTGCCCGCGCTCGAGCAGAGGAGCCTCGAGGCCTACCGCGAACGGGTCGAGGCCCGTGGCTTCGAGGTGATCAGTGTCGACCTGACGACCTGTGACGCCGAAGCGGCCGGGTTCAGTGCCGCCCACACGATCGTGCCCGGCCTCGTGTCGAACTTCCCCGCCGGCATGCCCATGTGGGGCGACGGCAGGATCGGCCGCGCAGGCGTCCGGCTCGGCTGGCGGTCGCAGCCGTTGGCCGAGGAGGAGTTCAACGTCTTCCCACTACCCCACGCGTGAGGGATACCGATGGCTGTCATCGACACACTCGGCCTGCCGAACACCAAAGGCCGCAAGCCTCTGATCGTCGCGCAGGTCGTCGATGCTCTGGGCACCGGGCTCTTTCTCCCCTTCGCCGTCGTGTACTTCCACGCCGCCAAGGGCATCCCACTGACCACGGTCGGCCTCATGCTGTCCGTCGGCGCGCTGCTCTCGCTGCCCGCGGGACCGTTGGGCGGCCCGCTGATCGACCGGATCGGGCCGCGCCGCGTGCTGATCGCGAGCAATCTGATCCGTGTACTGACCTTCACCGCCTACGTGTTCACCGACACTCCCTGGCAGCTGGTCGCGCTGGTCACGGTCACCCTGTGGGGTGACAGCCTGTTCCGGCCCGCGGTCTCCGCGCTGGTGGCGCAGGTGGCCGACGACGGGCACAGGGCGCGCTGGTACGCGATGGACCGGTCCCTGCGCAACGTCGGGATCGGCGCCGGCGGACTGGTGGGCAGCACGCTCGTCGGGTGGGGCGGCACCTCGGGCTACACCGCCGTGGTCGCGCTGAACGCCGTGTCGTTCCTCGTCGCCGCCGGGCTGGTCGCGACCTGGCGCCGGACCATCGTGCTGCCTTCCGGCGGCGGTGGCGGCCCGGTCCCGGCCGCGGACGCTCCGGAACAGCGGCGCGACGGGTACCGGGAGGTACTCGCCGACCGGGCGTTCCTCGGCGTCCTGGCCACCGTCTGCGTGTTCGCCCTGTGCGACCTCGCGCTGACCATGCTGCTGAGCGCCTACGTGATCGAGGCACGCGGGTTGCCGGCGTGGCAGCCGGGCATGCTGTTCGCGATCAACACCGTCATGGTGATGCTGGCGCAGACCGCAGTGGCCAGGGCGGTCGAGCGGTACCGGCGGACCAGAGTGCTGCAGGTGGCGTCCGTCCTGTGGATGGTGTCCTTCGCGCTGTTCGCGGCGGTGTCCGGCGAGCACGTCGGATTGGCCTTCGGCGGGCTCATCCTCGGCATGGTCGTCTTCACGGTCGCCGAGCTGCTCCAGGCCCCGACCAGCAGTGCGCTGACCGTGGCGATCGCCGCAGGGCATCTTCGCGGCCGGTACCTGGGGTTGGAGGAGCTGATGTGGAGCCTGGCCCGGGTGATGGCGCCGACGGTCTTCACCTGGCTGCTGGCGCGGGGAGCGGGCCTGCCGTGGTTTGCGCTCTGCCTCTGCTGCCTCGCGGCGGTCGTGGTGCTGCAGCGACTCCACCGTGTGCTGCCCGCACACGCCCAGCGGGAGGCCGTCCATGGCTGAGCGCGCGGCCGAGCTCCGCCGCCCGGAGGAGTTCCGCGACGTCTACCACCGGGTCTACCACGAGCCGCCCTACCACGAGGACGCGGCAGCCGCGGACGACTTCGCCCGAGAGCTGGCCGGCCACGCGGCGCTGCCCGGCTTCTCCGTGACCACCGTCCTCGACGGCGGTGTGCTCAGCGGTTTCGCCTACGGCGTGCACCGTGAGGAGGGATGGTGGCATCCGCGTGCCGCCGCGCCCGCGCCGCGGTGGCTGCGCCGGCCGCTGTTCTACGTCTACGAGCTCGCGGTCGTACCGGAGTTGCGCGGCCGCGGGCACGGGCGCGAGCTGCTGGATCTGCTGCTGGCCGACCGCACCGAGCCGTTCGCCGTACTCGCCGCGTCGAGCAAGGCGTCGGCGCGCGAGCTGTACCGGCGGTGGGGCTGGACGAAGGTCGGCGAACTCACGGGGCCGCCGCACGGTGTGGACCTCCTTGCACTCCCTTTGACGCCGCTGCGGTGACCGGGGGACCTGGTCATCCCCTCCGAGGCTCTGGTGGATCCGACCCGGAGCAGTGACCGCACACCATTTCGCGCCATCGCCGCGCTACATCCCGGGCCGCAGAGTGGAGCTCCGCCGTCGGCGCGCGGTCGGCGTGCAGCGTGCGCTACCTGCGTGCTGCCGAGCGTCACCCCAGGGCCGCGGGTGCCCAGGTGCGGCTCTCCGCGCCCCTGATACGCGTACCGGAAGCTGATCCGCGAGCACGACCTGACACAGGCAGCGGATGATTCGACGTCCGAAACGCGTCGCATGCAAGGGTGTTCGGTATGCCCACGCCTTCCGGGTCGCGCCCGCCCGGCCGGCTGCATCGTCTCAATTGATCGGGGGATTCGAATGAGTGTCGATGTGATGGTTTACGATGATCTTGCCCTGTCTCGATTTGCGCTCACGGCACTGCTGGAACAGCAGCCGGAAATCAGAGTCGTGGGATCGGTGGACAACAGGTATGCCGCACTTGAGTTCGCTGAGATGAATCGACCCGATGTCGTGATCATCAGTTTCGAAGGCAGGGACGAGGAAACCGTCGACATTGCCGAGAAGATCGCCATCCTTCCGAAGGTCCGCACGCTGTTGGTTGCCACCGCGTGTGTCCGATCCGCCGTCCGCAGGGCCTTCGCCGGGGAAATCGGCGGAATGGTACGGCGCAGTGTCCCGCCGCAGCGCCTTCTCGAGGCCATCCTTCTGGTGCACGAGGGTGAGCGAGCCTTCGATGCCGAGCTCGCGGTTGCGGCCGTGGCCCATGGAGACTGCCCGCTGACCCCCCGGCAGTTGTCCGTGCTCGAGCATCTCGACCGCGGTGACACGGTGGAGGAGATCGCCGCCCGACTGTCTCTGTCGGAAGGGACGGTTCGCAACTACATTTCATCCATCGTGGTGAACATAGGTGCACGCAACCGTATTGATGCATTGCGCATTGCCCGGAATCTGGAATGGATCTGATCCGAAGTGGGTCGAATTCCGAAGGATGACCAGATGTCCGGCACGGCGGCACTGAAACTGCAGACGCATCGCACAAGGACGGCTCGAATGCCCAACTCCAGCAATCCCAGCGACGGTCGGCTGCCCCGTCAGGTGGCAGGCGCCCATGTCGACGCCCTCGTCGAACTCGACCCGATCGCCGGCACCTTCCTCGGCGTCGCCGAGAGTTCCGGCCGACTCCCCGATTTCTCGCCGGAGGGCCGGGAATCGGTGGCCCAGCTCGCCCGTACGACCCTGCGGCAGCTCGCCGCCGCAGAGGCCGTTCCCGGTGCGGGCGACATCGCCGAGCGCCGCTGCGCCCGGCTGCTGCGTGAGCGGCTCACCGCCGAACTCGACGTGGACGAGGCAGGCGAGAGCCTGCGTACGGTCAGCAACCTCGACTCACCTCTGCACCAGGTCCGCGACGTCCTCACCCTCACCCCCACGGACACGGACGAGGACTGGGCCGCGATCGCGCGACGGCTGCGCGCCGTGCCGGACGCCCTGGCGGGCTACCGTGCCTCTCTGGACGCCGGCCTCGCACGCGGGCTGCCCGCAGGGCCGCGGCAGGTCTCGGCCGTCGTCGGCCAGTTGACCGAGTGGATCGGTACGGACCGGAGCTGGTTCGCGGAGTTCACCGACCCCGGTCCCGAGCGGCTGCGGGGCGAGCTCACCACGGCCGCCACAGTGGCCACCGGCGGCCTGGTGGAACTGCGCGACTGGCTCCGTGGCACCTATGCCCCGGCCGTCGAGGGATCACCCGACGTCGTCGGCCGGGAGCGCTACATCCGTCTCGCCCGTCACCACAACGGCGCCGATCTCGACCTGGACGAGGCCTACGCGTACGGCTGGACCGAGTTCCACAGGCTGCTCGCCGAGATGCGCACCGAGGCCGAAAGGGTCTTGCCGGGGGCCGGTACCCCCTGGGAGGCGCTGGCTTGGTGCGACCGGCACGGCGAGGCCGTCGAGGGGGTCGAGGAGACCCGGCAGTGGCTCCAGTCACTGATGGACGAAACCATCGACACGCTGGACGGCACCCACTTCGAACTGGCCGAGCGGGTACGCCGGGTCGAGTCGCGCATCGCCCCGCCAGGCAGTGCCGCCGCCCCCTACTACACCGAGCCGTCGCTGGACTTCTCCCGGCCCGGACGCACCTGGCTGCCGACGCTGGGCGAGACCCGCTTCCCGGTCTACGACCTGGTCACCACCTGGTACCACGAGGGCGTACCCGGTCATCATCTCCAGCTGGCCCAGTGGGCGCACGTAGCCGACGACCTCTCCCGTTACCAGACCACCGTGGGCCTCGTGAACGCCAACGCCGAGGGCTGGGCGCTGTACGCCGAGCGACTGATGGACGAGCTGGGCTTCCTGTCCAACGCCGAGCGGCGGCTGGGCTACCTGGACGCGCAGATGATGCGGGCCATCCGCGTCATCATCGACATCGGCATGCACCTTGAGCTGGAGATCCCGAAGGACTCCCCCTTCCACCCGGGCGAGCGCTGGACGCCGGGGCTGGCTCAGGAGTTCCTCGCCCGTCACACCAGCCGCCCGGCCGACTACGTCGAGAGCGAGGTCACCCGTTATCTGGGCATGGCGGGCCAGGCCATCGGCTACAAACTCGGCGAGCGGGTATGGCTCATGGGCCGCGAGGCGGCCCGAGCCCGGCACGGCGCGGACTTCGACCTCAAGGCCTGGCACATGGCCGCACTGTCGCAGGGCTCGCTGGGCCTGGACGACCTGCTGAGCGAGATTTCAGCGCTCTGAGGGATAAACGTGCCGCGGCTCGAGGTTGTCGCCTGTCAGTGAGTCTGCGCAGTGGGACGGTCTGCCGAGCGCGCCGCCAGGATCCCCCGTCAGGCGCCCGCCCCGCTGCTGCCTAACAAGGCCGCGAGCCCGTACATCGGTTCGCGGGGAACGCGTAGTGCACTCCGGTGAGATCTTCCGAGAGCGCCCACAACTGGTGGGCCGTGGCGGAGTCCTGGATGACACGTTCCCGGCTGCGCAGGACGGGCTCGCTCGCCCCTGAGCTGGAAGGGCCCGTCGGGCACGACGTAGCTGCCTCCGGGCAGGTTGGGGACTGTCGAGGCGTACAGCGAGGTCTTGGCGCCTTCCGGCGTGGGGCGGAAGGCGGTGCGCAAGAGCAGGCGCGTGAGGATCCCGTACGCGCGGCCGCGGGTGCTGTTGGCGCCGCCGGTGAGCACGTTGGAGCGTGTGAGTCCGGGGGCGACCGCCATACTGCGCAGCCTCAGCCCGGCGGCATCGGCCCTTCGCTGCAGTTCCGTGGCGAAGTAGAGGTTGGCCCGCTTGGACTGCAGGTAGGTGAACAACGCTCGGTATCGGTGCTCGACTCGAAGCCGTCGGCCGTCCGGGAGAATGGCACCATGGCCACGCCGGCGTTGTTCACCAGGAGATCGAGCCGGTCGTGGATCCAGCCCTCGGCAAAACCGCGGACGGATTCCAAGTCGGCGAGATCGAGCATGCGCAGTTCGGTGCGGGCACCGGGTACTTCGCTTCGCAGCCGCTCCACTGCCTCCCGCCCGCGCTCGTGGCTGCGGCAGGCCAGGACGACATGGGCACCACCTTCCGGCTCGTGTTCACCTCCGAGCACCGGTGCATTGACCGGGCTCCAGTACCGTTCCTCCCACTCACCCGGCCGTTCCACGGACTCCACGTCGTAGCGCTGCAGCGCCATCGTGTCCCGCTCGCCGGTGGCGAGCACCCGCTGGAGTGAGGCCTGCAGGTTCCGCGCGCCGGTGGCGGTGGGGCCGCCGGGATTGTCGGGGAAGACGTCGAACAGGTACCGGCCCACCAGCTGCTCGCGCGTCCGGCCCGACACCCGCAGGAACTCCTCGTTGACGTCCGCGTACACCAGTTCGGGAGTCAGGAGCGCGACCATGCCGGGCAGTGCCTGGAACACTCCCGCGTAGTCGATATCCGCCTCCGCCATGGCCGGCCTGCCTCAGCGCTCGATGCCGTTTGTGGTTCCCACGATAGAAGCCGGGTGATGAGAGCGTGGGAATCCGTTGGGCAGGACGTGGGAGGGCCGCCTGAGCGCCAGGCTCGGCCCCTCGCCCGTGGTGGTCGGTCGCAGCAACGCCACGCCGGGTGCCTGGCCCGGCCGGGTGGGAGGCCCCGGCGAGTGTCACGGGCTGCAGCGGTCGCGGTGACGGCTGCGGTGGCCCGTCAGGTGCGGCCGGGTGCCGGTTCCGGCTCGGAGGGAAGCGCTGCCGAGCGGCGGGGGAGCAGCAGCGGGGTTGCCAGGAGGAGTACGCCGGCCAGGCCGATGGCTGTACGCGGGCCGAGCAGGGCGCCCAGTACGCCCCAGCCGGCCGTCAGGAGCGCGGTCGTGGCCTTGGTCGTCACCGCCCAGGCGGACAGCGTGCGGGTGACCCGGTCGGTCGCGGTGCGTTCGAGGCGGTAGGTGGCGTAGACGGGGTTGAAGACCCCGCAGCAGAAGATGAGCCCGACCTCGACGCCCATCACCAGCAGCAGCCCTCCGGTGCCCGGTCCCAGGAAGGCAAGGCCGAGGGGCCAGATCGCGCGCAGGGTCCCTGCCACGGCCAGGACCTGGTGCTGTCCGAACCGGATGACGAGCGGTCGGGCCAGCTGTGAACCGAGCAGCCCGCCGATCGAGGGTGCGGCGAAGGCGAGGCCGTACTGCCAGGGTGCGAAACCGAGCCGGCCGAGCATCAGGACGGCCAGCAGCGGCTGGGCGGCCATGACCAGGCCGTTGAACAAGGCGGTGTTGAAGAACAGCGGACGCAGCGTCGCGTCGGCGAGGATGTACCGCCAGCCGTCGAGCAGGTCCCGGGCCCGCATGGGCGTGGCCGCCGGGCGCTCGGGCTGGGGCTCGTGCCCGCCTGTCGCGCGGATGCCCAGGGCCGAGAGCAGATAGCTGACCGCGTCCGCCACCACTGTTGCCACCGGGCCGAGGAGCCCGATCGCCATGCCGCCCAGCGGCGGTCCGATGATCGTGGTCGTCCAGGCCGTGGACTCGAATCGGGCGTTGGCGACGAGCAGGTCCTCGGCCGGCAGCAGCTTTTTCAGGTACGCGCCGGAGGCGGCCCGGAAGGTGATGTCGGCCGCCGCGACGACGACCGACACCAGCAGAAGCTGGACGAAGGTGAGCACGCCGAGCGCGAACGCGGTGGGGATCGTCAGCAGCGCCGCGAACCGCACCAGGTCCATCGCGATCAGCACCGGCCGCTTGCGGCGGAACTCCACCCACGGGCCGAGCGGCACCGCCGCGGCCGCGCCCACCGCAGCCCCTGCGGAGGAGAGCGCGGCGACCTCGGCCGGTCCGGCGTGCAGCACCTGGACGGCAATCAGTGGGAACGCGCCGAAGGCGAGCCACGTGCCGAGCGCGCTGGTCCCGTACGCACCCCAGAGCCACCCGAACCGCCGCCCCAGCCGCTGTCCGCTCCTCATGTCCTCATGTCCGATGCCCCTCGCCTGCACAACCGATCCGCGATCAGAAGCATCAAAGCGAGCACCACGGTCAGGAATCAAACAACCGCAGGATCATCGGCCACAACCGATGGTTGTGGCCGTAGGGTACCGGCATGGACCTCGACACCGTCCGGACCTTCGTCGCCGCCGCCGACGCGGGGCAGTTCCAGGAGGCAGCCGCCGAGCTGGCGGTCACCCAGCAGGCCGTCTCCAAACGCATCGCCGCGCTGGAGCGCAACCTCGGGGTGCGGCTGTTCACCCGTACCCCGCGCGGCGCCGCGCTCACCATCGACGGGCAGGCATTCCTGCCCCACGCCCGCGAACTGCTGCGCGTCGCCGAACGCGCGGCCGCGTCCGTGCGCACCGGCCACCGTCCACTGCGCGTCGACGTGATCGCCTCGCGCGTCGCGCCGTCGGGCCTGATGCGGGGCTTCCACCACGCGCACCCCGAGATCGACCTCGACGTGCTCATGCTGTTCGACATCCAGACGGCCGTCGCCGCCATCCGGTCCGGTGAGATCGACGCGTCCTTCCGCGCCGTCGCCGCACCCGGCCGGCCCCTTCCCGAAGACATCGAGTCCGTCCGGGTCCTCGACGAGCCGCTCCAGCTCCTCACCGGCCCCGGCCACGCGCTGGCGGGTGCCCGGTCGGTGCCCCTCGCCCAGCTCGCCGGGCACAGGATCTGGATGCCCGGCATCGTCCCCGGTACCGAGTGGGCCGCCTACTACGACGCCCTCGTCGCCGAGTTCGGCCTCACCATCGAGGCGACCGGCCCCAACTTCGGCTCCGACGCGCTCCTCGACACCGTCGCCGACACCCCGGCCCTGGCCACCTTCATGGGCGAACACACCCGGCTCGTCTGGCCCGCCGACCACGGCCTGCGCCGCATCCCGGTGACCGACCCGACACCCGTCTACCCGCACTCGCTCCTTTGGCACCGCGACAACCCCCACCCAGCACTGGCCACCCTCCGCGCCCACCTCGCCGGCACGGCGGCCGCCCACGACGCCGCCGGGAGCTGGGCGCCGAGCTGGGTGATTCCACGCTGAACGCCGCAGATCACCGCGACCCTGTGGGCACGGTCCGGCTGCTCGGCCCGACCCGCGGAACTGGTGGGCGCAGGACTGCATCGGCCCGGCGGTCGGCCATCCGGGCCGGTTCTTGACGGGCATGGGCGCGGGCGCGGGCGCGGGGAAGGGGGCTTCATCGGCATACCAGCCAGGCGCGGCCCCCGCCGATTCGTCGGGTCAGCGACCTTGGGCCCGTCCCGGAGCGCGCTCTCCCGGCCGTTGCGGCATCGGCGGCAGGAGGAGCGGCCCCGCCCGTTTGGCGCGTCGCTGGATCAGGGCGCTCTCCACCCGCCCGATGCCTGGCAGCGCGGCCAGCTCGTCGGCCAAGAACTCGTACAGGGCGCTGGTGTCGCGGCACTGGACCATGGCGAAGACCGACGCCCGGCCCGTGGTGACGGCGGCGAAGGTGACCGCGGTGTTCCGTGACAGCGACTGCGTCACCTCGGCCAGCGCTGCCGGTGCCACCTCCAGCCACAGCAGTACAGTGAGCCGCGGATGCGTTGGGTCCACTGCCCTCCGAGCGCCGATACGACAAGGTCGTCAAGGGCTGACGACCTACCCCGCAAGGGCGGCGCCCCCTTGCCGGGCAGGACAGGGAGTCCAGGGGGGCCGCTCTACCGGCCGGCGGCCGGTCGGCTGCCGTCGGCGGCGGACCGGGGCAGCGCGGTCGAGGCGAGGAAGTCGTCGAGCATGGTGATCTGCACGTCCTCGGTGAATCGGTCGGGGTCGAACAGGGCCTGGACGACGAGTCCATGGGTGAACGCGACGACAGCGGCGGCGAGTTGGTCCGGGTCGGCTGCCGAGGAGAGCTCGCCGAGGTCGCGCGCAGCCTCGAGGTGGGGGCGGAGCGTCGAGCGTAGCCGGGTGTAGCGATCGGCCTGCTGCGCGGTCAGCCCGTCGTCGGCGAGGGAGAGGTCCCAGGAACTGACCCAGATGCGGTTGCGCGCGATGTCGCCCGGGGTCAGCGGCAGGATGTCCAGGAGCATGGCGCGTACGGTGGCGAGGCCCACGGCGGGACGCGCGCGGCGGGGACGCTCCGCGGTGCGCTTCTCCAGCAGGTCCAGGGCGTGTGTGATCAGGGCCCGTTTGGTCGGGAAGTAGTGCATGAGCATCCCGGTCGAGACCTCCATCGCGGCGGCGACGGCACGCAGGGTCAGCCCGCCGAACCCCTTGGCTGCGAGTACGTGCCACACAGCCTCGGATACGTCCGTGCGGCGGGCTTCACGGTCTCCAGGTGCAGGCGGCATACTGCCATCCTACGTACCGAATGCTCGTTACGCACCAGAGAGTGAGACGTCCATGTTCACCCTGCCGCTCGGCGACCATGCTCAACTCCGCCCCCTGGAGCCCTGGCAGGCACCGGAGTTCCTCGCCCACATCGACCGCGCCCGGGCCTCCGTGGACCCGTGGATACCCTGGGCGACGTTCAGCACCGACCTCGACTCGGCCACGGCTACCCTCCAGCGATATGCCGACCGCCTCGCCACGGACACCGGCGGCATCTGCGGGATCTGGCTGGACGGCACACTGGTCGGCGGCGTCATGTTCACCCGCTTCGACAGCGCCTCCGGGGTGTGTGAGATCGGCTGCTGGCTGGAGTCGGCCGGGGAGGGGCGGGGCCTGGTCGCCCGGGCCTGCCGGTCACTGATCGGCTGGGCCTTCCAGGAGCGCGGGATGAGCCGCGTCGAATGGTGGGCCGCGGCGGGCAACACCCGCAGCATCGAGGTCGCGCGCCGGCTGGGCATGACCCGCGACGGTGTGCTGCGGCAGCATTCTTCGTACCGAGGTGTGCGGCACGACATCGAAGTCTGGTCAGTCCTCTCCGAAGAATGGCCGCCTCTCGGGGAAGTGCCCGTCTCCGGCGTCCAGGCAGAGCTGGACCGGCTGATGGACGTGTTCGTCGGCGCCTTCACCAACACCGGCGACCGCCGGCCGGACCTCGGCGTCATCCGCGACGTCTTCATTCCGCAGGGCAGGATCATCGCGAACGTCGGGGACGAGCCCGTGATCTACGACCTCGACGCGTTCATCGAGCCACGGCAGAAGATGCTGACCGACGGGACGCTGACGGAGTTCTCCGAATGGGAAGTCGCCGAGCGGACCGAGATCTTCGGATCGATCGCGCACCGGTTCAGCGAATACCGCAAGTCCGGCTTCCACAACGGCAAGTGGTTCGAGGGCTCCGGCCACAAGACCACCCAGTTCCTCCGGACCCCGTCAGGATGGAAGATGTCCTCCCTGGCCTGGGACGACGCACCCGCCACCGTCGCCGAATGACCGTGCGGATCCTGGTGGGCAGGTCCGTTTCGCGCCTTCGGATGCCCAGGGTGGGGGTGTGAGGGAGGCCGGCGCTACTGACCGCCGCGCGCGTCCCGCCGGCGTCCCTGAGCCCCGGGCCCGAACCGTTGTCGTATGGCGCGAATGCCCTGGTTAAGATCATGGCTTTCGTCCAACGAGGGGAAACCATGCGGAAGATCGTTACGGGTACGGCTCTGGTGCTGGCCGCCGGGTTGCTGACCGGATGCGGAGGCGGCGGGGGCAAGTCCGAGGACGCGAAGGGCTCGACGGCTCCGGACAAGCCCGCCGCCACCGCGAGCAGCAGCCCGTCGGGATCCGGCAAGCCGGCCTCGGGCGGTGGCGAGGTCAGCCACGAGGTGACCCTGGAGGTGCTCGGCTCCGGAACCACGCAGATCTACTACAACCTGGCGTCCAACAAGGGCGAACAGGTGACGCTGCCGTGGAAGAAGACGGAGACGATCACTTTCACCACCGAAGCCGAGAAGCGCATCGGCACGACGGTCTCCGTGGTCCCGGGTTCGGTGCAGGCCGCCGACGGCATGCTCAAGGCGGCGCCGTGCGTCATCACCGTCGACGGCAAGAAGGTCGCCGACAACCAGGACGGCAAGGCGTCCATGTGCAGCTTCCGCCTGAAGTGACCGCGGCGCACCGGTTCATGAGCGCAGGAGGCTTGCACGGCTTCGGGTGCTCGCGCCGGTCAAGCGGGTCGGCTTCGACGGTCGCTTCGATGCGACGTAGCTGACCGAGACCACCTGTGGACCGGCAACCTGACCGTTGAAGGACTTTCCGCGGACCAGGTAGCCACCACCATGTGACATGAGCCACGGGAACCCTCCTGCTCGGGCGGACAACTGCTGATGTGAACTCATTGCACTCCCGGATACGCGCCGGGGAACCGGAGGCGTTCCGGGAGATCTTCCGCGATCACGCGCAGCTGGTTCACCGGCATGCCGTACGCGTCACGGGGGACTGGTCCGTCGCCGAGGACGTCGTCTCGCTGACCTTCATGGAGGCCTGGCGGCGGCGCGCGAAGCTGCGCGACGAGGGGGACAGCCCGCGCCCCTGGCTCATGGGCATCTCCGTGAACGTCCTGCGCAACACCACGCGGGCCGCCCGTCGGCACCAGCGTGCCCTCGGGCGGCTGCCCGCCAAGGAGACGGTGCCGGACTTCGCCGACGAGCTCGTCGCCCGCCTCGCCGACGCCGACCAGCTGGCCGCCGCGCAGCGCGCGCTGGGCATGCTGCGGCGCAGCGAGCGGGAGGTCTTCACGCTCTGCGTCTGGTCCGGACTCGGCTCCGCGGAGGCCGCCGCCGCGCCCCTGCCTCGGAGCCTGCCGCCAAGGCAGGGATCCCTCCGGGTCAAGGGCGTCCGCCCGGGCGCGGAGTTCTCGGCGACGTCGTCCCAGGAAGGGCCGTGTGTCTCGAGGTTGAGGGCGGCCACCCGCATCAGCGTCGGGTCGCTGGAAGAGAATCAGCCGGTGGGCGAGGTTGCGGACCCATACGGGCAGGAGGCCGTCGACCACGTTCGGGCAGAGCTCGCGCAACATGGCCAGGATCGCCTCGGCATCGGCGAAGGTGAGTTCCTCCGCGAAGTACATCCAGTGGTGCTCGTGCGCTCCGCACTCGGGCGTCGGGCCGCCCTCGTCGCCCCGGATGCATCGGGCGTGTCCGTCAGGGTGGTGTGCATGAGCCGAACGCTACGCGAGGTGCCTGCGTCGGGTGCCGGGCGTCAGCGCCTGGTCAGGGGATCACCGGATCGGGGCGCGTACGGCCGAGTGCACCTCGCCCCGGCGGGTGGACCGTGAGGGTTCCCTCCGGGGCGCGGGTGATGTGGGTGCCGAAGGCGCGGCTGGTGCGGACGAGAACCTCGTGGACCCGCCCGGCGTCCTTGCGCGAGGCGTGCCGCAGGCGCATCCGGTGGGCCTGCAAGGGGACGAGGCGGGCGTGGTCGAGCCGCCCGGTGTCCGGCTCCAGCGAGACGAAGTACAGCAGCCGCAGATCGTCCCTGTACTCCTCGTGGCCGCCGATGCCCTCGTAGTCGTCGATCAGGTCGCCGCAGCCGTACAGGACCGGATGCCCCCGGTACACCTCGAGCGGACGCGGATGGTGCGAGGAATGCCCGTGGACGACGTCCGCCCCGCCGTCGACGAGTGCGTGGGCGAACCGGATCTGATCGCCCGGGACGGCGTAGCCCCAGTTGGGACCCCAATGGATCGAGACGACCACGAGGTCGCCGGAGCGTTTCACCTGCCGGATGCGGCCCACCACCTCGGCCGCGGCCGCATCCGAGGCCTCGTCGGAGAAATCGATTCCGCTCCGCCCCGCAGTGGCCGCCCAGGTGTGGGGGATGCCGCTCGACGCCATGCCCAGGGAGAAGACCAGCAGGCGTCGGCGCCCGGGGAGGGGGACGACCGAGGGCCGCCGCGCCTCATCGAGGTCGCGGCCCGCTCCCGCCGTCCGCAGTCGTGCCGCGGCGAGCGAGTCGAGGGTCTCGGCGAGCCCCTGCCGGCCGTAGTCCAGGACGTGGTTGTTGGCGAGAACGCAGACGTCGGGACGGGCGGCAGCCAGGCAGGGCAGGTTGGCGGGGTGCATCCGGTAGTGAACCGCTTTGCCGGGGGCGATGTCGTCGCTCTGGGTGACGGACGTCTCCAGGTTGAGGATCCGGGCGTTCGGCGCGGCCCCGTCGAGGAGGGCCAGCGCTTCTCCCCAGGGCCAGGAGAAGGGCGCCGGACGTGGAATCCGGCCGTTCGCCGCCTGCGCCAGCTCGACGTACGTGAGGGCGTCGGCGACGTACGCCTCTGGCAGGGAAGCGTCACCGGGGTGCGGAAGGATCTGGTCGACGCCGCGGCCGAGCATGACGTCCCCGGCGAGGAACAGCTGCACGAGTTCACCGCCCATCCCTCCAGGCTAACGAGCTCGTGCGGGTGGCCGGCGAGGCGTCGTCCCGGCGACTGCCGGCCCGGCCGTCCCCGGCATGCAGGCCTCAGTGCCCCTCCGTCGACTCGGCGATGCGCTTGATGTGTGCAAGGCGCCTGTCCCAGTCGGCGGCGAGCGCGGCCATCCACCGGGCCGTCGCGTCCAGTGCCGCGGGCCGTACCGCGTACCGCACTTCGCGTCCGACCCGGCTGCCCGAAACCAGACCGGCGGCGTCCAGCACGGCGAGGTGCTTGACCACGGCTTGGCGTGAGACGGGGAGCCGGTTCGCGAGTGCCGTCGCGGAGGCCTCGCCCTGCGCTGCGAGCAGATCCAGCAGTCGCCGTCGCGTGGGGTCGGCCAGGGCGGCGAGGACGCCGTCGACGCCGTCGACGCCCTCCGCCCCGCCGCGATCTTCGTCCGTCATGCGGAGGACTGCTCGATGCGCTTCTTGAGGGCGTCGAGCACCTGGGGCCAGCCTCCGGTGTTGTCCTTCACGGCCTTGGCGCGCAGGTCCTCGGGCCCGGCCAGGGCCGCGAATCCGCTCTCGACGACGCGGAGCCTCGTTTTGTCGCCCTCCGCGGTCAGGGTGAACTCCACGAGGGTGCTGTTGTCCTCGCGCAGCTCCTCTCCCGGGAACGCGCTGGCCCAGCGGTACGCCAGGTAGGTCTGGGGCTCGACCTTCTCCACGCGCACCGGGAAATCGCCGTACTCGGCGTTCCGCGCCACGAGGGACTCTCCCTCCCGGGCCGGGGTGCCGGACGGGCTCGCCGGGTCGGCGACCCAGAAGCCGGGCTCCGCCACCAGTGGCCAGACCCGGTCCAGGGGTGCGTCGATCAGGGTTTCGCGTTCGATCCGGTCTTCGCTCATGACGGAACTCCTTCATCCGCGATCCAATGATGCAACTCCAGGGTTGCACGTCAGCGTTTCAGGTGCAACCCGAAGGTTGCGTCTGGGGCGCTCGTGCCAGCCGGGCCGGCGGGAGCGTGCCCGGGGGGCTTCGCGGCGGACACCGGCACCGCACTGGCCGATCCGGTCCCCTGAACGGGGGCTTGCCCGCTCCGGCCGGCAACGGAGCGAGCCGGCCCCGCGCGTCCTCGCGACCGTGACCGCCTGCGCACCCGCGTCGTGCCCCCGTTCGGGAGCCGACCTTCCCTGCCTCGCAGACGGCGGCCACGCCGCAGGTGAGGCGCGCGCCGATTCGCGCAGCGGCGATTCCCCGGTCGGCCCACCGTTCAGCACAACCTGCAGCACCTCGGAACGGCCGGGCGCCTCTCTCGCGCCGGCGAGCACCGTGCTGCTTACGCAGGACCGTCCTGGCCATGGCCCGACTCGGAGAGTTCCGCCTTCCGGGGGAGAAAGGCAACCGCCGCGGCCGCCGTGACCATCACGGCTGCGCCCACGTAGAACGCGGCCGAGACAGCGGTGGTGACCGCAGCCTTGAGGGCCGGGACCAGGTCGGCGGGGATCCCGGCGGGCAAGGGTGACCCCTGCTGTGTCGCCGCCACCGTCTTCCCGATGGATCGCTCGACCTGGTCGAAGCGGTCGGAAGGGATACGGCCGTCCTGTTGGAGGAGCTGACCCAGCCGCGCGCCCTGGAGATTCGCCACGATCGCGCCCATGACCGCCAGACCCAGCGCTGCACTGATCTCCCGGGCGGTCTGCAACACCCCCGCCGCGCTGCCGCGCATCCGCGTGGAGGTGCCGTTGAGTGCGGTGACCCAGGCCGGACTGACGCAGAGCCCCATCCCGATGCCCATCGCGCAGTAGAAAGGCACCAGCCAGCCGTAGTTCTGCCGATGCAGCTCCACCGCCGCACCGAGCAGAGCGCCCACACACAGACTCATGCCGATTCCCAGGGGAACGCGAGGCCCCAGGCGGTCGTAGAGCCTTCCGCCGAGAGGCGCGCACACAACCGTGGGGAGAGTGAGCGGCAGTACGGCGAGACCGGCTTCGAAGGGCGACATTCCCACGACGTCCTGAAGCCAGATGACCCCGAACACCGCGAATCCCACGAACGCGAAACGCACCGTCGAGATGACCGCCGCTCCCACCGCGAACTCCTTGCTCGCGAACAACTCGAGGTGTATGAGCGGATCCGGACGTCGCAGTTCGCGTACCACCAGGAGCGTCATCAGTACGGCTCCGGTGGCGAGCAGCGAGATGACGGTCGCCGAGGACCATCCCCAGTACCGTGCCTGCATGAGCGAGAGAACCACACACACCAGACCGCCGATCAACAAGGGTGCGCTCGCCCAGTCGACTTGTTCGCGCCGTGGTGGCTTGCTTGTGAGCAGAACATGCGCGAGGAGCAGTGCGCCGATCCCCAGGGGTGGGGTGATGAAGAAGATCGCGCGCCAGGAGAACGCCGTCGTCAACACGCCGCCGATCAGCGGAGCCGTGCCGTACAGCAAAGTGGAGACGCTGGATGAGATGCCCATGGCCTGGCCCCGCTCCCCGCGGTCGAATTCCTTGATGATGAGCACCTGGGAGGCGGGCCGGAGGATTGCCGCACCGGCCCCCTGGGCCGCGCGCGCGGCGATGAGCCAGGCCTCGGACTGGGCCAGACCCGCCGCGATCGAGGCCACGACGAACAGTACGGTTCCGAAGCGGAAGGCGCGTTCGTGCCCGAAGACGTCGGCGATGCGTCCGCCGAGCGGGCTCGTACAGGCGAAACCGAGCAGATACGCATTGATGATCCACTGCGCTCCGGTGGTCGAAGCATCCAGATTCCGCTGGATGGTGGGAAGGGCGACCAGTACCACCAGTGCATCGATGGCGATCATCGACGAAGCGCAGGTCATCACGCCCAGGACCCACCAACGGTGATGCTCGCCCATAAACTGCTGTCGCCGCTTCACGAATTCCCTTCCGGTAGATTCCGTGCGACGGAGACCAGAGCCTGACGGGAGTTCGGCCCACTTCGAGAAGGGCACAACGGTAACAAGATGAGTTGACTCCCTTCGTGTGGACACTCTGACAAACGGATCCGTAGGTCCGAGGAACGGTGTCCTGGTGGGACGGAAGTCTCCCCATCCGGTGGAGTTCAGGAACGACGCGGCGATGCTGTCCCGCGCGGCGGACGGGAATCAGCGCCAATCGTGGTCGCAGGCGGTGAATGGCCCGACAGACGGTGGCCGGGGAGGTCCCGAACAGCGGGGCGAGCTGATGCATCATGAGGGTTGTGCGGTATTACGTGGCCACGGAAATGCCCCGAACCAAGCCCTCTGCGACACCTTTCAGGCATCCCCGCCGGGTCCTTGTGGCGGCCAGCCGGGGGCTGGGTCCTCGGCGAGGAGCGGCCGGAGGGCGCCGAGAACCGCCCCGATGCAGACGTCGGGCAACTGGTTGCGGGTGCAGGTCTCGTGGGTGAGCCAGTCGACGCAGAGGACCTGGACGAACACCAGCCAGCTTTTCAGGACGCCGTTCACGGCCTCGCGGGCGCTACGGGGCATGTGAGTTCCGTACCGAACGAGACGCCGCCTCAGTGGCCGCCCGGCCACCCGACCTCCGGGACCAGCCGCAGGATGTCCCCGCGCTCCAGGGCCGTGTAGAGGGCTCCGTCAGGGCCGAAGGCCAGCCCGTGGGGCTCGCAGTCCCGTGCGGGCAGCGGGTACCGCGTCAGCTCCCCGGCCATGGTCAGCCGGCCGATGTGCGAAGAGGCCCACTCCGTGAACCACAGCGCGCCGTCCGGGCCCGCGGTGATCGCGTGGGGACGGCACTGCGGATCAGGCAGCGGGAAACTGGTGATCTCCCCCGACGTCGTGATCCGGCCGATCCGGCCTGTTCCGATCTCCGTGAACCACAGCGCGCCGTCCGGTCCCGCGGTGATCCCCACCGGTCCGGCCGTCGCGGTCGGCAGGGGGCGGACGGTCACTTCGCCCGCGGTCGTGATCCGGCCGACGGCGTGGGCCTGGTTGAGCGTGAACCACAGGGCGCCGTCGCCACCCGACGTGATCATGGAGGGGAAGGCGCCGGTGAGCCCGGGCAGCCCGAACTCCCGGACGGAGCCGTCCACTTCCATCCGGCCGATCCGGTCCGAGTTCAGCCCCGTGAACCACAGCGCCCCGTCCGGGCCGGTGGTGATGCCGTACGGGCCGCTGCCCGGTGTGGGGACGGGGTACGAGCAGAGTGTGCCGTCGGTGGTGATCCGCCCGATCCTGTCGTCCCGCATGCGGGTGAACCAGAGCGCGCCATCGGGTCCGGCGGTGATCTGGGCGGGCCCGCAGTGCGACGAGTCCAGGGGGAACTCGGTCACGGGTGTCCGGCCGTCGGGGTCCAGGCGGGCGATGCGCCCGGTGTGGACGAGGGTGCACCACAGCGCTCCGTCCGGGCCTGCGGTCAGGGCGTAAGGGCCTGACGCGGTATCGGCCACGGGGAAGGAGCGTCCGGAGGCGAGAGACACGTCGCGGGGCATGGGGGTCCTTTCGGCAGAGCGAGACGGGGCGAAGAAGCGCGGGGGCCAGGCGCGGGGCGTCAGGCGGCGGCGGCCGGCGTGCGGCGCGTAGCCGGTTCGAGGTCCAGCAGCCTCCCCTGCCAGCGCGAGCGCAGCATGCGGTCGTGGCTGACGACGACCACCGCGCCGGGGAAACCGGCCAGCGCGGCCTCCAGTTCCTCCACCAGCGCGGGGGAGAGGTGATTGGTGGGCTCGTCCAGCAGCAGGACGTCGTACGGCTCGCTCACCAGCCGGGCCAGCGCCAGGCGCTGCCGCTGCCCGGCTGAGAGGCTGCCTACCGGGACGTCCAACCGGTCGCGGGTGAACAGGCCCAGGGAGAGCAGCTGTTCGGCATGGTCGTCGGGGCCGCCGGCCCGACCGTGCCCGAAGGCCGCCAGGACGCTCCGGCCCGCCGGGCCGCGGTCGGGCAACTGGCGCAGCCAGCCGGTCCGTCCGCGTCGTACGAGGTGCCCGCGGGCCGGTGGCCCGGCGTTCGCGGCCTCCCCAGCCAGCAGGCCCAACAGGGTGCTCTTCCCCGCCCCGTTGGGCCCGCCGAGCAGCAGCCGGTCACCGGCGGAGAGGGCCAGGTCGACCGGGGCCAGCCGGCCCTGGACCTCCAGGGCCGCCGCCGACACCAGCAGCCCCCGCGTCCGGCCCGCACGCGGGGCGGCGGTGAAGCGCAGCGGCTCGGGCGGCGCGGCCAGGGGGTGGGCGAGCAGCCGCTCCAGCCGTTCCCCGGCCTGGCGGACCCGCCCGGCCACGGACTGCTGGACCCTGCCGGCAGCCCGGTCGTAGGCCATCTTGTTGCCGTCCTTGCGGGCCCGGCCCGGCGCCACTCTGCGGGCGCTGCCGGCCGCCCGCTCCCGCAGCGCCTCGACTTCGGCCTGCCAGGCGGCATGGGCCTCGGTGCGGCGCTGCCGGTCGGCCGCGCGCTCCGCGAGGTACCCGGAGTACCCGTTGCCATGTCGGACGACGCGGTGGGTGTCCCCGTCCACCTCCAGCAGGACGGTGGCGACACGGTCGAGGAAGAGCCGGTCGTGGGAGACGGTGACCGTGGTGCCCACCCGACTGTGCAGGTGCTCCTCCAGCCAGAGCAGGGCGACGTCGTCGAGGTGGTTGGTCGGCTCGTCCAGCAGCAGGACCTCGGGCGCGGCGGCCAGCAGGGCGGCGAGCCGCAGCCGGACCCGTTCGCCGCCCGAGAGGCCGCCGACCATGCGGTCGCGGGGAACGTGGACCAGCCCGAGGCCGTGCAGGGCGCGCTCGACGCGGGCATCCGCCTCGTAACCGCCGCGGAGTTCGTAGCAGGTCAGCAGGTCGGCGTAGGCGGTGAGCAGTGCGGGGTCGGTTTCGGCGGCGCCGTCCGCCATGCGCTGCTCCATCCGGCGCAACTCGGCTTCGATGGCCCGCAGTTGGGCGAGGGAGCGGTCGATGACCTGCTGCACGGTCAGCTGCCCGGGCAGCTCCTCCTCCTGGGGGAGGTACCCGATGCCTCCGTCTGCACGGGCGATGATCCGGCCCCGGTCCGGGCGCTCGACGCCCGCGAAGAGGCGGAGCAGGGTCGACTTGCCGGAGCCGTTCTCGCCGACGATGCCGATCCGGCCGCCGGGCGGGAGGGAGCAGCTGACGGAGTCGAGGACGCGACGGCCCTCGTAGGCCTTGGTGACGTCAAGCGCGGTGAGCTGTGCGGTGGTTGCGGTCATACGGGAACTCCTGAGCGTGGGCGACGAGGGGGAGGGCGGGTCGGGCGGTGGACGGGATGCGGATGAGCATCGTGAACTCCTTAATGCGACGGCAGTTGCTTTAAGATGTTGCCATGATGACGACGTCAGCCGCAAGCGATCTTTCAGACCGCCCCGCCGACGGGGGACAGGCCGCCTCGGCTGCTCCGGCTGCTCCGGCTGCTCCGGCCGCACCGGCCGCACCGGGTGCGTCGGCCGGAACTGCCGGGACCCGGCGCCGGACCGGAGGTCGCAGTGCCCGGGTGCGCGCCCAGGTTCTGGCGGCCGTCGGGGAGGTCCTGGTCGCCGCCGGGTACGACGCGCTCACCGTGGACGCCGTCGCCGAACGGGCGGGAGTGCACCGCACCACCGTCTACCGGCGCTGGCGTGACGTCGGCGGACTGCTGGCCGACGTCCTCGACGCGGCGGCCGACGACACCTGGGAGCCCGCCGACACCGGATCCCTGGAGGACGACCTCACCGCGCTCAACCAGGAGGTCTACGACGCCCTGCACCCGGGACACCAAGGCCCGGGCGGCAGCCTCACCACGGCGCTGATCGCCGCGTCCTTCCGCTCCGCCGAAGCCGCGGGGGCGCTGACCCGCTTCTGGGAGGGCCGCTACGCCCGCTGTGCACCGGTTGTCGCCCGGGCAGTGGACCGCGGCGAGGTCCCGCCCGGTCCGGACGCGCGGGCCCTGCTGGTGGCGGCCACGGCCCCGCTCTACCAGGAGCTGCTCCTGCTGCGGGCTGCCCCCGATCCCGCCCTGCCGCGCCGTGCGGCCTGCGCCGCCCGGGCCGCGGCGGCCGCGGGGGTCTTCACGCGGGCCCCGGACGCGCCGTCCGTGGCTTGACGCGGCGAAGGCCCCTGCTCCGGGGGTGTTGCATTCCGAGACCGTCGATGTGATGCGTACGACCGTCTGGGCGCTTCGGGTCGGGCATGCGCGATCATGGCCGGATGGACGCTCGTTTCCTTGGTATCCCTGAGCTGGCAGAAGCCCCGTCCGTGGCGGTCGTGGTCGACGTCATGCGTGCTTTCACAGTGGCTGCCTGGGCCTTTGCCCAGGGGGCGGACAAGATCGTTCTTGCCGAGTCGCTGGACGAAGCCCTGGCGCTCAAGGCCCGCCACCAGGGTTGGGTGGCGCTCAAGGACGGTCCGCCCGCGCCCGGGTTCGACGCCGTCAACTCGCCAGGCCTGCTGCGATCCATTGACCTTGGCGGACGGACCGTTGTGCAGAAGACCACGGCAGGGACGGTCGGCGCCCTTGCGGTGAAGGAGGCGTCGCTGGTGCTGTGCGCCGGCTTCGTGGTGGCGGAGGCAACGGCCCGGCTCTTGCGGACACGCGAGTGTGGCAGTGTCACGTTCGTCGTCACTGGCGAAGATGGGCGCGCCGATGAAGATCTGGCATGCGCTCAATACATCGCTCGGAGGGCCACCGAGGCTGGGACGGATGCAGCTGGTTTCCTCCGCCGCGCCGGCGAATCGCGCGCCGCCTACGAGCTGGCGGAGGGTGTGCGTCAAGGAGTCCATCCTGATGACGTCGCACTCTGTCTTGAGCTCGACCGGTTCCCCTTTGCCATGGTGGCGACCTTGGAAGACTCGCTCATGATCCTCCGCCCGTGCGCCGTGCCTTCGCTGACCGACGAGGCATCGATCTGATGGTGTAGCAGTACGTCACGCCCTCGGGCGGCAGGCCGTGCGGGAGGCATGCCGCTGGCAGCCGGTCGGGCTCTGGTATGGATCGAAAAGCAGCTGACGAACCCCCTGTTCTTGACCTACAGGTCAAGAAAGGTGCTAGTGTTCCGATCATGGCGAGGCCCAAGCAGTTCGATCCGGAGATCGCTGTCGACCAGGCTATGGAGGTGTTCTGGCGGAAGGGGTATGCCGCTACCACTCCGCAGGACTTGGTGGACGCGCTCGGCATCGGCAAGGGCAGTCTCTACAACACCTTTGGCAGCAAGCACTCTCTGTTCGAGCAGGCGCTCCGCCGCTATCGCGACGGTCAGGCCCTCGCTCTCGTGGGGATGCTCGAGGAGTCCGGCCCGGCGAAGGTGCGTCTCCGTAAGGTGTTGAGGTTCCTTGCCGAGATGGACCTTGCGGACCCGGACCGCCGGGGCTGCATGGCTGTGAACGCTGCGGCAGAACTCGCGGGGGTCGACGAGATGGCGACCGCGCTCGTCCGCCGCATGTTCGACCGCACCGAGGGTGCCTTCCGGGCGCTGATCGAGGAAGGCCAGCGGGCGGGAGAAATTGCACCCGCGCGCGACCCTGCTGCACTGGGGAGCCTTCTGCTGAACACCGTCGTGGGCATGCGGCTCATGGCGCGCGTCGCCGAAGGGCCGGACCGGCTCGACCGAGTGATCGACGCGGTGATCGACTCCCTCTGACTGGGGCCGCGGCACTTGCCGGGCCAGGGGCCTCTTCTGCCCAAATTCTGTACTCATAGGTAAAAAACTGGAGCATCGTGGATCTCAACCTCACCTCCAAGACGGCTGTCGTCACCGGCGCCAGCCGAGGCATCGGGCTGGCTGCCGTCCGGACGCTGATCGGCGAAGGCGTCCGCGTCATGGGGGCCGCCCGCACCATCACGCCCGAGCTGAAGGAAACCGGAGCACTCGCCGTGTCGGCGGATCTGAGTACCGCCGAGGGTGTTGCCACCCTCATGGACAGCGCCCTCGCGGAATTGGGCGGCATCGATCTGCTGGTGAACAACGTCGGAGCCGGGGACGATGTGGAGCCCGTCGGCTTCCTCGACACCGACGACACCCAGTGGACCCGCATTTTCGACCTCAACCTCCTCAGCGCGGTCCGCGCCAGCCGCGCGGCACTGCCCAGCCTGATCGAGCGCTGCGGAGCGATCGTCAACGTCTCGTCCATCAACTCCCGGCTGCCCGCCGCCGGTCCGGTCGCCTACAGCGCGGCCAAGGCGGCCCTCGCAGCACTCGGGAAGTCCTTGGCCGAGGAATTCGGCCCTCAGGGAGTGCGCGTCAACACCGTCTCTCCCGGAGTCGTTCGCACGACCATCTGGGAAGACCCCGACGGCTTCGGCGGAAAGGTGGCAGCCGGCGCCGGGGCCGAGCATGGCGCGTTCCTGCAGCAGATACCGGAGGCCTTCAGCATCACTACCGGACGCATCACCGAACCGCAGGAGGTTGCCGCCTTGATCGCGTTCCTGCTCTCTGACGTTGCCGGCAACATCACCGGCGCGGACTACGTCATCGACGGCGGCACGGTAAAGACCCTCTGACCCAGCGGTCACACCGAGGAGCCAGCCCGAGCCTCGCGGGGTGAGGGCGACGTGGTGGTGTCCCCACCCTCCCATCGGAAATCGCTGATCTCAGCGTAGCGTTCCATCTGCCTGTAGTTGCCGTTGTCCCAGCCGAAGTTGACGAACCTGGCACGCGGAGAGCCTCGGCATCACAGACGCCGGGGGTGTCGGCCGTCGTTCGCGGCAGCGGAGTGGCCCTGCGCCCGAATTCGGTGGTTGGCCGTTATGGCGTGAACAGCCTGGCCAGCAACCGCTGGGCCTCCTCACGTACGCCCTCATCCGTGTCCGTGGCCAGTACCCGCAGCTGCTGGAAGAGCTCATTCCCGCCGGGTTCGCCGGACAGTCAGCGAGGGTCGCAGTCGACTTCGGCGGCGAGCTGGTCCGCGACCGAGAGGTCCACGGCGCGGGCCAGGGCCGCCAACACGGCCCGCAACCCCCACATGTCCCTCCGCTGGAGAAGAGCTTCCGCTGTTTCCTGGACCACTCCGGTGTCGTAGGCGTCGAGCAGGAGCCGCTGGAGGACCTCTGCGATCTCCGGCACCTCCGCGGCGGCGGCGAGCCGGCGCCCGGCTGCCGCGCGTACAGCCCAGGACGGAGAATCCGCGTCCTGTACAGCGGCGGGCAGTTCACCACCCCCTGCGAATGAAGTGATGAAGACACCCTGACAGCGTCCGAATAGATCACCAAGCCCGAAGGACAATCATCGTGAGCGACCTCAGACCCGACGACCTCGTTGCCGAGCTCGTCCGCCACGACCGTTCGGCTGTCGGTCACCGGCCTGGTCGGCTGCATCGCATGCCGGTCTTTCCAGGGCCAGTTGTTGCCATTCGGTGGTGCAAAGGGGTTCACCGGGCGCGGCTGCTGAGGTAAAGAGAGCGGGGGGCTCACGCGGAGGGGACGGGGCCCGTGCGAAGGGACGGGCATGTCGTTTCTGGTGGAGTTACCTGTGGGCGCGGCGGGCGAGGCGTCCGATGTGGTGAGGGTGGAGATCTCGGAGGCGGGGGAGGGGCTGGTCCAGGTCGCTCGACCGGGTCAGGTCGTGGCCCGGGCCACGCGGTCTCTGGGGGAGATGCTGGCCGGGGTCCGGCCGGTCGCGCAGCGGTTCGTCGAGAGCTTTCGCGGCATGGCTGACGCGCCCGACGAGATCGTGGTCGAATTCGGGCTGTCGCTTTCCGCCGAGGCCGATGTGGTGATCTCCAGCACGGCGGCCGAGGCCAACTTCAGTGTGTCGCTGACCTGGCACAAATCGCCGCCCACCGACTCCGATTCCCCTTCGGCCGAGCCCGCCGAGCCCGCCGAGCCCGCCGCGTCCGCAGGCCCGGCACAGTGATCTCGCTGCCCCCTGATGCCGTCGGGGCGGCGGGGCCGAGGGCTTTCGACGCCGCCGTGCTGCGTATCCGTGACGGGCGTGGCGACACCGTGGGCCTCGGCTTCCTGGTCGCCGCGGATCTGGCCCTCACCTGCGCGCACGTGGTCTCTGCAGCGCTGGGCCTTCCCGAGGATGTCGAGCCGGACGCCTCCGCCCGGCTCGGCATCGGCCTGCCTCTGCAGCCGCCGGCCGCGGTGGACGGGCCGGGTACAACGGCGAGCGTCGAGTTGTGGTTGCCGCCACAGCAATCCTCCGGTACCGGGGATGTGGCTGTACTCCGGCTGAGCGCGCCGCTGCCCGGCTCGCATCCCCTCCGGCTGGTCGAAGCTCAGGACGTGTGGGGCCATCCCGCACGCGCCTTCGGCTTTCCCTCCGGCCGCCCTGGCGGGGTATGGCATTCCGGCGTGCTGCGGGCCCGGCAGGCCAACGGCTGGGTACAGGTCGACGTGGCCGCCAACGGCTACCGGGTCTCGCGGGGCTTCAGCGGCGGGCCCGTCTGGGACGACAAGCTCGCCGGCGTGGTCGGCATGATGGCAGTGGCGGAGGCCGGCGATCCTGCGGCGAGTTACCTGATCCCCACCGCCGGACTGCTGTCGTCGGTGCCGGAGCTGCGGGATCTCGTCCTTCCGCCCTCGCCGTACCGCAGCCTGTCACCGTTCCAGGAGGCCGACGCGCCGGTCTTCCACGGCAGACAGCCCGAGACCGCCGAACTCGTCGCGATGCTCGCTCGCAACCGGTGGACCACCGTCGTCGGGCCCTCCGGATCCGGCAAGTCCTCGCTGGCGATGGCTGGAGTCCTCCCGCGGATCCGAGCGACCGGCAACATCGCCGTGGTCCTGCGTCCTGCTTCCGGCGGAAACCCGCTTTCGGCCCTCGCGGCCGCGCTTCTGCCGCTGCTCGAGCCCGAACTGTCCGAGACGCAACGGCTCGAACGGATTCCCGACATGGCCGGCCTGCTCCGAGGACACGGCCTGGCCGACACGGTGCGCCGCCTGCTCGAATTGCACGGGGGCCACCGGTTCCTCGTCCTGGTCGACCAGCTCGAGGAGCTGCTCGCACTCGCCCCCGCGGCCGTCGACGATCTCGCCGAGGTCCTCTTCGACGAGGCGCTGCCCACCACGGTCAGGGTGCTGACCACGCTGCGCGCCGATTTCCTGGAGGCGGCCCTCGCCCACCCCCGCCTCGGGCACGTCCTCAGCCGACAGGTCTACGCGCTCGGGCCGATGAGCAGCGGAAAACTCAGGGAAATCGTCACGGCCCCCGTCGACGCAATCCCCGGGGTGCACTACGAACCCCACCTGGTCGACCGCATCCTTGCCGACACCAGCAGCGAGCCGGGTGCCCTGGCACTCCTCGGGTTCACCCTGGATCTGCTGTGGCAGCGGCAGGGCGGCGGGGCCCTGACGCATCAGGCGTACGAACAACTCGGCGGCGTCCCCGGCGCGCTCGGGGCCTATGCCGACCAGGTCTGGGCGGAGCAGGTCGATCCGGAAGACGAACCGGCCGCCCGGAGCCTTTTCACCCAGCTCATCCGTGTGCCGCTCGAATCGGCAGCCGCCACACGCCGGACGGCGCTGCGGAGCGAGCTGGGCGAGGAGGAGTGGCAGATTGCCCAGCGGCTCGCCGCCACCCGGCTGCTGGTCGCCGGCCGCAGCCCCGAAGGCTCCGAGACGGTCGAACTCTCCCACGAGTCGCTGATCACCGGCTGGAGCAAGCTGGGCGCATGGGCCGCGGAAGACCGTTCCTTCCTGGTCTGGCGGGAAACACTGCGGCACGACCGGGAACGCTGGGAGCGTGGCGAGCGCGCCGTGGAGCTGCTGCCCACAGCCATCGCGCTGGATACTGCCCGGCGCTGGCTGAGCGAGCGCGGCACCGATCTGAACGAGGTCGAACGCGACTATCTGGATCTGGGGCGAACGCAGTTCCGGTCACGAAACCGCAAGCGGAAGGCGCTGTTCTCCGGCATCGGGACAGTCGTTGCCCTCGCGCTGGTCCTCGCAAGTCTCTTCTTCTCCGCCCAGGAACAGGGCCATCAGCAGAAGACGTTGGCTCTCTCCCGCGGGCTGACCCAGATGGCACAGAGCGAGAAACCCTACGACGCGACGCTCTCGGCGATGCTTGCCCTGGCGGCGTACAAGACCTCCCCCACGCAGGAGGCACGCAACGAGCTGCTGCAGCAGTACATCGCGTACTCGAGCTCTACACGTGAACTGTCCGGCGTGCCGGGGACGATCCGCTGGATCCGCACCAGCATGGACGGCAACGTCGTGATCGCCGTCTCGGATCTCGGCGGGGCGTTCGTCTTCGTCCACGCACTGAACGGCCAGGTCCGCAGCGAGAAAGTGGCGGCCGACCTGAAACTGGACGATGCCCAGGTGTCCGCGGACGGCAGGCGGGGCGCGCTCGTCCGACGCGACGGCACCCTCCTGTGGTTCGACATCAGCGCAACCGGGGGCACGATCGCCGGTCCCCTCCACGAGCTTCCCAAAGTCGACGGGATGGGCCCGGACTCGCACGGCGGCAGCCGGGCAGCCTTCTCGGCGAATGGCCGGATGATCGCGACCCGGGTGATGAACGGCACAGGGTCGTCCACCGGGACGGGCCGGCTGGTTTGGTGGAACCTGGACAGCGGTGCCGTCGGCGGCACCGTACCCGCCCCGTACTACATGAGCACTCTGCTGCGCTTCGGTCCGGATGGCCACTCCTTCCTGGTCGGTACCTTCAACAACACGGCCGGACTGGAGGCCATCGACATGGCCACGGGTACGGCCCGGACCGTGGTGGACCAGGCAAGTGGCGCGGAACCCTCCGGCGACGGGACGGCGGTCGTGGTCTGCAACGCGGAGGAGGAGGATATGGTCTACCACCTCCGCAGGATCTCGGACGGCTCCCCGCTGGGACGCCCGTACCGAACGAAATCGTCCGTTTGCCTCATCGGGGGCGTCGACGGATCCGGATCCAAGGTGCTCCTCGGCTCGTCGGTACTGAGGCTGGTGGACTTGGACCGGGGCGCCGTCGCTGCCGAGGCTGCGGGACCGAAGGGGTCGTACGTCCACATCGACGGTCTGAAATCCGCCGGCGGCAAGTTCACTGCCGTCGGCTGGTCCGACGCACGCATCACCTACACCGAAATATCGGAACCCGTCGCGGTCCTCGATGTCGCCCAGCAGGTACTCACTGCCGACGCCACCAAGACGATCACAGTCCTGGGCGACGGCTCACGCCTGCAACTGCGCCGCACACCCGGCGACCAGCTGCTCGCCGAGGTCCCACGCCCCGAACCCTTCTGGGACACCAAGAACAGCCCCCTGCGGCAGACCCGCGACGGCACGCTGTTCGCCGACCGCGACGGCAAGAACACCATCTCCGTCAGGACGGTATCCGACCTCCGGCAGGTGGTCCGGATCACTGCTGCCATGCCACCCTCGGGAGATCCCAAAGACCTCGATTTCACCTTCTTCTTCGACATGGACAACCACCTCGTGACCCTCTCGGGTACCAAGATCCAGCAGTGGGATCCGCGTACGGGCCGGCAGCTCGCGCAGTTCGACACCGCCGTCTTCCACCCCAGGAACGACAGCAAGGGCAAGGGCATCCCGCAGGTGGTCGTCACAGCCTTTCCAGCGCCCAACCAGGTCGCCGTACTCGTCCTTGACGATCCCGTCGTCCGCATCGTCGACATCGTGACGGGCAGCACGGTCACGACCGTACGGACAGCCGCCGACGCCGTCTTCATCCGTTTCGACCCCAGCGGCCGGTACTTCGCACTGTCCCGCGGCCAGAGCCATCTGGAGCTGTGGCAACGCGAACCGGCCCGCAAACAGATCAGCCCGCTGCGCAGCGTCTCGGAAAGCGGCGAGACTCCGGTGGCCGGCGCATTCATCGACGGTGACGGCACCTTCTTGATGGCTGCGAACGGGTCGGTGCAGATCTTTGACATTGCCCAGCGCACCATCCGCGACACGTATGTCTTCGGCCGCCCCGGCGACAACGGCAGGGGTGTCTTGTCCCAGGGCAGGTTCTCGTTCATGGACGTCTCCCAAGACGGCCGTACGGTCATCTACGCGGACGCCGACGGCAAAGGCGGGCCCCTCGTCCTGGACCCCGACCTGTGGCAGCGCGAACTGTGCAGCATCATCGGCTACCGCGAGTTCACGGCCGAGGAACGGGGCAGCCTCCCGGTAAAGCCCTCAGAGCACCCGGTCTGTACGGCTCCCTGATCCGGAGAGCCCCTTCCGGTTCATCCGATCGTCGGTCCGGTCGCGTCGTTGCCTGCCCCGCAGTGGGCGCGGACGGAGCTGTTGTTGCCGGATCTTGCGGTCTTCGGGCCCAGCACCTCGGCGCCCCGTGCGCGGCAGCACGCCCGTCGATGCGGTCGTGGTGGCGCATCAGCCCCACCCAGCCGACCCTGCGCGGTACTAGGGTCTGTTGCGAAAGTGGATCTTGATCGGTGATGATCATGGTGTGGCGCGTGGAGATCTGACGGATGCACAGTGGGCAAGGCTGGAGC
>NZ_JBFBAH010000022.1:0-109147 GCF_040682115.1 Streptomyces sp. NPDC051364 | reverse complement strand
CCGAACTGGTACTCGTGCACACGACTACCTGCTGATCATCCGCCAGCCAAACCGCCAAGCCGACGCGTCCCGATCTCAATTACCCCCGAGGCCGTAAGCGGTCTCGGGGAAGTGGGGTGCGTTTCCGCGTCGTCCGGTGCGGTGCATCGCAAGGCGGAGCTGCACGCCTTTACTGGACGTACCAGCGTGCTGCGACAACGCGGCGAAGCGCCGTGCCGGGCGGCGCGGGGGCGCGTGCCTCACTTCCCCGGGGCCGCTTTAGAGCGCGCGCAGGGCGTCCACGGCGATGCGGGCGGTGGTGCCGATCACCGCGTCGGCCGCGGGGAGGGTGGCTGCGGGGTTGGCGGCCCGGGTGAAGACGGCGACTGCGTAGCGGCCGCCGTCGGGGTACTCGATGACGCCGACCTCGTTGCGTAGGGTCGGCAGGCTGCCGGTCTTCCCGGCCACGTGGACGTCGTCGAAGGGGAATCCGGCGGCCATCCGGTGGGGCCACACCTGGAGTCCGAGCAGTCGGCGGATCGCGGCGCCGTGTTCGGGGATGCAGGCCTCGTCGCGCCAGACGGCGCCGAGCAGCCGGGTCATGTCGCGGGGCGTGCTGCGGTTGCTGTGGGCCGGGTCGAGGGCGCGGAGCCGGGCGATGACGTGCGGATCGACGAGGGCTTGGGCGCCTGCGGGCCCTGCGTCCTCCCGGACGGTGGCGAAGAGCGAGCGGAAGGTGTGGACGGCGAGGGTACGGGTGAGGCCGAGCCGGGCCGTGGCCTCGTTGACGCCGTCGATGCCTATGCGCGAGAGGAGCAGGTCCGCGGCGGCGTTGTCGCTGAGGGCCGTCATCAGGTACGCGGCGTCGCGCAGGGACATGCGCACGGGATCCAGCATCGCGGCCAGTCCGGTGGGGCCGGCGGTGCGGTCGCCCGGCGGGCACTCGACCTGTTCGCCGAGGTCCACCCGGCCGGCCGCGGCGCGCTGGTGGAGGGCGACGAGCAGGCAGAGCTTGTGCACGCTGGCGGTGACGACCGGCTGGTCCGCGCCGGCGTCGATCTCCGTACCGGAATCGATGTCGACGGCGTGCAGCCGGCCGGTGACGCCGGCTTCGGCGAAGGCTGCGCGAATGCGGTGGAGGGTGTGGTTCACAGCCAGTACTCCGCTGCCGGGCGCAGGTGGAGCGGCCGTGCGGGTACGTCGGCGGTCACCGCCGCAGTGTTCCACAGGGCGCGGGTGGTCGCTTCGGTGAAGGCTCCGACGGCGGCGTCGCCGCGGCCCAGCGGCCAGGCGACGCTGTGCCGCCAGGCCAGCGGGGAGCCGGCGAGGGGCCGCCAGACGATGTCCGCGTGCGGGCCCGCGGCATCGGCCGACCCGGTGTCGCGCGGGGCGAAGGCCACGGCGTTCGCGGAGAGGACGAGGCCGCGGACGAAGCTGGGGCCGCGGCCCTGCCGGACGGTGGCGGGGGTGTAGCCGCCCCGGGCGCAGGTGTTCAGTACGTCGTCGTGCAGGGCGGGGGCCTCCGCACGCGGGAAGAGGACCAGGCCGTATCCGGTGAGGGCGGCGAGGGGTACCTCGTCCAGTGCGGCGGCCGGGGCCTCGCGGGGCAGCAGCACGCCGAGTTCGCGGCGCAGGACCGGCCCGAGCTCCAGCCCGGCGAGGTCGCAGGGGTGCCGGACGAGCCCGACGTCCAGCTCGCGGGAGGCGAACCGGGCCAGCTGCTCGGCGGTGGACAGCTCGTGCAGCTCCAGCTCCACGCCGGGGTGGTGCTGCCGGAAGGCGGCCAGGATCGCGGCGATGGCCTCGCCGGCGAGGTCGGGCGGCAGCGCGGCGCGCAGGAGTCCGCTCTCGCCGTCGCGGATGCGGCGGGCGGTGGCCGCGAGGGCGTCCGCACGGGCGAGCAGCAAGCGGGCCTCCTCCAGCAGCATCGCGCCCGCCGCGGTGATCGTCACCTGGCGGCTGGTGCGTTCGAAGAGCCGGACGCCGAGCTCGCGCTCCAGGCGCTGGATGCGCTGGGACATGGGTGGTTGGGCCATGCCGAGCAGCTCGGCGGCACGGCCGAAATGTCTTTCTTCTGCAACAGCCACGAAGCACTGCAGATGCCGGATCAGGTCCACGGCCAGCAACGATATCGGAGATTGATTGATCCGAGATCGATATGGATCTTGGACGGAGACCCGGCGTCGGTGTTGTGCTCACGGGCATGTCCTCGAACTCCTCGAATTTCTCCACCTCGTTGCCGTCCCCCCACCGCGCCCACCGCCTCCGGCGCACCGCCGCGGTGGGCGCGGTGGCCCTCGGCCTCGCGCTGGCCGCCGCGCTCACCGGCTGCGCGGCGGACTCGCGGCCGCCCGCGGCGGCCGGGCCGACCGTGAGCCTGAACGCGTCCGCGTCCGCGTCCGCCCCCGCCGTCGACAGCCGGGAGCGGCTGACCGTCGACGGCGGCACCCGGGAGTACCTGCTGCACCGCCCCGCCGCGGAGGGCGGCGGACCCCGTCCGCTCCTCATCGCCTTCCACGGGCGCGGCGCCGACGCCGAGCACCTGCGGAAGCAGAGCGGACTGGACGGGGCCGCCGAGGCTCGCGGCATGCTCCTCGTGTACCCCGAGGCCCTGGGCAAGGCCTGGGGCGCCGGCACCGCTCCCACCGGGCAGCGGCCGGATCCGGACGCCGATGTCCGGTTCACCGAGGCACTGATCGCCGAGCTCGTGCGCACCGGCCGGGCCGACCCGCACCGGGTCTACGTCGCCGGGTTCTCCAACGGCGGCTCCATGGCCCTGCGGATGGCCGCGCAGCGTCCGGACCTGGTCGCGGGCGCGGCCTCGGTCTCCGGTGAACTGCCCACCGGGGCCGCCGCCGTGAAGCCCACCGGGCCGGTCCCCGTACTGATCGTCTACGGGGCCGAGGACCCCGTACGGCCCCTGGCCGGCCTGCCCAGTCCCGGGCCGGCCGGTCCCGGGGAGGAACCCATCACTGCGACCATGTCCGCCCGGGCGAGCGCGGAGGCGTTCGCCACCGCAGCCGGGGCGGGCGGTCCGGCCGAGGAGGGCAAGCCCGGCTACGACTCCGCCACCTGGCAGCCCGGCCCCGCGGGGGCAGCCGTACGGCTGCTCGTCATGCACGGCGCGGGCCACACCTGGCCCGGCTCGGCCGCTGCGCCGCCCGCAGGCTTCGGCCCCGTCAGCACCGCACTGGATGCGAGCAGCACCCTGCTCGACTTCCTTTCCCCGCAGCGGCGTTGACGGCAGGCATCGCCTCAGAGCGACGCGCATGGCGGCGCACACCACACGAGGGTCCCGGAGTGTGGTGTGCGCCGCCATGGGCGCGGCTGCCCGCCCTCCCTACTGTTCAGCCATGACGAGCCAACTTCCTTTCCTGCGGGAGCGCGTCGCGCTGGTGACCGGCGGCGGCAGCGGCATCGGCCGGGCCTGCGCGATCGCCCTGGCCGAGGCGGGCGCCACCGTGCACGTGGTCGACATCGGCGAGGAATCGGCCCGGAGCGTCGCCGCACTGGTCGGCGGGCAGGCGCACGTGGCCGACCTCGCCGACCCGGCCGCGATAGAGGGGCTGCCCGCCGCGGTGGACATCCTGGTCAACAGCGCCGGCCTGCAACACGTCGCCCCCATCACGGACTTCCCGGCCGAGCGCTTCGCCCGGATCCAGCAGGTGATGGTCACCGCGCCGTTCCTGCTGCTGCGCCACGTGCTGCCGCACATGTACGCGGCCGGCTGGGGCCGGGTGGTCAACATCTCCAGCGTCCACGGGCTGCGCGCGAGCGCCTACAAGTCCGCCTACGTCGCCGCCAAGCACGGCCTGGAGGGGCTGAGCAAGGTCACCGCGCTCGAGGGCGCCCCGTACGGCGTGACCAGCAACTGCATCAGCCCCGGCTACGTGCGTACGCCCCTGGTCGAGGCCCAGATCGAGCAGCAGGCGGCCGCGCACGGCATCGGCCCCGGCGACGTGCTGTCCGAGGTGCTGCTCAACCGGTCCGCGATCAAGCGCCTGATCGAGCCCGAGGAGGTCGCCGCGGCCGCGGTGTGGCTGTGCGGGCCCCATGCCGGGTACCTCACCGGAACCTCGCTCCCCCTCGACGGAGGGTGGACCGCCACGTGAAGCGGGACGGCCACCAAAAATTAACTACCGGTCAGTAGACAGGGAGGGCGGGCATGCGGATTCTGGCCCCGTACATGTCATTTCGGCCAATGAAGCCCATGAGGAGCGCCCCCACATGCGCAGCACCCACGCCCGCATCCGCACGCTCGGAACCGCCACCGGCACGGCCGCGGCCACCGTCGTCCTGATGCTGGCCCCTGCCGCCTCCGCCCAAGCCGCCCCGGTCCCCACCCCGGCCCCGGCTGCCGCCCCGGCCGCGGCGACGGCCTCCGCGCCCGGCGGCAACGCGCTCATCCGCGGTATCGACTACGGCACCTGGAAGCGCGATGTCGCCGCCGTCATGGCCACGGCCCGCCCGTACGTCGAGCAGCGCATCGCCCAGTCGCCCGCCGGCGAGAAGCCCGCGATCGTCCTCGACATCGACAACTCCTCGCTGGAGACGGACTTCCACTGGTTCTGGACGTTCCCGACCCCGGCGATCTCCGAGGTCCGCGACCTGACCGGGTACGCGAACGAGCGCGGCGTCGCCATCATCTTCGTCACCGCCCGACCGGGGATCATCCACTCCCTCACCGAGCACAACCTCAAGGCGGTCGGCTACCCCGTCTCGGACCTGTACGTCCGGGACCTGCCCGATCTCTTCAGCGAGGTCAGCACCTACAAGACGGCCAAGCGCGCCGAGATCGAGGCCCGCGGCTACACGATCATCGCCAACATCGGCAACAACAACAGCGATCTGGTCGGCGGGCACGCGGAGCGCACCTTCAAGCTGCCGGACTACGACGGCAAGCTCTCTTAGTCGCTTTTCGGCCCCGCTGCCAAGGGTCCCCGCCGCCGGCCGCCTGCACACAGAGGCGGCCGGCGGCGGCGCACCGGGGGGCGGGGCGTCTCATTGCCGTGTCCGCATGGTGATCACACCTGTCCGCCGCCCGGCGGCTGCCCTTAGGCTGACTCCGCAGCTGGTTCGCCCCGTCCTCCAGGCGGGATGCGTCGCAAGAGGGAACCCGGTGGGAATCCGGGACTGCCCCGCAGCGGTGAGCGGGAACGACCGCCGTCATACGCACTGGGCCCGGACGGGTCTGGGAAGCGACGGCCAGTAGGAGTCTCGTACGACGAGACGTGCCCGCGAGTCCGAAGACCTGCCCGTTGCCCGCACGCGACCGTTCGCGTGCGGTGATCCCGGTGACTTCGTGGGCGGGTCGGCGTGCACATTCAGGCGGGCACAGGTGGTCCGTCCGGTTCGTCACTCCTTCGCCCCGGTTTCCCCGGGATCCGTCGCAAGACGCGCACACGCATGCTCGCGAAGGAGAGTCACGTGACAACCGAGTCCGCTGCCACGGCCGTACGCGCCACCGTGTACGGATACCCCCGCCAGGGGCCGAACCGGGAACTGAAGAAGGCCGTCGAGGGCTACTGGAACGGCCGCGTCGGCGCCGCCGCCCTCCGGGAGACCGCCCGCGAACTGCGCCGGAGCGCCTGGCAGCAGCTGGCAGATGCCGGAATCCACGAGGTCCCGACCGGCGACTTCTCGTACTACGACCACGTACTGGACACCAGTCTCATGGTCGGCGCCGTCCCCGCCCGCCACCGCGCCGCCGTCGAGGCCGACCCTCTGGACGGGTACTTCGCGATGGCCCGCGGCACGCAGGATGTGGCGCCGCTGGAGATGACCAAGTGGTTCGACACCAACTACCACTTCCTCGTCCCGGAGTTGGGGCCGGACACCGTCTTCACCGCCGACCCCGCCAAGCAGGTGGCGGAACTGCGCGAAGCCCTTGCGCTCGGGCACCGCGCCCGGCCCGTCCTGCTGGGACCGGTCACGTACCTGCTGCTGGCCAAGCCCGCCCCCGGCGTCTGCGACGACTTCGTGCCGCTCACGCTGCTGGACCGGCTGCTGCCCGTGTACGCCCAGGTGCTGGCCGAGCTGCGCGCGGCCGGGGCCGAGTGGGTGCAGCTCGACGAGCCCGCCCTGGTCCAGGACCGCACCCCCGCCGAGCTGAACGTCGCCACCCGCACCTACCGGGAGCTCGGCGCCCTGACGGAGCGCCCGAAACTGCTCGTCGCCTCGTACTTCGACCGGCTGGGCGAGGCCCTGCCCGTCCTCGCCAAGGCCCCCGTCGAAGGCCTGGCGCTCGATTTCACCGGGGCCGCCGCCGCGAACCTGGCGGACCTCGCCGCGGTGGGCGGGCTGCCGGGCAAGCGCCTCGTCGCCGGCGTGGTCGACGGCCGCAACATCTGGATCAACGACCTCCAGAAGTCGCTGACCACCCTGGGCACCCTGCTCGTCCTCGCCGGCCGGGTCGACGTCGCCGCGTCCTGCTCGCTGCTGCACGTCCCGCTGGACGCCGCCGTCGAACGCGACATCGACCTGCAGATCCGCCGCTGGCTGGCCTTCGCCCGGCAGAAGACCGCCGAGATCGCCACCCTCGCCCGCGGCCTCGGCCAGGGGCCCGCCTCGATCGCGGCCGAACTCGCCGCCAACCGCGCCGACCTGGCCTCCCGTTCGAACTCCCCGCTCACCTGCGACCCCGCGGTACGGACCCGTACGGCGGCGATCGGCGAAGCCGATGCCCGCCGTGCCCAGCCGTACGCCGAACGCTCCGCCGCCCAGCGCGCCCTCCTGGGCCTGCCGCTGCTGCCGACCACGACCATCGGCTCCTTCCCGCAGACCGCCGAACTCCGCACCGCCCGCGCCGACCTGCGCTCGGGCCGGATCGGCACGGCCGGCTACGAGGAGCGCATCGAGGACGAGATCCGCGAGGTCATCGCCTTCCAGGAGAAGGCCGGCATCGACGTCCTCGTGCACGGCGAGCCAGAACGCAACGACATGGTGCAGTACTTCGCGGAGCAGCTCACCGGGTACCTGGCCACCCGGCACGGCTGGGTCCAGTCGTACGGCACCCGTTACGTCCGCCCGCCCGTCCTGGCCGGGGACATCTCCCGTCCCGATCCGATGACCGTGCGCTGGACGACGTACGCCCAGGCGCAGACGGCCCGGCCGGTCAAGGGCATGCTGACCGGCCCGGTCACCATGCTCGCGTGGTCCTTCGTACGGGACGACCAGCCGCTCGGGGACACGGCACGGCAGGTGGCGCTCGCCCTGCGCGACGAGGTCGGGGACCTGGAGGCCGCGGGCACTTCGGTGATCCAGGTGGACGAGCCCGCGCTGCGGGAGACGCTGCCGCTGCGCGCCGCCGACCGTGCGGAATACCTGGCGTGGGCCACCGAGGCCTTCCGGCTCGCCGTCTCCGGGGTACGGCCGGACACGCAGATCCACACGCACATGTGCTACGCGGAGTTCGGCGACATCCTCCGGGCCATCGACGACCTCGACGCCGACGTGATCAGCCTGGAGGCCGCGCGTTCGCACATGCAGGTGGCCGACGAGCTCGCCGGCGCCGGATACCCGCGGGAGGTGGGTCCGGGTGTCTGGGACATCCACTCGCCGCGCATCCCGTCCGCCGTGGAGGCGGCCGCGCTGCTGCGCAAGGGGCTCGAGGCCATTCCGGCCGAGCGGCTGTGGGTCAATCCCGACTGCGGCCTGAAGACCCGCGGCTGGCCCGAGACCCGTGCCTCCCTGGCGAGCCTGGTGGCGGCGGCCCGCGAGGTCCGGGGTGAACTCACCGGCTCCTGACCGGTCCTGACTGCCCGTACGAAGCGTCTGCTCCGGTCCTTCCCGCGGACCGGAGCCACACGTTGAGCCGTACCCGCTCCCGGGCTCGGCTCCACTGCTTCAGGGACGGATCCCGTCGCACGTAACCTGGAGGTGGCGCGGGCCGCGCAGGACCGCGTTCTGCCGGTAGGGCGGCGGGTCCTCGACCAGGCGCGGGTTCTCCAGGCGGCGGGCCAGCTCGCTCAGCGCGAGCTGCGCCTCCAGCCGGGCCAGCGGGGCGCCGAAACAGCTGTGGATGCCGCTGCCGAGGCCCAGGTGCTGGATGTCCTTGCGGTACGGGTCGAAGCGGTCGGGGTTCTCGAAGCGGTGCGGGTCCCGGTTGCCGGAGGCGAGGATCAGCCACATCGAGGAGCCCTTGGGGATGGTCACCCCGCGGACCTCGATGTCGACGAGCGGGGTGCGCTGCGGCAGCAGCTGCACCGGCGGCTCGAACCTCAGCAGCTCCTCCACCATCGGCACCGCGAGCCCGGGCGTCTCGCGCAGCTGCTTCAGCACGTCCGGGTTGCGCAGCAGCGTGAGCATCCCGTTGGTGATCAGGTTGACGGTGGTCTCGTGGCCCGCGATCAGCAGCAGGGCGGCCGTGCTGAGCAGCTCCATCGTGCTCATCGATTCGTCCTGGCCGTGCCCGACGGCCAGTTGGGAGAGCATGTCGTCGCCGGGGTTCTTGCGGCGCTCCTCGATCAGCCCGGCCAGGTACATGCCCAGTTCCATCCGGGCGTCGTGGGTGGTCTTGTCGCGTTCCTTCGGGTCGGCGCCCGGGTCGGGGTCCAGGCTCGCGGCCAGGGTGTCGGCCCAGACGTGGAACCGCGGCTCGTCCTCGCGCGGCACACCGAGCAGCCGGCAGATCATGGTGACGGGGAACGGGTAGGCGAACTGATCGACCAGGTCGATCCGGCCCGGGTCGGCGAGGTTGTCGATGAGACCGGTGACGATGCCCTTGAGATCGTCGCGCATGCCGTCGATGCGGTGCGGGGAGTGCGGCGGCCCGAAGGGCCGGTTGGTCATCCGGCGCAGCCGGTCGTGTTCCGGGGGGTCCAGCTTCAGGAAGCTCGGAGGCAGGGTCGCGGCCCCCTCCTCCTCGCCCTCGGCCAGCGGATCCCCCGCCGTCGCGGCCAGGTTGCGGGCCTCGGAGCTGAGCCGCGGGTCGTGCAGCAGGCTCTGGATGTCGTGGTAGGTGCTGATGGCGTACGGGCCGTCCCCGTCGTGGAACACCGGGGTCTTGCGCAGTTCCGCGTACAGCGGGTACGGGTTCGCGCGGTTGGAGTAGTCGAGGATGTCGCTCAGGATGCCTTGCTTCATGCCGGGTCCTCCGGAGGGCGGGCGGGTCAGTGCCCGGCGGGGGTGAACGTCATCCGCCGGTCGGCCGGCGAATATCCGCTGAGGGTGATCGTCGGTCCGTGCGTGGGCACGGACGGGTCGGGGAAGTCCGCGGGGAGGGGCTTCTGCCCTTCGGGGCGCCGGTCGACCGTGGGGAACGGCGGCGGGAACGGGGCCGTGGCCTCGATCTGCTGCTCGTAGAACTGCAGCCAGCGCGAGTTGTCGAAGGTGACCGCCCCGATGACGCGGCCCTGGTAGCCGTAGACGCCGGTGAAGCGGAGCTCGGCGCGCGAGCCCTGGACGATCAGGATCTCGGTCCCCATCGAGGGCACGCCGACCGACTTGATGTTCACTCCGAACTGGGTGGACCAGAAGGCCGGCACCCAGATGTGGGGGCGGCGCTCGGTGCTCTCGCTGAGCATGTTGTGGGCCGCGGTCTCGGCCTGGGAGACGGCGTTGCCCCAGTGCTCCAGCGACAGGAACTGGTAGCCGAACAGCGGGTGCGGGGAGCGGGCGACGTCGCCCGCCACGAAGATGTCGTCGGTGACGATGCCGCGGATGTCGAAGGCCCGGCAGCCCGCGTCGCAGGCGATGCCGCGCGGGCCGGCACCGAGCCCGGAGCCGGTCAGCCACTCGGTGTTGCGCTGGGCGCCGAGCGAGACGACCACGACGTCGCACTCCAGTGACGTGCCGTCGGAGAAGTGTGCGGCGCGGACCCGTCCGGTGGTGTCGCCTTCGAGGCCGGTGACCATGACGCCGGTGCGCAGGTCTACGCCGTTCTCCCGCTGCATCTCGGCGGCGACCGCGCCGATGACCCCGCCCAGGGCGCCGACGAGGGGCGCGTCGCCGCGTTCGGCGACGGTGACCTCGAGTCCGCGCTCGCGGCAGGCGGAGGCGATCTCGGAGCCGGTGAACCCGGCGCCGATGACCAGGACCCGGCGGGGGCCGGCGTCGAGCCGCCGGGCCAGGGCGGCGCCGTCGTCGCGGGTCCGCAGGACGAACACGCCGTCGAGCTCCGCCTCGGCCGGATTGGGCCAGGGCCTGGCGCGTACGCCGGTGGCGATCAGCAGCCGGTCGTAGGGCACCTCGTCGCCGTCGGCCATCTTGACCCGCTTGGCCGCCATGTCCAGACCGCTCGCCGGTACGCCGAGGCGCCACTCCGCGTCGAGCTCGCGGCGGCGGGGCAGCGCGGTGCGCTCGGCAGCGCCCTTGCCGAGCAGCGCCTGCTTCGACAGGGGCGGGCGGTCGTACGGCTCGTACGGCTCGTCGCCGATCATGGTCAGCGACCCCTTGAAGCCCTTGTCGCGCAGGGTCTCGGCGCCTCGCAGGCCGGCGAGCGAGGCTCCGACGACGACGATCCGGCCGTCCGCCTTGAGGCGGTCCAGAGCTGCGTCAGCCATCGGATGCCTCCCCGCTGCCGGCGCCGGGGGCGCCGGGCGCGGCCGCGGCCATGTCCAGTTCGTCCACGAGGATGGCCTGGACGGGACAGGCGGCGACCGCCTGGGCCACCCGCTCGCGGTAGGCGTCCTCCGCCTGCGGGTCGTAGAGCAGGCCCTCGTCTCCGTGCATCGCGAAGACGTCGGGTGCGAGGAAGGCGCACTGCGCGTATCCCTGGCACCGGTTGAGATCGACGACAAGCCTCAGCAAGGTCCAGTCCTTTCGTTGGCCCCTCCGACTCCCCGGCCAGCGTGCGGCGCGCGGACCGGGAGGGCCCGTCCGGCGGGGCCATCGGGGTGACGGCCGGGCAGGTGTCACGGGGTGCGGCGGGCGGCGCGCAGGATGTACAGGCTCAGGAGCAGGGCCCAGGCCGGGAAGACGAGCTCGGACCAGGGCAGGCTGGAGCCGACCACCAGCAGGAGCAGCCCCGCCAGGGTCCCGATCATGACGAGCGGCCTCGGGAAGACCCCTAGCTTGCGTCCGAGGGTCGAGGTCGCGAGGACGAAGACGGCGGCCATCCGCATCCCGTACGTCGTGAGCAGCGTGTACGCGAAATGCCGGCCGAAGCCGGTGGGGTCTTCGGCGTCGAGCACGGTTCCGGCGGCCGCGACGGCGCAGAAGAGGCAGGCGACGAAGACCAGCCCGCTGCCGAGGAAGACGGTGGCGATGAACCGGTCCTCGGCGTCCCCGGTGTGCTCGCGCAGCGCGCCCATGAACCACAGGAAGGCGATACCGGCGAACGGGACGAGCTCCGTCGCCCAGCGCAGCTGCCCCTGCCTGCCCGGGGCGACCGCCACCTGGTCGCCGCCGGCGCCTTCGGGCAGTGCCATCCGTGCGAGCACCATCGCCGCCGCCAGCAGTACGGCGAAGACGACCCCGGCCAGGCCTGCGGCCTTGGGGGTGCTCAGGTTCTTCTGCCGGGTCTTCCCGGGTGCTCCCTGTGTCATGGCTCCAGCAAGCCGCCGGCCGGGCCCGCGTGCCAGCGGGACGGCGCGGTCGGGTGACGGAGCGGTACGGAGCCTGCCGGATCCGGGGCGGGGGCCGCCGCGGGTGTGCGGCGGCCCCGCCCCGGATCCCCGACGGCCGGCTACGTGGCCGTGATGAGCATGCTGCCCGGCTCGCCCGCACCTTCCTGCTGCGGCGCGGTCCGGGGTGCGCCCGGACCGGTGCCGGCCACGATGAGCGCGAGCAGGACGGCGGCGGCCTCGCTCTGCAGGATCCGGGCGGCCTGCACCAGGCGGTGCGGGTCCGGGGCCGGGATGGACAGGGCCAGGCATTCCGCGTTGGGGCCCGATGTGATCGGGACGGCCGCACAGACGGTGCCCAGGGCGTACTCCTGCAGGTCCAGCAGGGGGGCGCCCGGCCCGCGGGTGTCGAGCTGCCGGAAGAGGTCCTCCTGACGGGTGAGGGTGTGCGCGGTGAACCGCTCCGCCCGGTGCCGGGACAGGTGGTCCTTGCGGCCGTCGGGACCGAGCTGGGCCAGCAGCGCCTTGCCGACCGCCGAGGCATGGGCGGCGGTCCGGAAGTCGGCCCACTCCTCCACGAGCGGTGTCGCCGGACCGTCGGCGTACTGGGTGATGCACACCTCGCCGTCGGTGTAGCGGGCCACGTAGACGGCGGCGCCGACCGCGTCCCGCACCCAGGCGAGGGTCTCCTGCAGGTGTCCGCGCCCGTCACCGGACGCCGCCTCGGTCAGTAAGAGCGCGCGGCCCGCGATGTACGCGCCGGGGCCGGTCGGGACCGCCAGGTTCGCCCGTACCAGCTGCTCCATCACCCGGGCCAGCACCAGCTGCGGCAACCGCGTCTCACGGGCGACCTGCGCGAGGCTGACGCCCCCCGAGTACCGGTTGACGACCTCCAGGACGCGCAGCGCCCGGTGGACGCTCTCCATCGCGACCGGAGCCGGCCGCGCTTCGGCGCAGCTACGGCCGGGCCGGACCGGCTGCGGCTGCGGCTGCCTCAGGGCCTCGAGTGCCCAGGCGTTCGCGTTCGCCTCGTCCGTCAGGTGCAGGAGGTTGAGCCGTGCGTGCTGGGCCACCGCCACCGCCACCTGCGGGCCGAGGAGGAACACCTCGCCCAGGTCGTGGTCGTCGGTCCAGCTCTGGGCGGTCACGGCCCGGCGCAGCCGGGCGGGGATCCGGTAGGGGGGCCGCCCGCCGTGGCCCCGTAGCGCCGTGAGGGCGGTGAGGTCCTGGGTGGTGATCGGCGGCGAGGTCCAGATGACCGAGGCGCCGAGGGCCTCCTCCAGGTTCTCCGGGATCTCCGGCAGGTGCGGCAGACCCTCGTCCGGCGGCAGCACCCCGGCAAGCGCCTTCCAGTGCCGGGCGGTGGCCACCTCGGCGCGTGCGAGGTGGTGGAGGTGGAGCAGGCGGGCCGCGGTCTGCGAGCCGGCTCCTGCCGCGTACTGGAGCCAGAACTGGGCGCCCTCCATCCGGTCGGCCAGGTGCAGGAGACAGCCGAACAGCAGCGCCGGTTCCGCACCGTGGGGCCAGGTTCCGGCGGCCAGGGCGAGTTCGGCGAAGGACCGGCTCTCCGCGAGGGACCAGGCCAGGTCGTCCAGGAGCCGTGCCGCCCGTGCGTGGCAGGCCGCGTCCAGTACGAGGTCGTCCGCCGGGGTGGGCACCGGCGCGGGCAGAGGCGCGGGTCCGCGGAGGGAGGCCGGTGCCGGGAAGCCGCCCCGGCCGGCGGCGCCGGTCGCCGAGCGGGCCCGGTCCGCCGCGATTCTGCGGGCGATGCGCCGCCGGGCGGCGTCCTCGTCGTAGCCGGCGTACTCCTCCATCAGCACCTGCGCCTGCTCCAGTGCCGCCGCCAGCTCCTCCCCCAGCTCGGCGTCGCGGTCGGCCGTCATGTCGCTCACTGGCCCTTCTCCTCTCCAGGAGCCCAGTCCGCCCCGAGTTTCTGGGACAGGATTCGGCTTGCTCCTCGAATGTGCGAACGGACCGTCGCGGGGGAGATCCCCATCATCCGGCCGACGGCTCCGCTGTCGTAGCCCAGCAGGAAGGCCAGCAGCACCACGTCGTAGTGCCGCTCGGGCAGGCACGCGATCGCCGCGTACAGGCCGAGCTTGGCCTCCAGCAGTTCCATGTGCTGCCGGGAGGCGCGGCGCAGGGCGGCGAACCAGGCGGTTTCCACCATCGCCGCGGGCCGGCCGAGAACCGCCAGCCTGCGCGCGACGTGTTCCCGCAGCACCGCCCAGGCGAAGCCGTGCAGGCTCGCCTCCTTGAGTGCCTGGCGCCACACCTTCAGCAGGAAGGTGAACACGTCGTCGACGACGTCCTCGGCGTCCTCGCGGGAGCCCAGTTGCAGGTGTGCGTAGCGCAGGTAGGCGCGGTGGTGCTGGGAGTGGAACGCGCTGAACTCCACCGGCAGGACGCCGGCCAGCTCGCTGGAGACCGCCCGGTCCCCGGACGGGTCGAACTCGCCCTCACTCATACGCTCCTCCAGGGATGCCGGTCGTCGCCGGTACGAGCGGTCGCGGCCCGGGTCCTCGCACCCGGGTGGCGTGGGTGTCTCCTGACGGCATCGAAAGCGACGAGTATCGGCACGGGAGTGACGGTCTGGACAGGATTCACGTCGGCGGGAAGCCTTCCGGTGAAATGAACGGAACGGGCATGCCTGCCCCCCATATCCAGCAGCCGGCCGGACCGGCTGCTCCCCCAACACCACCCCATCGGAAAAGACGCCCGAATGTGCACGGCTGTCGACGGAAATCTTTCGGGAAATGGCGCATCTGCTCCGCTGCGCGCCCCCCTTGCCGCCGCGTACGCCCCTACTCCACTACTCCACCACCAGGTCGGCCCGGGTCCGGCCCGCGGCGATCAGCCGGGCGTTCGCCTCGTCCGAGCGCCTCACCCACTCCTCGGCGTGGGCCGGTGCCTTCCCGTGGCGGACGTGGCGTTCCACCAGCCGCCGGACGCGCACGGTGTCGTCGGGTGCGAGGAACCAGACCTCGTCGAGGAGCGCCCGTACCGCCGCCCACTCCCCCGCCACGTACAGCAGGTAGTTGCCCTCGGTGATCACCAGGCGCACCGCCGGGTCCACCGGGATGCTCCCCGCGACCGGCTCCTCCAGCGACCGGTCGAAAGCCGGAGCGTAGACGGCGGCGGCCGCGGGTGTGCGCAGCCGGCTCAGCAGCGCCGCGTACCCGGCGGCGTCGAAGGTGTCCGGCGCTCCCTTGCGGTCGGCCCGGCCCAGCCGCTCCAGTTCGGCCTGGGCGAGGTGGAACCCGTCCATCGGTACGACCACGGCCACTTCGGGGCCCAGCACGTCCGCGAGGCGGGCCGCCAGGGTCGACTTGCCGGCTCCGGGCGGCCCGGCGATGCCGAGGATCCGACGGGTGCCCGACGCCGCGAGCGCGCGGGCGCGCCGCTCCAGTTCGGTGAAATCCATCCGCCCATCCTGCCCGGGCCGTGCGGGTGCCGGGTACGGCTCAGGCTCCGGCCTGAGGTGGGGGCGGTGGTGTGTGGGGGTCGGTGCCGATACGGGCGACGAGCAGGGCGATGTCGTCGTCCGCCGAGGCCGGAACCAGGTGGGTGATCAGCGAGTCGCACAGGTGGTCCAGCGAGCGCTGGGGTTCGGTGAGCAGGCGGGTGAGTTCGCCCAGGCGCTCGTCGATGTCGCTGCCGCGGGCTTCGACGAGGCCGTCGGTGTACAGGACGAGGATGCTGCCCGGCGCAAGGGTGAGGTCGGTGGTGGTGAACGCGGTACCGCCGACCCCCAGCGGGGTGCCGGGCGGCAGGTCGAGGAGGTGGACCGTGCCGTCGGGCTCCACTGCCACGGGCGGCGGATGCCCGGCGCGGGTGATCCGGCAGCGGCCGGTCTCCGGATCGACCACGGCATACAGGAAGGTGGCGATCATGGGCTCGGCCAGGTCGTCCAGGGTCGCCTCCAGCTGGTGCATCAGGTCCTCGGGGGCGAGGTCGAGCCGGGCGAGGGCGCGCACGCTGGCGGAGAGCCGTCCCATGACCGCCGCGGCCGCGATGCCGTGGCCCATGACGTCGCCGATGAGGAGGGCGGCCTTGCCCCCGGGGAGGTGCAGGACGTCGTACCAGTCGCCGCCGATCTCGTTGACGTCGCTGGCCGGCAGGTAGCGGTGGGCGACCTCGATGCCGGGCGGCGGGGTGATGTGCTGCGGCAGCATGCTGCGCTGCAGGATGACGGCGGTCTCGTGTTCGCGGTGGTAGAGGCGCGCGTTGTCGATGCTGATGGCGGCGCGGGCGGCGAGCTCGCCGGCGAGGGTGACGTCGTCGGGCCCGAAGGGGCCGACAGGGCTGGTCCGGTAGAAGGTGGCGACGCCGAGTACGAGGTCCCGGGCGATCAGCGGCACCATCATGAACGAGTGCACGCCGACGGGCAGGAGCTGTGCGGGTCTGTTCGTGTGGCGGGCGGCGCTGGCGATGACCTGCTCGTCGAGGTGGGCGATCAGGAAGGGCCGGCGGGCGGCGAGGGGCTGGGTGTAGGGGGCGGCCGCCGGGAAGGTAAGGGTCCTGCCCAGCGGGGCGAGGATGCCGATCACGGCGGAGCCGGTCAGCGGGGCCTTGCCCAGGCGCCGCAGCGCCACGCCCCCGGCCAGTCCCAGGCCGGGCTCGTCGCCGCGGGCGAGGGTGTCCAGTACGTCCACGGTGGCGGCGTCGGCGAGCTGCGGTACGGCGAGGTCCGCCAGCTCCTGCGCGGTGCGCTCCAGCTCAAGGCTGGCGCCGATGCGGACGCTGGCCTCGCTGAGCAGGGCCAGCCTGCGGCGGCCGGCCTCGGCCTCGACGTGGTCGTGCTGCTGCTCGGTGATGTCGAGCAGGGAGGCGATCACGCCGATCGGGCGGCCGCCGGGGTCCTCCACCCGGACGTACGAGCAGGACCACACCCGGTCGTGGACCGGGTCGGCCGGGGTACGGCCCGTGCGGCGCCGGTCCAGCATCGGCTCCCCGGTGGCCAGGACCAGCCGCATCGCGTCCTCCATGTCCTCCGCGTTCACCTCGGGCAGGACCTGTGCGAGGCGGCGTCCCACGTGCGAGGACTCCGAGAGGCCGTTCATCGCCTCCAGGGCCGGGTTGACCTGCAGGAATCGCAGTTGCGTGTCGAGGATGGCGATACCGACGGGCGAGCGGGAGAACAGCCCGTCCCAGACCGCCGACGATCCCCGGATCCGCCGGGCGGCGTGGGCGTCGGCGGCGAAGACCAGGACCGCGGAGGCGCCGTGACGGCGGCCGGGCACCGGGCTGGCCCAGATCTCCAGCTCCAGCGGGTGCCCGTCCTGGTGCCAGGCGGTCACGGTGCCCATCACCCCGCGCCCGGTGACGGCGGTCTCCCACAGGGCGCGGCCGAGGCTGCGGTCGGCTCCGGGGTGGAGGAGGTCGGCGATGTGCCGGCCGACGATCTGTGGCGGGGTGTAGCCGAGCAGTTCCTGCGCCGCCCGGTTCCAGCGGACGATGGTGCCGTCCGCGCTGGTGGCCAGCTGCGCCACGGCCAGCGAGCCGAGCCACCCGCCGGCGTCCTGGGCGGCGCCGCTGATCAGATCCTCGATCGGCGTCTGCTCGTTCATCCGGCCTCCACTACCACCCATGGTCGCCCTGGCGGCCCGGAACCGCTTCCCGGCGTGGTCGGGGGCGTGCGGGCACGGCCGCGGCGTGGTGGTGGCGCCGGATCAGCGGTCCGTGCGCCGCGCCTCGACGGACGCGGCGAATTCCTCGAGTGTGGCGGCGCGGAGCTCCTCCTCCTCGACCGTGATGCCCAGCATGTCGTGAACGGCGATGGCCATTTCGACGATCATGAGCGAATCGGTCAGCAGGTCACGCATGGGCGTACTCGCCCGTACCTCGTCGGAGGGGATGTCGAGCCTCTCGATGAGCAGTTCACTGATCACGTCGAGGACGGATTCCGGCGCGGAAGTAGTCACGGATTCTCTCATTTGCAGTATCGGTGCCACGTACAGCAGGGTGGCGAGGGGAGATGCTTCTCGTGCTCAAATAAGTACCACGGCAGAGGGTTTACTCAAAGCCCGTCCCTGCTGCGCTTGTTGATGATTCCAAACGTGAGAGTGGTGATCATTCGTGTCGGAAAGCATGGTCGATGTGACCGATGTGATCGAGGTGGCCGGCGCCGAACTCAGGTACGTGAAGCGGCTGCTCGGAGAGGCCGGGGAGAGCGCCTGGGACCGCCTCCTCGACTGGCTCGTCGACGACTATTTCCGGCTCGAGGTGGTCGGGGTGGAGAACATCCCGGCCGAAGGGCCCGCGATCGTCGTCGCCAATCACTCGGGCGCCTGGGGGCTCGACGCCTTCGTTCTCCAGAAGGTGTTCACCCGCAGCCTGCGGCGACCCCTGCACATCCCCGCGGCACCGCTGCTTTTCCGATTCCCGGTCCTGGGCTCGTACGCCCGCAAGAAGGGCGCCATTCCTCTCGATCCGATGCTGGGAATGGAACACCTGACCGCAGGGGAACTCGTCGGGGTGTTCCCCGAAGGCATTTCCGGTCTGGAAAAGCCCTTTCGCAAGCGCTATCAACTCCGGCCGTTCAGCCCCGGATTTGCGGTCACCGCCGTCCGGGCGGGCGCCCCCGTGGTACCGGTGTCCGTCATCGGCGCCGAGGAGGCCTGCCCCCGGCTCGGCGAGATCCCGGCCCTGGCACGCCTCTTCGACCTCCCCTACTTCCCGATCACCACGGTCTTCCCGCTGCCATCGAAGTGGCTCATCACCATCGGGGAGCCGATCCCCGCGCCACGGCGGCCCGAGTCCTACGCCGCCCGCGCCGCCGCGGCCCGCCTGCTGTGCGCCGAGTCGCAGGCGGCCGTACAGGCCTTGGTGGACCGGGAACGGCGCAGGCGGGACACGCCGTTCTGGTAGCCCCCGCCTTCTGGGGGACGGCTCATCCGCCCTCGGTCACCGCCCGCACCTCGGGCCAGACCAGGGTGGTCGACCCCCAGGCAAGTCCCGCGCCGTACGCGGTGAGCGCCACCCGCAGGCCCGGCGACAGCGTTCCGGCGGCGGCCGCCTGGGCCAGCAGTACAGGCACCGAGGCGGCCGCCGTGTTCCCGTACCTCTCGATGTGCGACAGCACCTGCCCGGGCGCCAGGCCCAGCTCGGCGGCGAGTCCGTCCAGGATGCGCTGATTGGCCTGGTGGGCGACCAGCAGGTCGAGGTCCGCCAGTCGCCAACCGGCCCTGTCCAGGGCCCGCGTCACCGAGTCGCACATCCCGACGACGGCCTGCTTGCGTACGACGGGCCCGTCCATCCGGAAGTACGGCGAGAACTCCTCTTCCGGCGCCGTCAGTTGCCGCTTCCTGGCCCGGGCACCGCCGCCGGGGATCTCCAGCAGATCGGCCTGCGCGCCGTCGCTGCCCAGATCGAAGGGACCGAACCCGCCCGGTGTGCCGGCTTCGCCCGCGCGCAGCACCACCGCTCCCGCCCCGTCGCCGAAGATGGCAGACATCAGCCAGTCCTCCGGGTCGACGAATGCGCTGAACACGTCCGAGGCGACCAGCAGGACACGGTCGAAGGCCCCCGCGGTGATCAACGAGGACGCCACGCCCAGGCCGTACAGGAACCCGCTGCAGCCCGACGCCAGGTCGAATGCCGGCACCGTGCCCAGCCCGAGCCGTGCCGCGACCTCCGGGGCCCCGGCCGGCACGAGCCGGTCCGGGGAGATGGTGGTCAGGACGACCGCGTCGACCGCGGACGCCCCCGCCGCCGTCAGCGCGTGCCGGCCGGCCCGTACCGCCAGGTCGACGGTGGCCTCCCCGTCGGCGATGCGCCGGCTCCCCACACCGATGCGGGTGCGGATCCACTCGTCGCCGATGGGCCGCTGCCCGCACAGCTCGGCGTTGGTGAGGACGCGCGGCGGGACGTACGCGCCGAGCCCGGCGAGGACCGCGCAGCGGCCGCGCGCAGGCACGGGCGCAGACCCTGCGGCGGGCGCGGCCGCGGGGATGTTTGCCGAAGTGTTCATGAATCCCGTCCGCCTCGGTCCGTCAGCCGCTTGGCTGCCCGCCGAACCCCGTCGGCAGCCGTCGCGCACCGCTCGGCGTGGCTCAGCAGAGCCACGCGGAACCGCTCCCCCTCCTCGTCGGTGCTCCAGCCGCTGTTCCCGGCACAGGCCGCGAGGCTCTCCGCGTGCCGCTCCAGCCGGTCGGCGCTGGCGTGCGCCAGGGCTCCGTACGCCGCCGGGGCGTAGCCGAACGCCGAGACCGGCACCGCCGTCGGCATGCCGACCGTCACGCGCCCGTCGCCCGGCCGGGCGGCGAGGTCCTCGAGCGCCACGACCAGCGTCCGCGGATCGAGCGAGTCCGGCAGCCGGTCCGCGGTGAACTGCGGGGCGATCACCACCGGGCGGGCCGCCTCCGTGACGGCCCGTACGACCTGCTCGGCGACGAGCGCCGCGAACCGCGTCGCCGCACACCCCGTCGGAGCCCCGCACAGCGGCGGCATCCCCGAGGTCAGCGCCGTCGCGGACGTCCCCGACGGCCCCGGGTCCGGGCGGCCCTCGCCGTCCAGGCCGCGCAGCCAGCCGGGCACCCGCAGGATCTCGGTACCGGCGGCGACCTCGAGGTCCTGCCATACGAAGTCGGCCCGTACGGGGTACACGGCCGCGGCCACCGGCGGCCAGCGGCGCAGCGCCTCGGCCACGGCCGCCTCCGGGGACTCCGCGGCGCCCACGGCGATCAGGGCCAGCGCCTGGAGCACGGTCCCCGCGGCGGCCTCGGAGACCAGCGCGAGCGCGTGCGCGACGGCCGGTACGGCCTCCTCCGGCTCGGTGCCCTGGCGGCCCGCGCCCTGCCCCGACATCCGACCCGCCAGCGAGGCGGGGTCCGGAGCGGCCAGGTACGGTGCCAGCCGGCGCCGCAGCGCCGTGGCCCGGCCCTCGTACGACCTGCTGTCAGCAGCCGCCGTCGCCGCCGCGAGCACCTCACTGAGCAGCGTGTCCTCGACGGCTGTGGCGCCCGCCACCACGCGCCGGCCCAGCCGCTGCATGCCGCGCTGCCAGTCGTGCCACTCCAGCGTGCCGTCCCCACGCCGGGCTGCGATCACCCGGTCCACGTCCTCGGCCAGCAGGGCGCGCAGCTCGGCGGCCGGAACCGCCGCGTCCCGGGGCAGCGGCACGTGCGGCGACAGGCCGTATCGCTGCCCGCCGGCCGTGAGGCCGACCGCAGGTGCGAGCGCCCCCGCCTCGTCCGCCCGGGCGAGCAGGCCTGCGGCGTCGGCCGCGGCCAGCGGCAGCAGGAAGGGCCCGAACGGGGTGCGCAGCTGCACCGGCCGTCCGGAGCGGGTGTGCCGCAGGAACGCCAGCAGCCGGTGCGTCACCCCTTCCCGGGTCAGCGCGTCCAGCCCCAGGGCGCGGGCCGGGGCGTCCACCCAGGGCAGCCGCTGGGCGACCATCGCCGCGCTGAACACGGCGTTCTCCAGGGGCCAGGCCGTCGCGGGACGTCGCGCCGTGGTGGCCGGGCTCTCGGCAGTGGTCATCGGTCGGTCTCCCTTGTGGTCCCTTGGGTCACTTGTGATCACTGAGGTCATTTGCGATCACTTGTCGCGCAGCATGTACGGCTGGTTGCCGACGACTTCGCCGTCGTATGCGCCGATCAGCTTGTTGACCTGCTCGCGGTAGTGCGTGAACTCCCCGCGCAGCGCGTCGGAATAGGCCTGCGGGGCGTGCGACAGCGGGTAGTCGTACGACTCGTCGAGCCAGGCCAGTTCGACCCAGCTGTCGGGGATGTCGTTGGGCGAGGCCGGTCCGCGCCCGTCCAGCCCCGGGATCACGTCGTGCTTGTTGACGAGGCTGATCACCTGCGTGGTGTGGTCGGCGGGCCGCTTGCTGTCGATCGGGGAGCCGATCGCGACGACGTGCGTGACCCGGTAGGTGGAGGAGACCTCCACGTCGCTCGCGAGGTTCATGGCGGTCATCCCGCCCAGGCTGTGCCCGACGATCATGAGCTCCGAGCCGGTGGGCAACCCCGCCCGCCGGAGCAGCTTCTTCGCGGCACGGGTGTACGTCGTGTCGGTGCGCAGCAGTCCGTCGAACGCGCCGACGAGGTCCTGCGGGGTGCTGTTGCTCAGCAGCCCGAAGCTCGTGCCGGGCAGCAGGAGCACGTACCGTACGGCGCCGTCGGCGCATGCGACGCGGCGCAGCAGTACCAGGCCGTGGTTGCCGAGGGCCCCGATGTCGTTCACGTAGCTGACGATGTCGTTGCGGGAGGTGGCGAGCACCTTCGCGAGGATCGGGTCCGGCTCGGCGCGTTCGGCGCGGCCCGGGCCGGGGTTGAGGAACTTGAGGACCGAACTCGGCAGTCCGAGGATCGGGTCGGTGGTCGGCACGCCCCCGGCGAGCGTCACCCACGAGAAGTCGTCGTTGACCGGGTTCTCGTCGAGCATGCCGAGCAGGGCCATCAGCTCCATGATCACGGGGCTCACCGTGGTCAGGGCGCGGGTCACGCCCAGCAGCTCGATCAGCCCGTGCATCGCCCGCAGCGCCTCGAGCCGGTTCCCGGCCACCATGGCGTCGGTGAGGCGGCGTGCGGCCGGCGAGTCGAGGCCCGGATGATCGGCCGCGGCCGCCTTGATCCGCAGGGCGAAGGCGTCCACGGCCATGGCCACCTTGGCGGGGCGGCGGTACGTCATGCTCCCGGCCATCCGGGCCAGTTCGCCGATCAGGCCGCCGTTGGCCCCGAACCCGAGCCCGGTGGAGGCGGTCAGCGCCTGGGCGCAGGAGGCAGCCGTACCGAGCGCCCAGCCGGGGCGCCGCAGCGCCTCCAGCCCGAACCGCCAGCTGAACAGGGCTCCGGTCAGCTCCGCGCCGGACTGCTTGGCCGTCAGGGCCGCGTCCGCGAGCAGGACCGACGCCGCGATGAGGAGCTCGGAGTCGATCCGCTCCGGGGCCGGTTCCTGCGCCGCCGGAGCGGGTGCGGCCGGGGCCGCGCTCTGGGCGGCGGCATCCGGACCCTTCCGCGTGGGGAGACGCTGAGCCGTTTCGTCGACCACCTGAGGCGCCACTTTCCTACCTCTCATCCTGTGCAAAGGCTTTGCAGCCTTGCCCGCTGTGTGCGGGGGAATCGTGGCACCGAATATGATCCTTTCCGCGCGGCCGGACCCTCGTTTCCGCGTGTCAGCCGCCGTGCGGCCGCCGGCCCGGACCCTCTCGCAGGCCCCTCGCGGGCCCCTGCCCACGGGGGCGACGGCGGATCCGGCAGGCGCCCGGTTCACCCGACGGGGTTGGCCGCGCCCGGGAGGATGACCTCACCCCCTCCCGGTTGACACGCCCCGCCCACGGCCTCCGCCACGGGTCGGGAGGGGGCGGCGGGATCGGCTCCAGGACGCCGCCCGGCGGGGCGGGGCTCCGGCGAACTGCTTGGCATGGACGCGGCGTACAGTCGGCTGCCGACGCCAGGACCCGACCACCCCTCGACTCCGACCGAAAGCAGGAGCGATGACAGGCACCGCACCGACCGCCACCCTCGCCGGATGGCACCGGGCTCCCTTCTCCGCCGAGGGGCTCACGTACGACTGCTTCGAGAAGGGCGAGGGCCCCGGCGTGGTGCTCCTGCCGGAGCTGCCCGGCATCACGCCCGAGGTGCTCGGCCTCGCCGAGCACCTGGTGGGCGAGGGATTCACCGTCGTGATGCCGTCGTTGTTCGGCACGCCGGGCAAGCCCGTCTCCGTCGCCCGGACCGCGGCCGTCTTCGCCCGCATCTGCGTCTCCGCGGAGTTCCGGGCCTTCGCCACGAACGCCCGCCGGCCCGTCGCCGACTACCTCCGGGCCCTCGCCCGCGACCTCGCGGCCCGTACCCCCGCCGCGGGGGTCGGTGTCATCGGCCTCTGCTTCACGGGCGGTTTCGCCCTGGCCGCCGCCGTGGACGACTCCGTCCTGGCCCCCGTCATGAGCCAGCCCTCGGCCCCGATCGCCCTGACCGCCGCGCAGCGCGCGGACGCCGGTGTCTCCGAGGACGAGCTCCAGCGCGTCGTCGACCGCACGCGCAACAATGGCCTCTGCGTCATGGGGCTTCGCTTCAGTGGGGACTGGATGGCCCCTGAGGAGCGCTTCGACACCCTGCGCTCCCGGCTCGGGGACGCCTTCAAGGTCATCCGGCTCAGCTCCGCCCCGGACAACGGCGACGGCTTCGGCCGCCTGGCCCATGCCGTCCTCACCCTGGAGGTCCGCGAAACCCCGGCGGACCACCCCGCCTTGAAGGCCCGGGCGGACGTCACCGCGTTTCTGCACGAGCGGCTGGGCGGCTGACGGGGTGACTCCTCCCCGCCATAAATGGCGGGGCTTCCTGTTACGCCGGGTTGGCGTTGCAGCGGACCAGCCCGGCCCGGTTCAAAACGTTGATCGCTCCGACGGTGTCGGCGTGCGCGAGGTGGCCGCAGGCCACGCAGTGGAACTTTTCTTGAGTGGTGCGGTTCTCCGCTGAGACGTGCCCGCACTCGGGGCAGGTTCGGGAGGTGTTGCGGGGGTCCACGGGGATCGTCGCCCGACCGGCGCTACGCCTGGCGGGCGGCCCCGAGCCTCCGGCCGCGCTCCCGTAGCGGGCGGCCCCGGCCGGGCCCGCCGTCGTACCGACGCGCCCGGCACGGCAGGTGTCCGAGCGTGCGTCAACCGCCGCGCGTCCTGCCCGTGTCGTCGGTGGCGCGGGCGATGCCGTCGAGCTCCTGGGCGATCCAGGCCTGCTCGGCCGCATCGCAGGGCGGTAAGGACGGCGCGATGTGCTGGTGGGGGCGGGTGTTGTCCACGACCGCCCAGCCCTTGCCGCCGTCGGGGGCGGCCAGTTCGACGAGGCGGTGGTCGAGGTGGCCCGTGATCATGACCGCCATCAGGGACAGGTACTCGCGCTGCAGATCGGGGGCGAGGTCGGTGTCGCCCGGTACCTCCAGGACGGCCTCCCGTCCGTCGGCCAGCAGCGCGCAGGTGGCCTGGACGGCCCTGATGAGTACCTCGAACCGCTCCCTGTTCAGGCGTGCTCGCAGGACCTCCAGATAGGGGCCCAGAACATCGTCCTCCTGGCCGTCCCCCGGGTCTGCCGCATGGTGCTCGATCATGTTCCCCGCCCTTTCCCGGACGGCCGCGTCCCTTCGCAGTGTAGGGAGCTTGCGGTAGGTGCACGGCGGTCTTCGGCCATCCGCCAAACCCTCGCACGATCCCCCGACTTGGCTTCGCCCGGCCATCGCCGATCCCTCAACAGCCATTGATCCCAGCGGAGTTCACCTCCATCGGATGCGTCAGGAGCTTCGTCACGCAGGACGTCGGCGCCCCGTGCGCAGCATCCACCCCGCGCTGCGCACCTGCGCACCCGGGGTCGGTGCTCCCGCGCTCGTATCAGTGGCCGGAAGAGGCCTATGAGCAGCTCCGGGGCCGAGCGTGCATCGAACGAGTCCCCGTCCGGGGAGTCCCCCACGCCCCTCGCGCGAACCTCCGCTCGGGGTGACTATGCCGCCCGCACATCCGCAGCGAATATTCCTTCGGTAATTTCACGGCGAATTCAGTATCTCCCCACTTCCTACATTGACAGTGCGCCGCGCCCTGCGAGTTAATTAGTTCACGGGTGGCCTGATGTAGTCGTGTGTGGGCGGGATCTGGTCGCTTGGCGACCGGTTCATTCCGAACAGTCGCGGTTGTGGGGCCGTGACGGCGCCGCACCAGCAGGGTGCTCGGAAATCGCACGTGCCATGACGATCGTACATTGAGCGGGTATTGGCGAATCCGACTCTTCCGTGGGGGGATCAATGGCCCGGCTCGACCCATTCCCTGTTCCCGATTTTCATCTCCCGTTCGGGAACTCCAAGCATCCACTGGCCGCACGGGCCAACGCCGGGGCCACGTCATGGGCGTTGCGCCACGAGCTCGTCACCGATGCCGCGGAGCAGTTCGCCGGCATCGGCTGCGGTCACCTTGCGGGGCGGGTGAGCGGCGAGGTGCCGTACGACACCATCGTCCTGCTCGCCGAGTGGATGGCCTGGTCGTTCGTCCTCGACGATCAGCACGATCATCTCATCAGGACGGGTGAACTTGCGGCCTGGCGGCCCGTCACCGATGCCATCACCCAGTATCTGGACACGGGCAGGACCAACAGGGCCTCATCGCGCCGCAATCCGCTGGTGAACGGATTCGTCGACCTGTGCGACCGGATCCTCGCCGGGATGTCCCCGGGAACCGCGGCCCGATACCGGGCCCACGTCCCGCTGATGCTGCGGTCGTTGGACCAGGAGGCGGGCAATCGCCGGTCCGGCGGGCGTCCTTCGATCCAGGACTACGTCCTCATGCGCCGGCACAGTTCCCAGTTGCTGCCGATGATGGACATGGTCGAGGCCGGGCTGGGAATCGATGTGCCGCAGGGCATCCACGACCTCCCCGCTTTCCAGGCGGTCGTCGAGAGCGCAGTCGACATCATCTCGTGGGGCAACGACGTGTTCTCCCTGCGGAAGGAGCACGCCTGCGGGGACAACAACAACCTCGTCTCCCTCATCTCCTCCTGGGAGGGATGCTCCCTCCCGGACGCCGTCCAGGCGGCCTGGGAACGTATCCAGGTCCGCATAGAGGACTACGTGGCAGCGAAACGACGGTTGGTTCAAGTCATGGACGCCCAGGGGGAGATGGAACCAGCCGTACGTGCGGCGGTCACCCGGTGCGTGCGGAGTTACGAGGACTGGATGATCGGCACGGATCTGTGGCAGCGTTACGAGTGCACACGGTACAGCGACGAACGGTTCGCAGCCGGGCTGGAGTCTGCGTACATCCGCCCGGACCTGGTCTCGGTGGCATGACAGGGAGTCGATCCATGACCCACGCGGAACATCCCGGCCCTGTGGTCCACGCCCCCGCGGCCCCGGGACGGTTACCGCTCCTGGGGCACGCACTCCCCCTGTGGCGGGAGCCGATCGCGTTCCTCGAATCGCTGCGCGAGCACGGCGACATCGTGCGCCTCGACATCGGCACCTGGCCCGTCCACGTGCTCACGAGCCCGGACCACGTGCACGCCGTACTGGTCCGGCAGGCCCAGCAGTTCGGCCGCGGCAGGATCTTCGAGCGGCTCCGCCCGATGTTCGGCAACGGCATCGTGACGACCGACGGGGACTTCCACCGCAAACAGCGCCGCATGGTGCAACCGGCCTTCCACCGCGACCACATCGCCGGCTACGCCGAGGTGATGGGCCGGGCGGCGGAGGCGATGTGCGCCTCGTGGACCGCGGGCCGCGAGGTCTCGATGCTCACGGAGACGCGCCGGTACGCGCTTGCCTCGGTCGCGGAGATGACCTTCTCGGGAGGCCTGAGCGGGGCCGCGATCGCGGAGGTGCACCGGTCGCTGCCCATCGTCCTGGAGGGCATGCTCCTGCGCGTGGTCATGCCCAAATCCCTGGACCGGCTGCCCATCCCGCCCAACCGGAGGTTCGACTCGGCGGCCGCCCGCCTGCGCCGCGTCATCGACCAGGTGATCGCGCAGTACGGCGTCGAGAAGGAGGACCGGCACGACCTCCTCTCCCTGCTGCTGTCCAGCGTGGACGCCGAGACGGGCACGACGATGAGCCCCGAGCAGGTACGGGACGAGGTCATCGCGATCATGTTCGCGGGGACGGAGACCCCGGCCACCACCCTGGCCTGGATCTTCCATGAACTCGGCCGGCATCCGGAGGTGGAGAAGCGCCTCCACGCCGAGGTCGATGCGGTGGTGGGCGCGCGCCCCGTCCGCCCCGACGACCTCCCCCGGCTGACCTACACGAACAACGTGTTCCAGGAGGCGCTGCGCCTGCACTCGCCGCTGCTCTTCACCCGGCGGTCCCTGGAGCCCCTCACCCTGGGCGGTGTCTCCATCCCGGCCGGGGCGGAACTGGCCTACAGCCCGTACGCGTTGCACCGGGACCCCGCGCTGTTCCGCGATCCCACGGCCTTCGATCCGGACCGCTGGCAGGAGGACGGGGACGAGCTGCCTCGGCCCCACCGGTTCATCCCGTTCGGGGCGGGCCAGCACAAGTGCATCGGTGATGCGTTCGCCGTGGCGGAGATCCTGACCGCGGTGGCGACCGTGGCGTCCCGGTGGAAGCTGGTGCCCGCCCCGGGTGTGACGGTGCGTGAACTCCCGGCGGGCATACCCCAGCCCAGCGAATTGCCCATGATCCCTGTTTCACGCCATTGACGGGGGACCGGCGATCCGGTTCATTTCATGGCGAGTTCACCGATCCGCTGACGTCACACCGCTCGTGACGTCAGCGGAGGATACAGCGTCGTTCCCGTACGAGTGACGTGATCCCGCAATAATGTGCTTAAGCAGCAATTTCTCGTCCCCTGGGTCGTACACTCGGCCGCACGCGCAGGAGGGGGCAGGAATGTCACATGTCACGGAACCGCGAGGGTGGGCGTCCCAGCCCCTGCTCGAACGGGAGCCCGAGATTCTCGCGATCCACCGTGCGGTGGACGATCTCTGCGGCATCACGGACACCGGTCCCGCCGCCCGCCGCGGGGGTGTGCTGACCTTCGCGGGGGCGGCCGGCATCGGCAAGACCACGCTGCTCGCCGAGGCCCGCCGGCATGCCGCCGAGCGCAACTGCACCGTACTGTTCGCCCGCGGCGGCGAGCAGGAGAAGCAGGTGCCGTTCCACGTGATGCGGCAGCTCATCCAGCCGGCGTTCGCCGCCATGACCGAGGCCGAACGGCACGAGGTCCTCGGCACCTGGTACAACATCGTCGCCCCGGCGCTCGGCCTGACCGCCGCCCCGGAAGTCCCCACCGCGCCCGACCCGCAGGGCGTGCGCGACGGCCTGGACTGGGTCGTCACCCATCTGACGGTGCGCAGCGCACCCGTCGTCCTCGTCCTCGACGATGCGCACTGGGCGGACGCCGAGTCCCTGGCGTGGCTGACCGCGTTCACGGCGCGGGCCGAGGAGCTGGCCATGCTGATCATGGTGGCCTGCAGGCCGGACGAGATCCCCGCCGGCGCCGGCGCCCTGCGCGCCCTGATGGGACGCCAGGGGACGCGTCCGCACGAGCTGGCTCCCCTCACCACGAGCGCGGTGGCCCGCATAGTGCGCGACGCCCTCGGACAGAGCGCCGACGACGTGTTCTGCCGGGAGTGCTGGGCCATCACCGGCGGAAACCCCTTCGAGGTCGTCGAGCTGGCCATGAAGGGCCGCGACCGCGAGCTGAAGCCGCACCAGGACAGCATCCCCGAGCTGCGCGATCTGGCCTCCGCCGTCAAGGGCAGCGGCCTGATCGCCCGCCTCGAACAGCTCGGACCGTCCACCGTCCGGTTCGCCTGGGCCGCCGCGGTGCTCGGCACCGCGGTCCCGACCAGCATCGTCGGCAGTGTGGCGGCCCTCGGTGAGGCCCAGCTCTCCGAGGCCATCGACCAACTGCGCAGCGCCCGCATCCTGACCGTCCTCACCAGCCTGCGGCGCAAGGAGGTCGTGGAGTTCTTCCATCCGCTCATCGCCACCGCCGTCTACCGTTCGATCCCGCCCAGTGTCCGCGTCGCCATGCACGGCATGGCCGCGCAGGCTCTCGTCGACGACGGGCAGGGTGCCGCCGCCGCGGCCCGCCACCTGCTCGAGATGCACCCCGACGGCGATCCCTGGGTGGTGCAGCAGCTGCGCCAGGCTGCCCGCGACAGCTTCTCGGCGGGAGCGCCCGATGCCGCACGGCGCTATCTGGCCCGGGCGCTGCGCGAGCCGCCGGACGTCGAGGACCGGGCCGAGGTGCTGTTCGAACTCGGCTCCGCCAACCTCCTGCACGATCCGGTGACGACCATCAACCAGCTCAGGGCCGCGCTGGAAGAGCCCAAGGCCGAACAGAGCCTGCGGGAGGCGATCACGTACCGGCTCGCCCAGGCCCTCGCCCACACCGGTCAGCTGGCGGATGCCGCCGACCTCCTCTCGGAGGAGGCCAAGCGCGCCACGAGCTCCCGTACGCGGCTGCGGATGCAGGCCGAACAGTTCAAGTGGAACTCGGTCCGGGTCGACGAGGAGAATTCGCCCGCCCGCTCCCGGCTCCTCGCCCAGTTCGCCAAGCGGCTCACCGGCCGTGGCCTGGCCGAGCGGCACATCCTGGGCCTGCGGGCCTGGGACGCCGCCATGCGCGGCGAACCCGCCACCACGGCCCTGGAGTACGCGGAACAGGCGCTGGACGGCGGCATGAGCTGGACCGACCAGGACTTCGGATTCGAGGTGCCGGCCTCCGTCGCCGTCACCCTCATGTACTGCGACCAGCCGGGCCGCGCCGAGGACCTGTTCAACACCGGCATCGTCGAGTTCGAGGCTAAGGGCTGGCGCGGCGCGCACCTGTCGTTCGTGTACACCCTGCTCGGGTACGTCCGCTTCCGGCGCGGGCGCCTCGCCGAGGCCGAGGACTTCGTACGCAACGGCCTGCAGATCGCCGACCGCATCGGACACGGGACCCCGGCGCAGTGGTACGCGATCGGAACCCTCATCGAGACCCTGCTCGCCCGCGGGAACACCGAGGAGGCCCAGCGGGTCGCCCACACGTACAAGCTGGGGGACGGCTTCCCGCAGGCGGTCGTCTACCCCGACCCGCAGGCCGTGTGGGGCAAGCTCCTCCTGGCCCAGGGCAGGGTGGAGGAGGCGGTGCAGCACCTCGCCGCGGCGGGCAAGCGCCTGGATCTGCGCGGCACCCGCAACCCGTCCTGGAGCCCCTGGCAACTCGACCTGGCGCTGGCACAGGTGGCCCGCGAGCCCGAGCAGGCGAGCGCCACGGCGGCCGAAGCGGTGTCCCGGGCACGTGCGTTCGGCACGTCGAGCGTGATCGGCCACGCCCTGCGGGTGTCGGCGGCGACCACGGACGCCGCTCAGGCGGCGGTCCTGCTGCAGGAGGCGGTGGACCATCTCGAACAGTCCCCGGCCGCCTGCGAACTCGCCCATGCGCTCATCGATCACGGCACGGCCCTGCACACCCTCGGTGACCCGCACCGGGCGGCGCAGCAGCTCTACCGTGGCATGGAAACGGCCGCCGCCTGCGGCGCCGATGCCCTTGCACGCCGCGCCCGTTCACAGCTCGCGTCAGCCGGGCTGCGCCCCCGCCGTCTGCACACGTTCGAGCAGGACACCTTGACGGTCGCCGAGAACACGGCGGCCGGGCATGCCGCCCTCGGCCTCGACAACACGGCGATCGCGGCGAAGATGCACACCGACGCTCAAGCGGTGTCGGAGCTGCTGTCGGCGGTCTTCACCAAGCTGGGCACCGACCGGCTCGGCCTGCGCCGAGCCCTGGGAATCTGACGGCCGGACGACGCCCGCCTGCCGCCGTGGGAATCACAGCGGCAGGCGGGCGTCGTCCCGGGGTGCCCGGGCCCTGACCATCAGCGCGGCGACCAGGCCCGCGAGCAGCACGCTGCCGGCCGCCCACCAGAGCGAGGCGGTGTAGCCGCCCAGCAGGTCCTCGCCGACCGTGTCGGACGACGCTGCATCGCGCAGGTGGCTGGAGAGGACGCTGCTGAGCACTGCCCCGCCGATCGCCGCACCCACCTCCTGGGCCGTGGTGATCGCTCCCGAAGCAGCACCGGAGTGCTCGGCGGCGACTCCCCCGGTCGCGATGGCGAAGATCGGTACGAAGGCCAGGCCGATGCCGAAGCCGGCGAGGAGCGTGCCGGGCAGGACCTCGGTCGGATAAGAGCCGTCGACGCTCAGGCCGGTCAGCAGGAGCAGCCCGACGGCCGTGAGCACCATGCCCGCCAGGATCAGGACGCGGGGCGCGGCGCGGCGCAGCAGGCGGGCGGAGACCTGGGTGGAGGCGATGATGAGGGCGGCGACCATGGGCAGGTAGGCCAGCCCGGCCATGAGGGGGTCGAATCCGCAGATGCTCTGGAGGTAGTACCCAACGGCCGGGTACAGGGCGAGGATGCCGACGCCGGCCAGGATCATGCTGAGGATGCTGCCGGCACGGTTCGGGTCTTTGAAGACATACGGCGGCAGGAGCGGGCTCGATGTCGCTGTCTGCCACCACACGAAGGCCACGAGCAGGAGGACGCCCCCCGCGAGCAGGGCCAGGACCAGGGGGGTGGTCCAGCCGCTCGACTGGCCCTCGCCGAGGCTGTAGACGAGGGCGGCGACTCCGCCGGAGCCGAGCAGCACGCCGAGTACGTCGAAGTGGCCGGAGGTGCGGACCGTGCGGTCGGGGAGCAGGGTGAGCGCGCCGATCAGGGCGATCACGGCCACGGGGACGGCGGCGTACAGGGACCCGCGCCAGGACAGGACCTGGAGGAGCCAGCCGCCCGCGGCCAGCCCGAGTGCCCAACCGCCGCCGGTGATCGCGGCGTAGATCCCGAAGGCCCTGCCGCGTTCCTTCGGGTCGGTGAAGCCGGTGGCCACCACGGACAGCGCGCCCGCTGTCAGCAGCGCGCCGAAGACGCCCTGCAGGACGCGGGCCCAGACCAGCGTGCCGGACTCGCCGGCCGATCCGCCGAGCGCCGAGGCGGCTGCACATCCGAGCAGGCCGACGACCACGGTCTGTTTGCGCCCCACGAGGTCCGCGATGTGCCCGCCGATCAGCAGCACCGCGGCGAAGGCGATGAAGTAGGCGTTGGTCATCGGTTCCAGGCCGTCGCCGGAGAGGCCCAGGTCGGCCTGGACGGCCGGGATCGCCATGTCGAAGTTCGCCGCCTGGAACAGCACCATCAGCTGCGCCAGGGCGATCACCACCAGGCCCCACCAGCGCCTGGGGTGCGGGGACGCCGGGTCCGGGAGGGCGGCCCGGGGCGGGGGTACGGTCCAGGCGCCCGGGGGCGGTCCCGGGGGCGGGCCGAACCCCTGCGCGGGATCGAAGTGCCCGGCGGCCGTCGGGGCGTACTCGGGCGGCGGGGGCGGCATCGGCCCGGGATGCAGTGCGGCAGTTTCGGCGGGGGCCTGGGCATGCACCGCGGGGGCGAAGTCCAGCAACTCGGCGGCATGACGACCGAGTTGCGCCAGGACCGTGCCCGGCAGCCACTCCGCGGCCTGGTCCGTCGCCGTACGTTCGGCCACCTCCTGGGGGGTGGGCCGGCGGGCCGGGTCCTTGTGCAGGCATGCGCGTACGAGGTCGACCAGCGTCTCCGGTACGCCGGTCAGGTCCGCCTCCTCCTCGGCGACCCGGAAGAGGTGGGCGTTGAGCCCGGTGTCGGTGGCCCCGAAGAGGAGCCGCCCGGTGGCGGCGTAGACGAGGACGGCGCCCAGGCAGAAGACGTCGCTGGCGGGGGTGAGTTCGAGGCCGCGGACCTGTTCCGGCGACATGAAGCCGGGGGAACCGATGAGCATACCGGTGCGGGTGTGCAGGCTGTGGTCGTCGGCGAGGCTGTCCATCGCCCGCGCGATGCCGAAGTCGATGACGCGGGGGCCGTCGACGGTGACCAGGACGTTGGACGGTTTGAGGTCGCGATGGATCAGGCCCGCCCCGTGCACGGCCTGGAGGGCGAGGGCGAGGCGGTTGGCGAGGGTGTGCACCGAGTGCTCGGGCAGCGGCCCGAAGTGCTTGGCGACCACGGCGTGCAGGTCGGGCCCCGGGATGTACTGGGTCGCCACCCAGGGGATGGCGGCCTCGGGATCGGCATCGAGCACGGCCGCCGTACAACTCCCGCCCACCCTGCGCGCAGCGGCCACCTCGCGGGCGAAGCGCTTGCGGAACTCGGGGTGCCCGGCGTACTCGGCCTGCACGACTTTCACGGCGACGGTACGGCCGCCCTCGGAGCGACCCAGATAGACCAGGCCCATGCCGCCTGCGCCCAGCCGGGCGATCAATCGGTACGGGCCTATGCGCGGCGGGTCTTCGGCGATCAGCTGGTCCACGGGGAGAAGGATAGTCCAACTATCCAACGCCAGTGGGGACATCGGCCGAATCGATCAGTGGCCGGGAAGAGCCGAACTTCGTGCTCATATGAGCGCAGGATGCGCTGCGCTCATCGGCACTCGCGCTCGCTTGGCCGGCTTGACACGTTCCGCGATATCCTGTGAAGAGCGCCGAGGGAGATCAGTTCCCATGGATCTGAACACCGTTACCGAACTCGTCCGGCGGCCGTCCGACCGTCCAGGTGCGGAGTGGCGCGAGGGCGACGCCTGGCTCGCCGGCGGAACCTGGCTGTTCTCGGCGGAGCAGCCGGGCGTGCACCGCCTCATCGACCTGACGGCATTGCGCTGGGATCCGCTCGTCCCGCGCGACAAGGGCCTTGAGATTGGCGCGACGTGCACCGTTCGCGACCTGTACGCCTTTGCGCCGCCCGCCGATTGGATCGCGGGCGGCCTTTTCGCGACGAGCTGCGAGGCGTTCCTCTCCTCCTTCAAGGTCTGGAACTCGGCGACCGTCGGCGGCAACATCTGCATGTCCCTGCCTGCCGGCCCCATGATCACGCTGACGGTCGCCCTCGAGGCGACGTACGAGCTGTGGGCCCCCGACGGGTCCACGCGCATCGTCGATGCCCTCGATTTCGTGACCGGCGACCATCGAAACGTCCTCGCGCCCGGGGAAATCCTGCGGCGCATCGACATCCCGGCGCCCGCCCTGCGCAAACGCACCACGCACCGCCGCTTCACGCTGACCCACCTCGGCCGTTCGACGGTGTTCCTCATCGGTACGCAGACGCCGGGAACGGGCGACCTGCTGCTCACCGTCACGGCCGGCACCACGCGCCCGGTGCGCATGGCGTTCGACAGCATGCCCGATGCCGCAACCCTGCAGCAGAGCATCGACGTCATCCCCGCCGGCGTCTGGTTCGCGGACGCCAACGGGACCCCCGACCACCGTCGCCACCTGACGAAGCACTTCGCCGAGGAGATACGTCGCGAACTGATGACCGGGGGCCCGGGATGACCTACACCGTCAACGGCAAGAGCTTCGACGAGGAACCGGAACCCGGTCAGTGCCTGCGTACGTTCCTCCGCTCCCTCGGCCACTACGGCGTCAAGAAGGGGTGCGACGCAGGCGATTGCGGCGCTTGCACCGTCTGGTTGGACGGCAGCCCGGTCCACAGCTGCATCACCCCCGCGTTCCGCGCGGAGGGTCGTGCGGTGACCACGATCGAGGGGCTCGGATCGCCGGGCCGCCTGCATCCGATGCAGCGCCGGTTCCGCGACGCCCCTGGGTTCCAGTGCGGTTTCTGCACCGCAGGGATGATCATGACCTCGGCAACGTTCACCGAGGCCCAGAAGGCGGACCTGCCGCGGGCGCTGCAGGGCAACCTCTGCCGCTGCACCGGCTATCGGGGAATCGAGGACGCGGTGAAGGGCGTCGTCGGCGTGGAGAGCGCCGCGCCGGGGAAGGCCGTCGGGACGAGCGTCGGCGCGCCGGCCGCCGACGACGTGGTGACCGGCCGCGCCGAGTTCACGATGGACACCCACATCGAAGGCATGCTGCACCTCAAGGTGCTGCACTCGCCGCACGCGCACGCCCGGATCGTCTCGATCGACAAGACCGACGCACTCTCCGTTCCCGGGGTGCAGCGCGTCTACACCTGGGAGGACGTGCCGCGCAGGCGGTTCACCACGGCGATCCACACCGACCACCTGGTCGATCCGGACGACACCTTCATCCTCGACGACACGGTCCGTTTCGTCGGCCAGCGCGTCGTTGCGGTCCTGGCCGACACGGCCGCGGCGGCGGAGGAGGGCTGCCGCAGGGTTCACGTCGACTACGAGGTGCTGCCGGCGGTGTTCGACCCCGAAGAGGCCATGGCCGAGGGCGCGCCACAACTGCACGTCACGGACGATCCGTTCGCCCGCGATCCCGCCCACAACATCCTGCTCGAAATCCACTCCCACATCGGCGACGTCGACGCGGGCTTCGCCGAGGCCGACGTGATCCACGAGGGCACGTACGTCTCACCGCGCGTGCAGCACGCGCACCTCGAGACCCACGGCTCGATCGCGTGGATGGAGAACGGCCGCCTGAACGTCCGCACCAGTTCGCAGTCGCCGTCGATCGCGAAGGTCAAACTCGCCTATCTGTTCGCGCTGCGTCCCGACCAGCTCCGTGTGTTCTGCAAGCGCGTCGGCGGCGGCTTCGGCGGCAAACAGGAGGTGATCTCGGAGGATCTGGCCGCGCTCGCCACCCTGGACACCGGGCGGCCGGTCTGCTTCGAGTACACCCGTGAGGAGGAGTTCACCACGGCGTCGCCGCGGCATCCGATGAAGCTGACGGTCAAGCTCGGTGCGAAGGCGGACGGCAGGCTCACGGCTTTCCAGGTCCGCAATGTGTCGAACACGGGTGCCTACGGCAACCACGGCGGGGAAACGCTGTACGCGGGCGGCGCTGCGGTCATGATCTACCGCTGCCCCAACAAGAAGTACGACGCGTACTCGGTCTATACGAACACCGTGCCGAGCGGTGCATTGCGCGGGTACGGGATGACACAGCCGGCGTTCGCCGTGGAATCGGCGATGCATGAACTGGCACGCGCGCTGCACATGGATCCGCTCGAACTGCGACGGCGCAACATCGTGCGGCCGGGTGAACCGCTCGTCGCCCTGCACGACGGCCCGGACGACGTGATCTTCACCGAGGACGGACTCTCGAAGTGCATCGACCTGGTGGACCGGGCCATGGCCCGGACAGCCGATCAGCCGTCGCCCGGCCCCGGGTGGCTCGTCGGGGCCGGCGTCGCGAGTTCCCTGCACGAGACCGCGCCCCCGACCGAGCACGTCTCGGAGGCCTGGGTCACGCTCGGCGACGATCTCATCTACGAACTGGCCGTCGGGACCGTCGAATTCGGCGAGGGTACGTCGACCGCCCATGTCCAGATCGCGGCCGACCAGCTGGGCACGACGCCGTCGCGGATCCGTCTGGTGCAGTCCGACACCGACCGCACGGGATTCGACACCGGCGCCTTCGCGAGCGCGGGCCTTTTCGTATCGGGCAATGCCGTACTACGAGCAGCCAACGCGGTGCGCGACCGCATCCTGGAATTCGCCGCCGCCCATACGGGCGTCCACCTCGTGATGTGCTCGATGGCCGACGACGGCGTCCTCTGCGGGGACCGGCGCGTGTCGTTGGCCGAGCTCGTCGCCCTGGCCCGGGCGCGCGGGATCCGGTTCACCGCTGCCCGCAAGGCCTACGGCTCGCCCCGGAGCGTCGTCTCCAATACGCAGGGCTTCCGGATCGCCGTCCACCGGGTGTCGGGCGAGATCCGCATCCTGTACAGCGTCCAGGCGACCGACGCTGCCGTCGTGATCAACCCGGCGCAGGTCCGCGGGCAGGTGGAGGGCGGCGTCGCGCAGGGAATCGGCTTCGCGCTGACGGAGAACTTCCACGTCGACGCGAACGGTGTCATGGTCAACCCGAACTTCCGCAACTACCGCATCCCCACCTACGCCGATGTCCCCCGCACCGACGTGCTCCTGGTGAACTCGTCGGATTCCGTGGGGCCCATGCGGTCGAAGGGGATGGCGGAATGCTGCATCAACCCGGTGGCCCCCGCGTTGGCGAATGCGCTCCACGAGGCCACCGGCGTCCGGTTCCGCGCCCTGCCCCTGACTCCTGAGCGCATCTACAGCCGGCTGGGCGAGAGCCGGTCGGTACAGACGGCCTGAGACCATGAACGCCGAGAGACACCACGAAGCCACGGCGACCGCGATCATCGGCCAGAAGGTCCGGCCCGGACGGGATCGGGAGTACGAGACGTGGCAGGAGGAGGTCAACGCCGCGGCCGCCGACTATCCCGGGGCCCTCGGCTCCGAGGTCTCCCCGCCGACGCCGCTGCAGCCCGACTGGGTCACCGTGTACCGCTTCGACTCGATAGCCCATCTGCAGACGTGGATCAACAGCGCCACCAGGCAGCGGCTCCTCGATGCCGGCAGCGAGTTCTTCGACGGTCCGGCGACCCAGCAGGTGCTCAGCGGTGGAACCCGGCCGGCAGATCCGCTGGTGACCGTGGTGGTCAGCCACCACGTCCACCCGGAATCCGTCGACGACTTCCTCGCATGGCAGCGGCACATCAGCGAGGCTGAGAGCAGATTCGAAGGATTCCGCGGAACCGAGCTCTTCCGGCCGGTCGAGGGAGTCCAGGACGAATGGACCACGCTGTACCGGTTCGACAACGCCGAGCACCTCGACGCCTGGCTGACGTCGGCCGAGCGGCAGGAGGTCCTCGCCGAGGGCGAGAAGTTCAGCGACTACAAGATGCGCACCATCGACAACTCGTTCGGCAGTTGGTTCGCCTTCGACGAGAACGGCAGGGAAGCACCGCCGCCGTCGGTCACGAAAACCGCCATCGCGATCTGGGTCGGCCTGTACCCGACGGTCGTACTGCTGGCGCTCGCCCTTTCGCCGCTGAAGCTGCCGCTCTGGATCGGGCTGCTCCTGGGAAACCTCCTCTCGAGCTTGATCATGAGCTTCTTCACGATGCCGTTCTACGTGAACCCGCTGCTGAAGCGGTGGCTGCGCCCCGCCCCGGACCAACCGGCACTGAAGACCAACCTCATCGGCCTCGGGATCGTCGCGGTGGCGAACCTGTTCTGGGTCGTCGTCTTCTACGTCGTGACGACGAAGATCTGGACACTGCCCTGACCGACCCTCGGCTGCGCCGACGGTCAGTTGTGGAGCGCGGCTCGCAGGGTGTCCACGGCCTGCTGGATCGCTGTTCCCGCGGCGTGCGTCTCGCGCAGGGCGTTGAGCATGACGAAGTCGTGGATGATGGCCGGGTAGCGGGTGGCGGTGACGGGGACGCCGGCCTGGCGGAGCTTGTCGGCGTAGGCCTCGCCCTCGTCGCGCAGCACGTCGGCCTCGCCGGTGATGACCAGGGCCGGGGGCAGGTCCCTCAGCTGTTCGGTGGTGGCCCGGAGCGGGGATGCGGTGATCTCGGCCCGCTGGTCCTCGTCGGTGGTGTACTGGTCCCAGAACCACTGCATGCCGTCGCGGCGCAGGTAGTAGCCCTCGGCGAACTGGTGGTAGGAGGCCGTGTCGAAGGCGGCGTCGGTGACCGGGTAGAAGAGGACCTGCTGGACGAGAGGTACGTCGCCGCGTTCCTTGGCCATCAGGGTGAGCGCGGCGCTCATGTTGCCGCCGACGGAGTCCCCGGCGACCGCGATGCGGGTGGCATCGAGCCCGTGTCCGGCGCCCTCGGTGACGATCCAGCGGGCGACCGTGTAGTTCTGCTCGATGGCGACGGGGTAGCGGGCTTCGGGCGCGAGGTCGTACTCGGGGAAGACCACGGCCGCGCCCGCGCCGACGGCCAGTTCGCGCACGAGCCGGTCGTGGGTGTGGGCGTTGCCGAACACCCAGCCGGCCCCGTGGATGTAGAGGACGACCGGCAGCAGCCCGGTCGTGCCCGCCGGGCGGACGACACGTGCCTTGACCTGGCCGGTCGGGCCGCCGGGGACGGTGAACCACTCCTCGTCGACGCGGGGCACGGAGATGTCACCGGACTGGATCTCGTCGACGGCCTTGCGGCCCCCGGCGGGCCCCAGCTCGAACAGGTACGGCGGATTCGCCGTATCCGCTGCGAGCTGGGCGGCCGCCGGCTCGAGTACGGGGCGGTGGGCGGAGGTGTCGGTCATAACGGTTCTCCTCGTACGGCGTACCGGAGGGGCAGCCCGGCCGGTTGATGCAGGCCGATGGGCGCCCTTTGCTCAAGGCTCCCGGCGGGCGGCCTCGTCCTGCGGCAGCGACGCGCCGAGGGCCTGATCGGCATCCCGATCGAGGACTTCGAGAACACCCTGGCGATGCGGGGGTCAGGCCGCGCTGAGGCCCCGGCTGCTCAGGCCTTCCCGGAGGGCTCGCATCGCGTAGTGCGTACGCGATTTGACCGTGCCCGGCGGCACGCCCAGCACCTTCGCGGTCTGGCTCACGCTGCGCCCCATGTAGTACATGTGCAGCAACACCTCCCGCTGGAACGGCGCGAGGTCGCGCATGGCGTCGACCACGACCTGCGTGGTGAGGGCCCGGTCGACCCCGTCCGGTACGGGCAGCCGGCCCAGGCCTCCGTCGTCGGCCTCCGGCGGGCGCGCCCGGCGGACCCGGTAGCCGTCGATCACCAGATTGCGGACCACTGCGAACAGCCAGGGGCGCAGCGCCTCGCCGCTGGGGTCGAGCTCGGCGGCGTGCTGCCAGGCGCGGATGGCCGCTTCCTGGAACACGTCCTCGGCTCGGTGCCAGTCGCCGCCGAGCAGCCGGGCCGCGAAGCGCATGAGCACGTATCCGTACTTCTCGTAGAGCGCTCTCAGGAATGCGTCGCTCGGCTCCGCGGAAGGGTTCTGCGATGCCTGCGGGGTCGTTGTCAGTAGGTCATGCACGACGGTTCCTCCGGTCCGGCACCGGCAGTGGCGGCTGCCGCATCTGATCTCTGATGCAGTTGTAGTGCCGAACGGGCAGCCGGACCGGGCCCGTTACGGAGCGGATCGCGCCCGAGTTCGACCGCCCGGACGAGCGCGCATCCCCAGTTCAGCGGTGATCCGCAGGGCCTGGCGCCCGCACCGGGTGCCCGAAGGGCGGGTTTCGCCGATCCGATTGCGGCCCGGGGAGTTTCGCATTCCTGTGCCGCACACGATCCGGCACGCACACGCCGCCAAACGGGCACCACCGGTGCCCGGAATGCCCAACTGGCGTGCCGTGACGTGCTGTTGGCCGGTCTCCGGAACGGGCGCATCCAAGCCATGTCCTGCCCGGAACGGGCCGGTGTGCCGCTCGCGCCCGGCGGTATAAATCTGTGGCAGGCCCGTTCGGGCCGCCGGTGCCCGAACGGGCGAGGGAAGGGCAGGTACGTCCGATGCGGTCAGAGGAACGTCACCAGCGGCTGCTCACCCTGGCCCGGCAGCAGGGCCGGCTCGAGGTCGCGGGTGTCGCGGCCGACTTCGGGGTGGCGCCGGAGACCATCCGCCGGGACCTGAGCGAACTGGAACGCCGGGGCCTGGTACGCCGCACCCACGGCGGCGCGTATCCCGTCGAGAGCGCCGGCTTCGAGACCAACCTTGCGCAGCGCGTCACGCTGCACGTCGAGAACAAGCGCCGGATCGCCGCGCAGGGCGCCAAACTGCTCGGCGGAGCGGAGACCGTCTTCATCGACGAGGGGTACACCCCGCAGCTGCTCGCGACCCTGCTGCCTGCCGACCGACCGCTCACCCTGGTCACCGCTTCCCTGTCGACGGCCGCGGCGGTGGCCGATTCGCCCCACACCACCCTGCTCCTGGGCGGCCGGGTCCGCGCCCGGACGCTGGCCAACGTGGGCTCCTGGGCCTGCGCGATGCTCTCGGGCTTCGTCATCGACCTGGCCTACCTGGGATCGAACGGCATCTCCCGGGACTCCGGCCTCACCACCCCCGATCCGGTCGTGGCCGACGTCAAGGCGAAGGCGCTGGAGGTCTCCCGCAGACGGATCTTCATGGGACACCACGGCAAGTTCGGGGCGAGCAGCTTCTGCCGCTTCGCCGAGGTGTCCGACTTCGAGACGATCATCACCGACACCGGCCTGTCCGCCACCGAGGCCCACCGCTACACGCTTCTCGGCCCGCAGGTCATCCGCGTCTGATCCGACGCCGACCTGACTCCGACCGTCTCCAACCCGACTCCGACCCGACTCCGACCGGTGACAAAGAGTGCCTCACGCACGCCACGCGTGTCTTCGGCGTGCCCGGAAACCACTACCGCAAAGGGGATCCACCATGACGACCAGAGGAGCAGCAGCCACCGCCCACGCGGGAGCCGTCGGACTCGGCGTCGCCGTACTCGCCGCGTGCTCCGGCGCCGGCGCAACCGCAGGCGACTCCGGGGCCCGTTCCATCAACGTACTGATGGTCAACAACCCGCAGATGGCGGACCTTCAGAAGCTCACCGCCGGCCATTTCACCAAGGCGACCGGCATCAAGGTCAACTTCACCACGCTGCCCGAGAACGACGTACGGGACAAGATCAGCCAGGACTTCGCCAGCCAGGCCGGCCAGTACGACGTCGCCACCATCAGCAATTACGAGACCCCGATCTACGCCAAGAACGGCTGGCTCTCCCCGCTCACCGCCCGGGCCAAGGCCGACCCCGCCTTCGACCAGGGCGACATCCTGCCCCCGATCCAGCAGTCCCTCACGGCCTCCGGCGAGATCTACGCCGAGCCGTTCTACGGCGAGTCGTCGTTCCTCATGTACCGCAAGGACGTCTTCGCCGAGAAGAACCTGACCATGCCCGCGAACCCCACCTGGGCCCAGGTCGCCGAGCTCGCGGCGAAAGCCGACGGGGCCAGGCCCGGCATGAAGGGGATCTGCCTGCGCGGCCTGCCCGGCTGGGGCGAGGTGATGGCCCCGCTGACCACTGTCGTGAACACCATGGGCGGCACCTGGTTCGAGAGGGACTGGAAAGCGCGGCTCGACAGCCCCGAGTTCGCCAAGGCCGTGAAGTTCTACGTCGATCTGGTCCGCGACCACGGCGAAGCCGGAGCCCCCCAGGCCGGGTTCACCGAATGCCTCAACGAGATGGAGCAGGGCAAGGTCGCCATGTGGTACGACGCCACCTCCGCCGCCGGCCCCCTGGAGGACAAGGCCTCCCCCGTGGCCGGCAAGGTCGGCTACGCGCCCGCCCCCGTCGAGCGGACCAAGAGCTCCGGCTGGCTCTACACCTGGGCCTGGGGCCTGCAGAAGGCCGGCAAACACCAGGACGACGCCTGGAAGTTCGTCTCCTGGGCGTCGAGCAAGGAGTACGAGAACCTCGTCGGCGAGCAGCTCGGCTGGTCCCGCCTCCCGGCCGGCAAGCGCACCTCCACGTACGCCAACCCGCAGTACGTCGCCGCCGCGTCCGCCTTCGCCGACGCCACCAAGTCCGCGCTGACCACGGCCGACCCCGCCGACCCGGGCGTCCAGCCGCGGCCCGCCCCGGGTATCCAGTTCGTCGGCATCCCCGAGTTCACCGACCTCGCCACCGAGGTCTCCCAGCAGATCAGCTCCGCCATCGCGGGCCGTACCAGCGTCGAGGAAGCCCTCAAGGCGGGTCAGTCCCGTGCCGAGGCCGTCGCCAAGAAGTACGCGGGCAACTGAGCGGCAGGACGGAGGCCACCCCATGACCGCCCCTCTGACAGCCAAACCCCCTCGCACCGCGCTGCGCGGCGGCCTGCACCGGGCCGCCCGCCCCACCGGATCGCGCCCCCGCGGCGCCTGGGCCCGGCGCGCCCCGCTGCTGCCGGCTCTGGTCTTCCTGATCGCGGTGACCCAGCTGCCGTTCGTCGCCACCCTGGTCATCTCGTTCATGCGCTGGAACGCCCTGGCGCCGGACGACCGGGGCTTCGGCGGCCTCGCCAACTACCGCAACGCCCTGACCGATCCCGCGCTGAGGTCTTCGCTCCTGACCACCGTCGTCCTCACCTCGGCGGTGGTGCTCACCAGCCTGCTCCTCGGCCTCGGGCTGGCCCTGCTGCTCGACCGGAGCTTCCTCGGCCGCGGCATCGTCCGGACCCTGCTCATCGCGCCCTTCCTCGTCGTCCCGGCGGCCTCCGCCCTGCTGTGGAAGCACGCCCTCTACAACGCCTCGTACGGGCTGATCAACGGCTCGCTCACCTGGATCTGGAGCCTGTTCGGCAGTGACAGCGCACCGCAGCCCGACTGGATGTCCAGCCTCCCCCTGGTCGCCGTGGAGGTGTCGCTGATCTGGCAGTGGACGCCGTTCATGATGCTGATCCTGCTCGCCGGGCTGCAGAGCCGGCCGCCCGACATCGTCGAGGCCGCGCACGTGGACGGGGCCGACACCTGGCAGGTCTTCCGCCACCTCACGTTCCCGCACCTGCGCCGTTACCTGGAGCTGGCCGCCCTGCTCGGCAGCATCTACGTCGTCCAGAACTTCGACGCGGTCTTCACCCTCACCTCCGGCGGCCTCGGCACCGCCAACCTGCCCTACACCGTCTACCAGACCTTCTACCAGGCCCACGACTACGGCCAGGCCTCCGCCGAGGGCGTTCTCGTCGTCGTCTGCTCCATGGTCATCGCCACCTTCGCGCTGCGTACCGTCTCGTCCCTGTTCCGCGAGGAGGCGCTGTGACCGCCCTCGTCCGCCGCAGCTTCTGGGGCCTCGTGGCCTGGCTCTGCGGGCTGCTGTTCTTCCTCCCGTTCGGGTGGATGGTCCTCACCTCACTGCACAGCGAGCAGGACGCCGCGACCAACCCGCCCAGCGTGAGCGCCGGGTTCACCCTGGACGGCTACCGGGAGTTCTTCGGTGCGAGTACGGGGACGAGCCCCTGGCCGCCGCTGATCAACTCGGCCACGGCGAGCGTCGTGTCGACCCTGCTGGTCCTGGCGCTGGCCCTGCCCGCCGCGTACGCCCTGTCCATCAAGCCGGTCCGGAAGTGGACCGATGTGCTGTTCTTCTTCCTCTCGACGAAGATGCTGCCCGCCGTCGCCGGGCTGCTGCCCCTCTACCTCATCGCGCAGAACACCGGGATGCTGGACAACATCTGGCTCCTGGTCATCCTCTACACCTCGATGAACCTGCCGATCGCCGTCTGGATGATGCGCTCCTTCCTCGCCGAGGTGCCGAAGGAGATCCTGGAAGCGGCTTCGATCGACGGCGCCGGACTGCCGACGACCCTGGTGCGGATCGTGGCGCCCGTCGCCGCGCCCGGTATCGCCGCCACCGCGCTCATCTCGTTCATCTTCAGCTGGAACGAGCTTCTCTTCGCCCGCGTTCTGACCGGAGTGGTGGCCGGCACCGCACCCGTCTTCCTCACCGGGTTCGTCACCAGCCAGGGGCTCTTCCTGGCGAAGGTGTGCGCCGCCGCCGTGTGCATCTCGCTGCCGGTTCTCGTCGCCGGGTTCGCCGCCCAGGACAAGCTCGTCCAGGGCCTCTCCCTTGGAGCAGTCAAGTGAAAGCAGCCGTCATCAGCGCTCCCGGCGTCGTGACCACCGAGACCGTCGACGACCCGAAGCCCGGCCCCGGGGAGGTGGTGGTCCAGGTCGCCGCCTGCGGCCTGTGCGGGACCGATCTGCACATCCTCCAGGGCGAGTTCGCGCCCAGCCTGCCGCTCGTACCGGGCCACGAGTTCGCCGGTACCGTCGTCGCCTACGGCCCCGGGACAACCGGGCTGACCCTCGGCGACCGGGTGGCGGTGGACCCGTCGCTGTACTGCAATGCGTGCCACTACTGCCGCATCGGACGCAACAACCTGTGCGAGCGCTACGCGGCGATCGGCGTCACCGTCCCTGGAGCCGCGGCCGAGTTCGCCGTCGCACCCGCGGCCAACTGCGTCAAACTGCCCGACCACGTCCGCCCCGAGGACGCCGTCCTGATCGAGCCGCTCTCCTGCGCGGTACGCGGGTACGACGTCCTGCGCGCCCAACTCGCCAGCAGCGTCCTGATCTACGGCTCCGGCACGATGGGCCTGATGATGCTGGAGCTCGCCAAACGCACCGGCGCCATCGCCGTCGACATCGTCGACATCAACCCCGATCGACTCGCGACCGCCCGCACCCTCGGCTGCTCCCACGCCGTCGGATCCCCGGACGAGATCGACCGGCCCCGCGGCTGGGACCTCGTCATCGACGCCACCGGCAGCGAACAGGCCATCCAGGACGCCCTCGGCCGGGTGGCCCGGGGCGGTACGTACCTCCAGTTCGGGGTGGCCGACTACGCGGCCCGCGCCACGATCGAGCCGTACCGCATCTACAACCGGGAGATCACCATCACCGGGTCGATGGCGGTCCTGCACAGCTACGAGCGGGCCGCCGAGCTCTTCGCCGCGGGCGTTCTCGACCCGGAGGTCTTCATCAGCGACCGGCTGCCGCTCACCGACTACGCCGCCGCGCTCCAGCGGTTCCGGGCAGGGCAGGGCCGCAAGATCCTGGTCACCCCGTGACGGCGGGCCCGCGCAACGGCCGGTGCGACGTACCGGCAACTCCCGTCGAGGTGGCCGACACCGTGGGCGCGGGCGACGCGTTCATGGCCGGCCTGGTCAGCGGTCTGCTCCACACGGGCCTGCTGGCCTCGGCCGGCCTGCCCGGAGCACCCGACGCCGCCCGCGCCCGTACGGCACTGCGCGAGGCCACGGCCTCCGCGCACCTCGACCGGCGCGTGGCCTCGGCCCTCTCCCTGGCTGCCCGCGCGGCGGCGCTGACGTGCACCCGCGAAGGCGCGGACCCGCCGACCCGCCATGACCTCGTCAAGTGGACGGCGGGGAGTTGAGGGAGTAGCCGCCGCGCGTCCCTTGACGCCGGGCGCGGCCGGGGCACCCCGGCGACAATGGAAGGGCACGCGCCGCGGCGGTGACCGGTGCCCCCGGCCGCGCAGAGGTGGTGACCGACGCATGAGCACAGGTGACAGGCACGGCCGCTACGGCGAGGCCGTGTTCCGGCCCGAGCAGGCAGGCGAGGACGATCGGATCGACCTCGGGGCACTCACGTACGACGACATGACGATGGACCGGCTGCGGGCCCTGGGGGCCGGGCCGGGCTGGAACTGCCTCGAGGTGGGGGCCGGCACCGGCACGATCGCCCGGCGGCTGATCGAGGAGGCCGGGGTCCGACATGTACTCGCGGTCGACCGCGACGTGCGTTTCCTCAGTACCCGGCCCCTGCCGGGGCTCGACCTCCTGGAGGCGGACATCAGCGGGCCGGAGTTCGACCCCGGCAGCCGTTTCCAGCTCGTCCACGCCCGGTTCGTCCTGATGCACCTGCCGTCGTGGCGGCGCCTGATCGCCGGGCTCGGCGGACTGCTGGCCGAGGGCGGAGTGCTGGTCCTCAGCGACGCCGTCGACTTGACCACCCGTAACGCACCGCCGACCCCGTACACCCGGGTCATGCAGGCCATGTGGCAAGGGCTGCGGGACACCATCGGCACCGACATCTCGTGGGTCCCGGACTACCCACGGCACTTGCTCGATGCGGGACTTGTGTCCGTCGCCGCCGAGATACGGGTGCCACCCCTGGTCCCGCACAGCCCCCTCAGCCGTTTCTGGGCCGGGACATGGGACCGGGCCAGGGAGGCGATCGTGGCCACCGGACTGGTCGACGGCGCGACGGTCGACGAGGCGATCCGGTATCTCGACTCGCCGGACTGCGCCGCGTTGTCCCCCGGAATGATCACCGCCTGGGGCCGCAGGCCGGCCGGCCTCGTCAGGTGAGGTCCGTGCGTCGTGCTCGGGCGTGCACGGTCACCCCGCCGGGGCCCACCGATACGGCGGTGGGCTCCAGGCCCATCGGGAGGGGCGGGATCTCCCGGCTGCGCTCCGACAGCGCCCTGCCGATGGCGGGGGTGGCCGGGTCGAGCGGGCGGCCGGCCAGGGAGGCGCTGTCCGCGCTCAGGGTGACGGCGCCTGCGTCGAGGCGGAGTGCGGCCGTGATGACCAGCGGCATGCCCACGACGGCGGCCTCGATCCGTACCCGGCCGTTGCCGGCATCGGAGAGCCGGACGCTGCGGTCGCCGCGGGAGCCGAGCGAGTCGAAGGAGGCCGTGAACGCGGCGTCCAACGACTGCGCCGCGTAGCCACCGGCGTGCTCGGACACCTCGTGGAGGTCGACCGCGGCCTTCACCGGGATGCCGTCGCTCGTACGGGCGTCTCCCTTGACGCGCACCTCGGGGTGGCTGCCCCGGGCGGCGTCGAGCAGGAAGGGGTAGCCCTCGATGGTGACCTCCGGCGACCTGAGACCGCCGCCCTGGCGGGAGGCGATCCGGTCGGCGAACCTCTCCTCGCCCACCTGGCGGGCGACGGCGTCGACCGTGAGCAGCAGGGCGCCTGCCAGCACGACCACGGCGACGGCGCGCCGGACACGTCGCCGTGGCGGAGCCCTTCGTACGGTCCGGCTCTTCGGAGGTGTCGGGGTGTGCGGGGCTTTCAGCGGCATGGGTACGTACCTCAGGGGGCGGGAAGCCGGTCGGGACCGGGCGCGGCGGTGGATGCGGTGGGCGGAACCGGAGCGGTGGCGGCGGCCAGGGACCGGCGGCGTACAGGGGGTGTCGGGGTGCCCTCGATGTCCGTCCGGGGCAGGATGCGGTCGAGCCGGGCGGGCAGCCACCAGTTGCGCTCGCCGAGCAGCACCATGCTGGTCGGGACGAGCAGTCCGCGGACGACCGTGGCGTCCAGGGCCACGGCCGTGGCCAGTCCGATGCCGAACATCTTCACCACGGGGTCCTCGGAGAGCAGGTAGCTGAGGAACACACAGACCATGATCATGGCCGCAGAGGTGATGATCCGGGCTGTCCCGGCGAGTCCGTCGACGACCGCGCGCGTGTTGTCCCGGTGCCGGAGGTAGGACTCGCGTACGGCGCTCAGGAGGAACACCTCGTAGTCCATGGAGAGCCCGAACAGCACCGCGAACATCAGCAGCGGGACGTATCCCGGTATCGGCACCGGGCCGTCGAGGCCGAGCAGGCCCGCCCCCCAGCCCCACTGGAACACGGCGGTCAGCACGCCGTACGAGGCCGCCACCGAGATCAGGTTCATCACGGCCGCCTTGGCCGCGACCACCGGTGCACGGAAGGCCAGCAGGAGCAGCAGGCCGGCGACGAGCACGACGGTGGCGATGATCGCCGGCATCCGGGCGGCGAGCCGCGCGTTCAGGTCGGCCTGCGCGGCCGTCGGCCCGCCGACGTGGGTGGTGGCCCCGGTGCCGGCGGTGGCCTCGGGCAGGGCGTTGTCCCGCAGCCGGTCCACGAGCGCGACGGTGGTGGGATCGCCGGGGCCGGTGGTGGGGGTGACCTGCCAGAGGACGGTACGACCGTCCGTGCCGAGCCGGGCCGGGCTCACGGCGGCCACACCGGGGGTCTGCCCGAGGGTCTCGGTGACCGTCGAGACGCGGTGGTCGGACGGTCCGTCGGCCGCCGTGGGCAAGGTCTCGGTCACCTGGAGGGGGCCGTTCACGCCCGGTCCGAAGGCCTCGGCCAGCTGCTCGTACGCAGTACGGCTCGACGTGCCGGCCGCCTTGTCCCCCGCGTCGAGCTGGCCGAACGTCAACCCGGCGGCCGGCGCGGCCAGTACGCCCGCCAGGACCAGGCTCGCGAGCAGGTAGCGCCAGGGGCGGCCGGCCACGTGCGCGGCGAACCGCTGCCAGCGCACGCCCGCGGCGTCGGCCGCACGGGCGGCCTCGGTCACGTCGCCCGCATCGGCCGTGTCGGCCATGTCGGCAGGGTCGGCAGGGTTCGCCGGGGCCGGCCGGTGGCCCGCCTTCCGGCCCAGCCGGTGGCCGAACAGCGCGAGCAGGGCCGGAAGCAGGGTCAGGGCCGCGAGGACCGCGACGAGTACGGCGATCGCCGGTGCGAGCGCCAGCGCGTACAGCAGTGGCAGCCCGCCGAGAGCCAGACCCGCCAGCGCGGCCGCCACCGCGCAGCCGGCGAAGGCGGCGGCCTTGCCTGCACCCGCCGTGGTGTACCCCACGGCGTCCACCACGCCGTGCCCCTCCGCCAGGAGGTCACGGAAGCGCGTCAGACAGAAGAGGGTGTAGTCGATGCCCACGCCGAGGCCGATCATCGCCGCGATCGTGGCACCCGCCGACGGCATGTCGAGGACGTGCCCGACCAGCCCGATCGCCGAGAGCGAGATCACCAGCCCCAGGACCCCCACCAGCAGGGGAAGGCCGGCCGCGAGGACCCTGCGCAGCCCGAGGAACAGGATGACCGCGGCCGCTGCGAGACCGATCAGCTCGCTGTGGGCGGTGGACCCCTTGTCGGCGGCGGCCGCGAGGCCGCCGCCGGCCGTGACCTCGATTCCGGCCTGCCGGGCGGGCCCGGTGGCCGACAGCACGGCCTCGCTGATCTCCGGGGTGATGTCACGCCCGGTCACGTCCAGCCCGACCGAGAGGTAGGCGGTGTGGCCGTCCGGGCTCATGGCCGCCAGGCCCGAAGGCCCGTACGGCGCGGCGACGCTCACCACGTGGTCCACCCGGGCCACGTCCCCGGCCGCCGCCTCGACCGCCTGCTGCGCGGCGGCGGAGGTGAGCACCGGCCCGTCCGGGGCCGTGTGCAGGACGACCGGCTGGTTACCGGAGACGGGCCCGTGGAACGAGTCGGCCGCGTCGCGGGCCGCCTGGCTGTCGCTGCCGGGGATGGCCACCGCCTCGCTGGTGACCCGGCCGTGGAGCATCACGACGACGGCGACGGCGATCGTCACGGCCGCCCAGACGGCGAGGATCCGTCTCGGTCTCAGGGCACACCAGCGGCCCAGGGCAAGAAACATCGTGCTGCGCTTCCCTCCACGAATGAAGTTGCACTCCGAGTGCACATTCACCGTTGCACTCGGAGTGCAATAATGTCAATCGGAGAGAGGAGCCCCAGGTGGGACGGCATCCCGAGCAGGACACCCCGCAGCGGCCGGAGCAGGGCAGCCCGCCGGCCGCCGGCGCCACGGACGGCCGGACCGAGCGCGGCCGGCAGACCCGCGAGAAGATCGCCGACGCGCTGCTCGCGCTCCTCGACGAAGGCATGACGGACTTCCCCGCCGACCGGGTGGCCCAGTACGCGGGGGTCTCACGGCGGTCGGTGTTCCACCATTTCGACGACATGGCCCAGCTCGTGGACACAGCCATCACCCGGCGGCTGGAACAACTGGCCGAGCAGATCAGGCCGTTGCCCACCGAGGGTCCGCGCGCCGCGCGAGTGGCGGCCCTGGCCGAACAGCGGGCCCGGATCCTCGAATGGATCACCCCGGCACGCCTGGCGATGATCCGCATGGACCGCCCCTCGGAGCGCATCCGTCAGGTGACCGAGGAGACCTTCGCCGACGCCCGCCGACGCATGGAGGCCGTGCTGGCGGAGGAACTCGACCGAGTGTCGGGCCGGCGGCGTACGGACCTGGTCAACGGGCTCGACGCGGTGACCACGTGGGGCGCCTGGCACCACTGGCGTTCCACCGGGCTCGGCCCCGAGGAGGCGCGGCACGCCATGGAGGCCACCGTACTGAGCCTGCTCGCCTCGATCGACCCTCCTGCGGGGGCGCCGCAGCGGTCTGCGTGACGTACGCAAAAGGCCGGGCCCGTGGGTCACGGGCCCGGCCGCCCTTTCGGGCTTCCTTCGGATCAGACGCGGTCGGCTGCGATCAGGACGTACTGGAACGAGCCGTCCTTGTAGGAGTTGATAAACGCCTCTTCAATACCTGTGACCAGGGAGGACGTGGCCCGCAGCTCCCAGTAGGGCAGGGTCGCGGGCGTCAGGTCGATGACGGCCTGCGGTACGAGACGGTTGTCGGCCATGGCCCGCATGTACTCCCGGCGGGAGTGGATGTTGCATTCGAAGTGCGCGTTGATCTGGGAGACCCACTTCGAGGGCTGGCCATACCGGGGGTTCCAGCAGCCGGTGATGGTCACGTAGCGGCCCCCGACGGCGAGCACGCGGGAGTGTTCGGCGAACAGGTCGTGCAGGTCTACGTACATGCTCGACTCGTTGTTCCACGAGCCCGCGGCCTGCCCCGTCTCGAACGGCATGTCCAGCATGTTGCAGACGCGGGCGCGGACCGAGTCCTCGATGCCGAGTTCGCGGGCGCGCTCGTTCGCGAACTCGGCCTGCTTGGCGGACAGCGTGACGCCCTCGACCTTGCATCCGAACCGCTGGTGGGCCATGACCGACGAGCCTCCGCGGCCGCAGCCGGCGTCCACGAGGATGTCGCCGTGGCCGATGGCGCCCAGGTGGTCCAGGAGGACGTCGGTCTGCGCCGACTCCAGGCGGTGGAGCTCGGCGATCAGCTTCTTCTCGTATGAGCTGTCCTCGGTGTCCCCGAGGGCTGCGTGGTCGACGTCACCGATGCCGTAATGGTGGTGGTAGAGGCCGTCGACGTCGCCGAGACGCAGGTTCACCGGCCGGGCCTCGTGGTCCCAGTAACGGGCGATGTCACCCTGGTAGGGCGTCGCCGGGGCGGGGATGAACGCGGAGGCGGGGGGCATGGTGAGCTCGGTGTTGGTCACAGATAAATCCATCCTTACCAGAAGTCGGGCAGGCTGTAGCGGTAGGTATTGGTCTGGTGCCAGTAGTGGTTGCCGTCGACCCACGCGGCCACGCCCCGAAGGAAGCGCAGCACGCTCGGGACGGGGCAGGCGGCGGCCAGGTCGGCGGCCGCGGCCTCGAACGCGTGCATAAGGTCGTTGTGGACCTCGACCGCTTTCAGATAGGCGTCGCGGACGGAGCAGCCCTCGCGTTCGGCGATCACCACGGGCAGGTTGAGGTGCCGGCCGGGGCTGGCGAGTTCCTTGGTGTAGGAGTACAGGTCGTTGACGATGGTGGTCGCGTTCGCGGCGAGCGCGATGACCCGTTGCATGGCGGGCTGGCCATGCAGGTCCGCCGGCAGTTCGTAGCCGCCGACGGCGTCGGTGATGGTGGGGCAGGGGCGGAAGTTGTTGAACTGGCGCATCGACAGGTACTCCCACACCTCCGGGACGTAGTCCGTCTCGGCCCAGGCGGCCTCGGCGAGGTACCCCAGGTGCAGACGGGCCATGTCGTGCCGGAACCGGTCGGCCTGGGAGGCGGTGGCCTCGTGGGCGAAGTACTCCATGGCCGAGCGGTACGCGCGCCGCGGCGCGTCCGAGTGGAGCGACTCCGCCCACTCCGGCTGGTACTCCGTCGTGGTGTGGAGGGGGTCGAGGGCGGTGTGCGCCAGCAGCAGGCGTCCGCCGAGGCCGACGGGCGAGCCCCCGTGGTCCTCGCAGTAGCAGTCGTCGACGACGTTCTCGGCGACCATCAGCCGTGTGGCGAGCATCAGGTGGTCGACGGTGGGGGCGTCCGGATGACAGGCGACCATGTAGCGGCCCACGGAGAAGCCGTCGAACTGGTCCTCCCACTCCGGGGGGTACAGCTCGACCTCGTCCACCGCCCACGCCTTGATCCTCTGGCTGAGCTCCTCGACCCGTACGGGGTCGGGTTCCGGCACCGGGTGGAAGTAGAGACCTGGGATCGGACGGCCCGCCACCGGGGGCTCCGCCTCCGGCGCAGGCGGCTCCTCGCGCCGGGCCAGGGACAGCCCTGTCGCGCCCAGACCGCTGGGGCCGCGCAGGATCCGCTCCAGGGCGGGGCTCGGTGTGGTGACGGGGGCCGAGGGCTGGGCGGGCGGGGCGAACAGGGCAGGCCGGACGCAGCCGACGGCTTCGATGCCGTGGCCGTGGCCGTGGGCCCCGAAGCGGGCCGCGGCTGCAGGGAGACTCGACTGCAGAGGGGAAGGCCCGGGATCGGGCATCCTTGGCTCCTTGGTGAGGTGGTTGGGCTGTCCCGGATCCCGGGCATGCCCGGCCGGCCCGGGAGGGCCCGGGCCGTGGCCGGCGTGGGTGTAGCGGCCGCCGCGGAGCGGTTGTCGTGGCCGTGGGGCAGGTCCGCTCAGTCGTGCCTGCGGGCGATCTGCACGTTCTCCAGCACGCCGAGCGCGTCGGGCACCAGGACGGCGGCGGAGTAGTAGGTGGAGACCAGGTAGGAAATGATCGACTTCTCGTCGATGCCCATGAAGCGCACCGACAGGCCCGGCTCGTACTCCTCCGGCAGACCGGTCTGGCGCAGGCCGATGACGCCCTGGTTGTCCTCGCCGGTTCGCATCACCAGGATCGAGCTGGTGTTCTCCTTGCTGATCGGGATCTTGTTGCAGGGCAGGATCGGGACCCCGCGCCAGGCCGGGACCTGCTGTCCGCCGAGGTCGACGTGGTCCGGGTAGAGCCCGCGGGCGTTGAACTCGCGCCCGATCGCCGCGATGGCCTTGGGGTGGGCCAGGAAGAGCTTGGAGCCGCGGCGGCGGCAGAGCAGCTCGTCGAGGTCGTCCGGGGTGGGAGGGCCGGAGTGGGTCTGGATCCGCTGCTTGAAGTCGGCGTTGTGGAGCAGGCCGAACTCCCGGTTGTTGACCAGCTCGTGCTCCTGGCGCTCGCGCAGCGCCTCGATGGTGAGCCTGAGCTGCTCCTCGGTCTGGTTCATCGGCTCGTTGTAGAGGTCGGCGACCCTCGTGTGGACCCGCAGTACCGTCTGGGCGATGGAGAGTTCGTACTCGCGTGGGTGGGGCTCGTAGTCGACGAAGGTGCCGGGCAGCTCGGGTTCGCCGGTGTGGCCGGCGGACATCGCGATTTCGGCCTCGCCGTGCTTGTTCTGCCGCTGGTGCGGAAGCGCGCCGAACCGCTCGACGTGGGCCTGGAGGTGCGGCGCCGAGGACAGGACGGCGGCGAAGTCCGAGCGGGACAGCGTGAGCAGGGTGCCGGGCGTGGCGGCGGTGGCCGTGTAGTCCCAGCCCCCGGCACCGTCCAGCAAGGCGTTCTCGCCGAACCGGTCGCCGTCGGCGAGCACGGCGACGGCGACCTCGTCACCGTACTTGCCGACGGAGGTCTGGTTGACCCGGCCGTGGGCGATCAGGTGGATCTCGTTCGCGGGGGTGCCGCGCTCGACCAGCACCTCACCGGCGCGGAAGTCACGCTGGACGCACCGGCCGGCGAGGGCGGTCAGCACGTCCATGTCGTCGAAGCCGCGCAGCATGGCGAGTTCGCCGAGCTCACGCGGGATCACCCGGACCTGGGCACCGTCCTGGACGAAGTCGATGCGCCCGTCGCCGACGGTGTAGGTCAGCCGCCGGTTCACCCGGTACGTGCCGCCCTTGGTCTCCACCCAGGGGAGCATCTTCAGCAGCCAGCGGGAGGTGATCTCCTGCATCTGCGGGGCGGACTTGGTCGTGGTGGCAAGGTTGCGGGCGGCCGCCGTGCCCAGGCTGGTCTGCGGAGGCTCGAGCTGCGCCTCCGGGCTGGTGTCCACGGTCATCGGGCAGGTTCTCCTTCGTAAGGGCGGTGAACGGCATACGGGCACACGTCACCGGTGAAAGAAGAAAAAGAGGGCGAAAATCCGGGCATTCCATCCGGATCCGGGAGCACACTAACCGTCGAAGCAGCAGACCAGCTCACGAAGCCACTGCCATTACCTCGATGCGGTGATCTTGCGGCGGGCGTTTACGGCCCCGCTTCGGCGAGGTTCGAGCCCGGTCGAACATCTGCTCTACAGACGTAGCCTGACGGGTCGTCACCGATCGACGAGGAACATCGCCGCGTCGTCCGCCAGGCGATCCTGGGTGTGGCGGAGCAGTCTCCGGTGCAGTTGGTCCAGGAACTCCTGCGGACCGCCGTCGGGCATCGCGTTCACCGCCTCCATCGCCTCGGGCAGGGCGAAGAAGTCGTTGCCGCTGTTGCGGGCTTCGATGACGCCGTCGGTGTACAGGAGCAGCCGGTCTCCGGGTGCGAAGGAATAGCGGTCCACCCTGCCGGGGGGACCGGTGATGAACTCCGCGAGTCCGAGCGGCGGCAGCGGGCAGGTGGGCATCAGGGCGCCTGCCGTCCCGTCACGCAGGAGCAGCGGAGGCGGATGGCCGCGGTTGACGACCTCGACGACGGGCCCGTCCGGCACCTGGGCCACCAGCGCGGTGACGAAGCCCTCCACGAGTTCTTCCGGGTCGATCACGCCGGGCACGGCGGCATCGCGCAGCAGTGCCGCCTCGCAGCGGTGGATGACCCCCACCAGTTCGTCCTCGTAGTGCACGGCCTCGCGGAACGCGCCGAGCACGGCCGCGGCCGCACGTACGGCCGGCAGCCCCTTGCCGCGGACGTCACCGACGATCAAGCGGACCCCGTACTTCGTCTGTACGGCCTCGTACAGATCGCCTCCGATCTGCGCTCCCGTCTCGGCCGCGAGGTACATGCCGGCCACGCGTACGGGGCCCAGCCGGGCCGGGACGGGCCGCAGCACGGCCTCCTGCGCCGCCACGGCGATCCGGCGGACCTGGTCGAGTTCGTCCTCCCGCCGCCTGCGGACGGTGCTGCTCGTCGCGAGGCTCGCCAGCGACACCAGGAACAGGGCCAGGAAGTTCGTGTAGACCTGCTGAGTGCCCCACGCCCCGTTGTAGGTGGCCGTGGTCACGCTCACGGCCACGGCCACGGCCACCGCCGCAAGGGTGCCCTTGGGACCCATCGCCACCGCGGCCAGCGCCGGCGTCGCGACCAGGAGGGGGCCGGTGTACAGCACGTGAGCGGGCGTGAATTCGATGATCAGCACCGAGAGCGCGATCACGAAGGGCACACATTCCGCGAGTACGAAAAGGACCTGGTGACGGCCGCCCGCTCCCGGTCGAGGAGGTGAGGGGAAGGGCATCCGCATGGCTCCAGCGTGCCCCGTCGAAGCTGCTCGCCGCCACCCATCCCCCGTGCGGGGCCTCTCAGGCGTAGGGACCGGGACCGCCGGGCATGTGATGCGGTGCGGGCGTCGGGGCGCTCGTCCCCCGGTCCCGCCCCAGGGCGAGGCCCCTCCGAGCCTTGGAGCGCTGAGTTCGGATGAGCAGCAGCCCCGCGGACGACCCGACGCCCCCCACACCCCCGCCTGCCCCTGCCGGCGGGGAGCCCGCAGTCTCCCGTCAGGAGTTCGACGCGATCTTCGCCGCGGTCCGCACGTGGGGCCGCTGGGCCCCGGCCGGCCGCGGAGCCTGGAACCGCGTCACCCCGGACCACGTACGGCGGGCCGCCGCCCTGATCCGTTCCGGTACGGCGGTCCCGCTGGGTCTGCCCTGGGACACCCGGCCCGGACCGGACAACGGCAAGCCGGCCCTGCACTACATGTCCGATCTCGGTGACGTGGAGCCCGGGGAACCCGCCACGTACAAGGACTTCATCGGCGTCGACTACCACGGCAAGGCCGTGAGCCACCTGGACGCCCTGTCGCACGTCGCGTACGAGGGGCGGCTCTACGACGGGCGGCCGGCACGCGAGGCCGTCGGCGCCGCAGGTGCGCGCTTCGGCTCGGTGGCGGCGCTCGGCCCCCTCGTCACCAAGGGGGTACTCCTCGATCTGCCGGCCGTCCTCGGGGTCGACTGGCTGGAGCCCGGGCATGCGGTCCACGCGCGGGACGTCGCCGCGGCGGAGCGGGCACTGGGAGTGACGATCGACGACGGCTGCGCGGTGCTGCTGCGCTCCGGCCGCTTCCGGCGCCGCCGGGAGACCGGCCCCTGGGACTCGGACGCCGCGAGCGCGGGCTTCCACGTGGACGCCGTGCCCCTGCTGGCCGAGCGCGCCGTCGCCCTGCTCGGCGGCGACGGGGACAGCGACCTGCGCCCCTCGCCGGTCGAGGGCGTCCACTCCCCCGTCCATGCCCTCGCCGTGGCGGCCATGGGGGTGCCGCTGCTGGACAACCTGGACCTCGAGGCGCTCTCCGCCGCCTGCGCCGAGGCGGGGCGGTACGAGTTCATGATCGTCGTGGCGCCGCTGAACGTGCCGGGCGGGACGGGCTCGCCCGTCGATCCGGTCGGAATCCTCTGATTCGAATGATCCGAATGATCCGAATAAACCGGGAGGAATATACTCGAAAGACGCTTACTCGGGGCAAGTGCTCCGGTACGGCCGAGGCCGAGGGCCCGGTAAGGAGAAGTGATGCATATGGGGGTCACGGGAGACGAGATCGGCCCCGCACGCTCCCGTGAGCGGTTCCTGCTGGGCGAGCCGGTCGCGAGCGGGGTACGCAGCCCGATCCTGAACTCCTGGCTGCGCTGCCAGTCCCTGGGACTGTCACCGGACCAGACCGAACTTCCCTACCGGGACGATTTCGATCCGGACAGCCGGCTCGTCCGTGCGGCCACACCCGTGCTCGACCAGCTGGCATCCCGTTTCACGGGCAGCCAGATGAACGTCTCCCTCGCCGACGGGAACGGAACGGTGCTGCAGCGCCGCTTCGGGGAGCCCGCCCTTGCCCATGACCTCCCCCCCATCCAGAGCGTCCCCGGCTTCGTCTTCGCCGAGCGCTTCGCGGGGACCAACGGCATCGGTCTCGCGCTCGCCGAGCGGCGGCTCGTCCAGGTCTACGGGGCCGAGCACTTCGCCGAGCGCTCCCAGTCGAACGCCTGCTCCGCCACCCCGATCCGCGACCAGCTGAGCGGACACGTCGTCGGTGTCCTGTGCTTCGGTTACCCGCACGGCTACGAGGACCCGGCACTGCCCACCCTGGTCCGCCGGGCGGCCGAGAGCATCGAGCGGCGGCTGATGGAGCAGCATTCGGAGCGCGAGCGCGCCCTGCTGCGGACGTACCTCGACGCCAGCCACCTCACCCGGACCGGCTCGGCCGCCGGGAACGGGCATCTGATCGCGCTGGACGAGCTCGGCGACAGCGGGCTGGACCGGAGCGATCAGATGATCCTCAAGGAGAAGGCCACCGAGCTCATCTCCTCGGCCCAGCGGGCCGCCGTAGAGGTGGCCCTGCCCCACGGGCGGGGTGTCACCCTCATGAGCAGCCCGCTCGTGAGCCGCTCGGGGGTGGAGGGCGTCGTCGTCGAGGCTGTGCTCAGCGGCGATGCGGCGCCGGTGCACCACCTCTCCCTCCTGCCCCGCACCGGACCGCCCTCCGGTCCGCCGCCCGGCCCTCTCGCCGCTCCCGCCGCTCCGGCCGCCGCCGGCCACACCCGCGGCAAGGTCAGAGGACTGGTGCTGGTCGGCGAGCCGGAAGTGGGGAAGTACGCCGTCGCGGCACGCCGTCGCCTGGAGCTGCTGGCCGAGGCCAGTACCCGTATCGGCACCACCCTGGACGTGACCCGCACCGCCTGGGAGCTCGCCGAGATGGCCGTTCCGCGCCTGGCCGACTACGTCACCATCGACGTGCCCGAGGCCGTGCTGCGCGGCGAGGAGTCCGCCGATCCCCGGACCGAGCTGCACCGCACGGTGGTCCACGGCATTCGCGAGGACTGCCCGTTCTACCCGGTCGGGCAGCGGGTGGAGCTGCGCCCCGGCACTCCCCACATGCGGTGTCTGGACAGCGGGCAGGCGGTACTGGAGGCGGATCTGAGGCATGCCGTCGGCTGGATCGACCAGGAGCCCGAGCACGCTCGGCAGATCTTCGCCCACAACGTGCACTCCCTGGTCTCCGTCCCCCTGCTGGCCCGCGGCGTCCTGCTGGGGGTCGCCAGCTTCTACCGCTCGGAGGACCCCGCCCCCTTCGGGGACGACGACAGCTGGCTGGCCCAGGAACTCGCCGCCCGCGCCGCGCTCTGCATCGACAACGCCCGCCGCTACACCCACGAGCACACCCTGGCCCTGGCCCTGCAGCAGAGCCTGCTCCCGCACGGCGTACCCGACCAGGGCGCCGTCGAGGTCGCGCACCGCTACCTGCCCGCCGAATCCGGGGTGGGCGGCGACTGGTTCGACGTCATCCCGCTCTCCGGCACCCGGGTCGCCATGCTCGTCGGAGACGTCGTGGGCCACGGCCTGCACGCCGCCGCCACCATGGGCCGGCTGCGTACCGCCGCCCGCAACTTCGCCGAACTGGAACTCGCCCCCGACGAGCTTCTCACCCACCTGGACAACCTCCTGGTGCGGCTGGACCGGGAGGAGGGCGGCGAGAACGACTCCGGCAGTACCGGCATCGTCGGCGCCACCTGCCTCTACGCCGTCTACGACCCCACGACTCGGCAGTGCACCATGGCCCGCGCCGGCCACCCCCCGCCCGCCCTGGTCCACCCCGGCGGCGTCGTGACGTTCCCCGACCTGCCGGCCGGACCGCCGCTGGGCCTGGGCGGTCTGCCCTTCGAAACGGCCGAGATCCAGCTCCCCGAGGGGAGCACGCTGGTCCTCTACACCGACGGGCTCGTCGAGGACCGCCATCGCGACATCGATGTCGCCCTCGAGCAGCTGAGCCGTGTCCTGTCCCACCCGGACCGCACGCCGGAGGACACCTGTCAGGCGGTCATCGACGCGGTTGCGCCCGACCACCCCGCGGACGACATCGCGTTGCTCGTCGCCCGCACCCGGACCGTGCCCGCCGACCGGATCGCCACGTGGGAGGTGCCCGCGGACCCGGCCCTCGTCTCCGGCATCCGTGCCGCCGCCACCCGCCAGCTGGCCGACTGGGGGTTGGAGGAGCTCGCGTTCGCCGCCGAGCTGATGCTCAGCGAGCTGGTCACCAACGCGGTCCGCTACGGCACCGAGCCCATCCAGGTACGGCTGGTCCGCGACCGCAACCTGATCTGCGAGGTCGCCGACGGCAGCAGCACCGCCCCGCACCTGCGGCGGGCGGCCACGACGGAGGAGGGCGGACGCGGCCTGTTCCTCGTCGCACAGCTCGCCCACGCCTGGGGCACCCGCTACACCACCCACGGCAAGGTCATCTGGGCCGAATGCGCCCTGGACGCGGCCTGACCGTCACCCCTCGATCCTCTCGGCACTCGACCATCGGAGGCACAGACAGCGGCATATCGCTCATATGGCGATAGTCACCAGTAGCATCACCGATGTCCCTCAGCGACGTCCGTCAGCGATGTCCTCATCGCTTCAGGAAGCACCTCCCCAGGCGGCCCCGGAGAAGTCCGTGCATGACACTCCCGTCACCTCGACGAGCCCGCCCTCGCGCTCCGGCGGAGCGCCCCTCGTCCGCATACGCGGTCTCGGCAAACGGTTCGGCGGCACCGTCGCCCTCGACGGCGTCAGCCTCGACGTCCACGGCGGCAGCGTCCTCGCCCTCCTCGGCCCCAACGGTGCCGGGAAGTCCACCCTCATCAAGGTGCTCGCCGGGGTTCACCGCGCCGACGCGGGCGAGGTGACCGTCGCCGGGCACCCGCTCGGCTCCGACGCGGCCCGCCGAACCATGTCCTTCATCCACCAGGACCTCGGTCTGGTCGAGTGGATGACCGTCGCCGAGAACATCGCCCTCGGGACCGGATACCCCCGCCGCCGCGGCCTGATCTCCTGGCGCGAGACCCGGAGGAACTGCGCCGAGGCACTGCGGATCGTCGCCGGACACCTGGACGCCGACGCCCGCATCGCCGACCTGGCCCCCGCCGAACGCTCGCTGGTCGCGATCGCCCGCGCCCTGGCCAGACAGGCGGAGCTGTTCGTCCTGGACGAGCCGACCGCCACCCTCCCCGCCGCGGACTGCGCCCGCCTCTTCGACGTACTGCACGCCCTGCGAGACCGGGGGCACGGCATCCTCTACGTCAGCCACCGCCTCGACGAGGTGTACGAGGTCGCCGACACCTTCGCCGTCCTGCGCGACGGACGGCTCGTCAGCCACGGCCCCCTCGCCCCGTACAGTCCCACCCGTCTGGTACGCGACATCGTGGGCCCCGAACCGGCCGGCGGCCCGCCCCCCGCAGCCGCCCCCGGGTTCCCTTCCGCCCCTGCTTCCCGCTCCGTGCCCGTCCGCCCGCCCGTACTGCGCCTCGACGGCGTGACGACAGAACGCACGGTCCCGGTCAGTCTGGAGCTGCGCGAAGGCGAGATCCTCGCCATGGTCGGGCTGACCGGGGCCGGCCACATGCACCTGGGCCGCGCCCTCGCCGGCGCAACTCCGCTCCTCGGCGGCCGGGCACTGCTCGATGGCCGTCCGTACCACCCGCGCACGGTCACCGCCGCCCTCGGCTCCGGCGTCGGTTTCGTGGCCGCCAACCGGCAGGAGGAGGGCTGCGCCGCGGAACTGACGGTACGGGAGAACTTCCTGGCCAATCCCCGCGCAGCCGGTGTGCCGGCGTGGCACTGGGTCGCCCCGCGGCGCGAGCGCGCCGAGGCCGCCGCCCTGATCGAGCGGTTCCACGTACGCCCCCGCGACAGCGAGGTGCCGATCGCCACCCTGTCCGGCGGCAACCAGCAGAAGGTCATGGTCGGCCGCCGGCTCCGCGGGAGGCTGCGTCTGCTGATCCTCGAGGAGCCGACGGCCGGCGTGGATGTCGGCGCCAAGGCCGCGATCCACCGGCTCCTCGGCGAGGCGCTGGCCGCCGGCCTGGCGGTCCTGCTCATCTCCACCGATTTCGAGGAGGTCGCCGACGTGTGCCACCGCGCGCTCGTGTTCGGGCGCGGGAGCGTGGTGGCCGAGCTGGCGGGTGAGACGCTGAGCGTTACCGAACTCACCCGCACCGCCTCGGCCCTGCCCGCGATCACCGGAAGCGCGGGGAGCCGGTGAGCCCCGCACCCTCCTCGGCCTCGCGCCGACCCCTGACGGGTCGTCTGCACGGGCACTTCATCGGCACGTACGGCCTCCTGGCCCTCACCGTCCTGCTCTTCCTGCTCTTCTCTCTCGTCCTCCCCGACACGTTCCCCACACGGGACAACGTCTCCTCGATCCTCTCCAACCAGTCGATTCCGGCCGTCATGGCGCTCGGCGCGACGATCCCCATCGCGAGCGGCAAGTTCGACCTGTCCATCGGTTACGCCCTGGGCCTGGCGCACGTCCTGGTGCTGTACCTCATCGTCGACGCGGGCTGGCCCTGGCCGCTCGCCTGCCTCACGGTGGTCCTCGGGGGGACCCTGGCCGGCGCCGTGAACGGTGTCGTCGTCGAGTTCGCCCGTATCGACTCCTTCATCGCCACGCTCGGCACCGGCAGCATGATGTACGCCGTCACCGGCTGGATCACCGACGGGAGCCGGATCGTCCCCGGCCCCGACGGTCTTCCGGCGGCCTTCACCGGCCTCTACGACTCCCGGTTCCTCGGCCTGCCGGTACCCGCCTTCTACGTACTCGGCCTCGTCGCCGTCCTCTGGCTGGTGCTGGAGCGGCTGCCGTTCGGCCGGTATCTGTACGTCATCGGCTCCAATCCCCGCGCCGCCGAGATCATCGGCATCCCCACGCACCGGTACTGCGTCTATGCCTTCGCCGGATCGGGCGCGGTCGTCGGCTTCGCCGGTGTGCTGCTCGCCGCGCAGCAGCAGATCGGCAATCCCAGTGTCGGCCTGGACTACCTGCTGCCCGCGTTCGTCGGCGTCCTGCTCGGCTCCACCACGATCAAGCCGGGTCGGGCCAACGCCCTGGGCACGCTGGTCGCCGTCGCCGTACTCGCCGTCGGCCTCGCCGGGATCGGCCAGCTCGGCGCCGATTTCTGGGCCACCCCGCTGTTCAACGGCGGCACTCTGCTCATCGCGGTCGGGCTGGCCGGCTACGCGGCCCGCCGGCGGCTGCGCGCCGGCGCCACGGCCACCGGCCCGCCACCCGCGAAACAGCCGGCCGCGGCGGCGGGCGACGACGACGGCGCCCCCTGAACCTCCCGGAGAACACCTCGCAGCGCACACCAGCGTCAGGAGCACCGTGTACCCGAACCGCAAGACCGCCCTCGCTGCCGCCGTCCTGCTGGCAGCAGCCGCCGGCGCCGTCGCCGGCTGCGAGAGCGGCTCATCGAACCCCACCGGCCCTTCCTCGGCCGCCGGTTGCCCGGCCGTCCTCCAGGAGGCGAAGGCGGCCGTTCAGCGGGCCGAGAGCAAGGACACCTCGTGGAACGGCCCCACCACCGGGCCCAAGGCGGTCCCCGGCAAGACCATCGTCTACGTCGCGCAGACCATGACCAACCCGGGCGTCGCCGGAGTCGCGAAGGGCGTCAAGGAGGCGGCGCAGGCCATCGGCTGGGATGTCCGGGTCATCGACGGGGAGGGTACCCCGGCCGGCATCCAGGCGGCACTCAGCCAGGCCGTCACCCTCAAGCCCTCGGGCATCGTCATCGGCGGCTTCGATCCCCGCCCGACCTCACAGCAGGTGGCGCGGGCCGAGGAGGCGGGGATCCCGCTCATCGGCTGGCACGCGGTCAGCTCCCCCGGCCCGAGCACGAGTCCCAAGCTCTTCACCAACATCACCACGAAGGTGGAGGAGGTGGCGAAGGCCGGCGCGGACTGGGTCATCGCCCAGTCCGACGGCGACGCCGGGGTCGTCGTCTTCACCGACGACTCGATCCCGTTCGCCGGTACGAAGTCCCAGCTGATCGAGCGGCGGCTCGCCGCCTGCCCCGGCGTGAAGCTCCTGGCGCACGCGAACATCCCGATCCCGGACGCGAGCCGGCGCACCCCCCAGGAGGTCTCCTCGCTCCTGTCCCGTTTCCCGAAGGACTGGACGTACTCCGTCGCCATCAACGACCTGTACTTCGACGATGCCGCCCCGGCCTTCCGCGGCGCCGGCAGGCCCGGCGCCGGGCCGCCCTTCAACATCGGCGCCGGCGACGGCGACCCCTCCGCGTTCCGGCGCATCAACAACAAGCAGTTCCAGTCCGCGACCGTCCCGGAGCCGCTCTCGCAGCAGGGCTGGCAGATCGTCGACGAGTTCAATCGGGCCTTCGCCCAGCAGCCCGCCAGCGGCTACGTGGCTCCCGTCCACATCGCCACGGCGGCGAACAGCAGCGGGGCCACCTCCTGGAACCCCCAGGGCTACCAGGAGGCGTACGAGAAGATCTGGCGCGGCTGACCGGGCCTCCGGTGGCCGGCAGGCCTCGTATGATGGTGGCCCGGGCGGGGCCGTAGCGCAGAGGTCGTCGCGCGCGGTCTCCAAAACCGCGAGGACGCCGGTTCGATTCCGGCCGGCTCCCTCCGGGCATCTGCCAGTGGCCCCGGCATCGGATGCCGGGGCACTGTCATGCCGATGCACTAAGCGGCCTCGGGGAAGTGGGGCACGCCCCCGCGCCGCCCGGCACGGCGCCTCGCCGCGGTCTCGCAGCACCCTGGTACGTCCAGTACAAACGTGCCGCTCCGCCTTGCGATGCACCGCACCGCACGACGCGAAAACGAAACCCCACTTCACCGACGCCGCTTAGCGGCGCCGGGTTATGGTCACTCCGTCACGCATCGACAGCATCACCGAGTCCACCCGCTCGTCGGCCGTGATCAGGTCGTTCAGGCGGCGCATCGCCACGTGGTGCTCCTGCTGGTACGCGGGGTCGAGGACGCTGCCGCCGAGGACTTCAAGGTGCACGAGGACGCCGTGGTCGGGCCGGAGTTCCTGATCAACGCCGCGCTCGGCGAGATGCTGCCGAGCCAACCCGGCCGGCCCTCGCACACCGCGCTGCGCCACCTCTGGCTCACCGACGCCGAGGCGCACACGCTCGAAGCCCGGCTGCGCGCGCTGGCTGCAGAGCCGCATCCGGCCACCGACAGCGCGCACGGCAAGCCGTACGGGTTGCTGGTCAGCCTCTTCAGTGCCGATGTGCCCAGCTTGCCGCCGGACGACGGGCACTGACGGGCCGGGCTCCGGGTTCCACGGGCGTCGCAGCCGCCGCCCGACAGCGCCTCCCCCGGTGACAGGGGACGGGCAGATTGCCGTACCAAGCGTCGGCGATGCCGCGGCCGACGGCGGTCGTTGCCAGGAAGTGTTCGAGCTCGTCGGCGAGACGCTGAAATCGGTGCTGCGTCTCTTCCATGAGAACCCAGCGCGATCTCCAGTTGAAGAACGGCTCGATGGCCCCCAGCAGCGTCCCCAACGCCACGAGTGCGAAGGCGAAACCCGCCCATACATTGAGGTTCTGCAGGCCGAGGATCACTGTGGACGCTGCGGACAGCGTGAGCGTCAGCATCTTGATCACCGACGAGGACCGGCGAAAGCGCCTCTTCTTCCCGTGGGCGTACTCGTTGCCCTACCGGATCTTGTCGAGCAGGCGGCCGGCGGCCTCCACCGGCGTCAGACCTATCTCCGCCGGACCGTTCGCCGCCATCTCGCCCCCACCGCTCGCCGCCGCACCCGCGCGGGTGCGGCGGGCGGCGCCTCCTGCGAAGACGTCGCCAACGGACCCACGGGAGTGTCCCCACTGTCAGCCCAGAATATGGATGCCGCGCTGCTCACTGCGTCCCCGAGCCAGAACCACCGGTCGCCAGGGCCACCGTGACGGCGCAGCGGTGGGCGGTACGGCGTTCAGGTCCACGCCGGGACACCGGCCGCGGCGTCACCTCCAGCGCACCAGGGCGGTCATCGCGGCAAGGTCCGTCTCCGACCGGGCGATCGGGGCCTCGGGCCAGAGCAGTTCGTACTCCGTCTGGATCCGGAAGATCTCATCGGCGAAGGAGCGCACGACCTTGCCGGTGACCGTGCCCCGCTCCGCGTGCTCGAAGAACTGCTCGCAGGCCTCCACGGCGCCTTCGCAGTCGTTGTCGAACTCGAACAGTGCACAGATCTCGCCGACGGCGTGGTCACGCGAAGTCAGGTGGCCGATCCCGCAGTCGAGCCCATCGTCGTGAAGGTCGTCGGGGTACGGCGCACGGTGCCAGGAACCGTCCTCGAACCAGTAGACGCACTCGATCCCGCCTTGCTCCAGAAGGTCGTGCGGGAGTTCCCGGTGCACCCACCCGGGCGCCGCGGCGAGGAGATCGATCGGCGGCTCGTACCGCGCAACCTTGCTGGAATCGTCCTGCCCGAAGAGAACAGCGCGGCCGCCTTCGGCCCGGATGAACCCCCACCGGCTGCAAGCGCCGTCGTCGTAGTGCAAGTCGCTGTCGCTGTCGCCGAGCCAATACCCGCTCCGGAAGCGCTCCTTCTCCTCTTCGGCATTCCAGGTCGCCACGGCAAACGCGGCCCAGCGCGCCCACAACACGCTCGCTTCCGGAAGGTCCTCCGGCCGCCCCGGACGATTGATCTTCATGCCCACCTCATACTTCCCAGCCCTTGCATCCGGCCGGCGCAGGCCGGGTATAAGGGCACTGTAAGAGGCGGCCGACCGGCCTGCGATGATCGTGGAGACAACAACGACCCAAGGGGATGAAGCAAGTGATCAGTCGCAGGATCGTCCGTGCCATACCCGCACTCGCGCTGGCCGGGCTGCTGCTGAGTCCGCAGGCGGAGGCTCAGGCTGCGCCGGTGACGGTTCGTCCGGTCGCGGTCGCCGCTGCTGCTGTGACGCAGCTTCCGTCCCAGGGCGCACCGGCCCAGGCAGCATCTGCGCAGCTCCGGCACTCTGCAGTCGGCTCCGCCAACGTCGTCGACGGCGACAAGAAGGGCGACAAGAAGAAGGACAAGAACAAGAAGGGCAAGAAGAAGGGCTTCTTCAAGAAGTTGGGCACCGTCGCTCTTATCGGCACCCTGCTCATCGTTCTGCTCGTCATCGCCGCGATCGTCTTCGCCGTCCGGCGGCGCCGCAGGGAGGCGTGACCGCTCCGTCGCGGAGGCTTGCGACGCACGCGGCAGCAACGCCGGGCACGATCGCAGCCGTCGAGTTCGAGAGGCGCCGCAGTGCGGCGACCGCCTCGGCGGCGATATCGGGAGAGTGGGTCAGACACCTCTCTGGACGGGTCTGCAGCGGTGCTCGCACGCCCACCCGACCCTATGACGGAGCGACCGACCGACCGATCAGCACAGTGGTGCAGCCGAGCGCGTCGTACGCGTAGCCGGCGCCGACCAGGCGGTCGCCTCGGGGACCGGCTGACCCGTACCGCCGGAGATGACGACCTTGGTGGCACGGCCGACGGCGTCGCAGGTGGTCCTGGTGGTACGGGTGACGCCGTTCGCCGTGTCGACGAGCTCGGGGGCAGCTCTCCGGGGCCCCGCATGTGGACGGTCCCCGGGATGCGTGCGCCGCCTACTGGTACGGGTCGAAGGGGATGCCCGCCGGCTTGGCCTCCGCGAGGTGGGAGGAGAAGGCACCGTCCTTCAGGCCGAAGTGGGCACTGCCGAAGTCGGCCTGGCTGAGCTTCTCCCGGAGTGTGGCCGGGTAGCCCGACCAGCCGACGAGCGCGGGGAACTGCCAGGTGCGGCGGTGGTTCTCCGGCGGTTCGTCGTTCGTGTTCGCCGCTCGGAAGCAGTGCGTGCCGATGCCGTCCTTGTGGTAGACGATCTTGGGATGGGTACCGTCCCAGCGGATCTGGTCGCGCGCGTGGATCTCGAAGTCACCGTGGGCGGAGGTGGCGACGTACTTCGCCTCGTTGCCCTGGATCCACACCACGACGTGTTCCCAGTCGTGGCGGTGGCCGCCGAGGCCGATGCCGGGGACGGCCTGGTCCTTCTCGAAGTACAGCGCGTACACCACGGCGCACCAGCCGTTGTTGCAGGTGGCGCGGGAGTAGCCGTTGGTGTTGGCGAGGTCCGAGGCGTCGCGGCAGCTGCCGTCGAGGGCCCCGCTGGGCTTGAGACCGCCGTTCAGGACGCCGGTCGGGCCTATGGCGGGCGTCGGATAGCAGCCGTCGGTGTCGTAGTCGTACGCCGGCTGGAAGGTCACCTCGATGGCCTCGGCGTTGGCGGGGAGCGCCGGGGGTGGAGCCGCGAAGGCCGTCTGGGCGGCGGCGACGACCAGCGCGAGGGCGGCGCCGACGACCAAGGATGATCTCCGGATGTGCTGGCTCGTCCGCAAAGCAGGCCTCCGGGGCGGTCGATTCGGGGGGCGGTCGGATCCCGGCTGTGTGGCCGGCGTCGCTCAGCGAGCATCATTCGCGAACCCCGACGGCACAGCAAGGGTCCCGACAGCAGCTGTTCACCTGCAATCGGGCTCTCGCAACAGCGCTGGTTTCAGGGTGAGTTGAGGCGGCCCGGGATCCGGAGCGCCCCCGCCGCGCGGCAGCCGACGGGGCGCCCGGCGCAGTGACCGGCGTCGCGCGACGCCGCGAGCCATCCGCCGGCGCCGTCACAGGACCCATCGGACGCCTGCCGCCGGCACCTGGTTCCCGCGCGAAACAGTGACATGCATCACCATGAGGCGAGAGATCACGGAAGCATTACGTCCGCTCACGTTTCACCGACATGTCGATATTTGTCCCACTGGAATCGACATTCCCCTCTTCATCGAAATGGGCATTTTGAGGAGCAGGGCGTTCTGCGGCAACTCGCCACGTCACAGCCGTGTCTGATGGTCGGTCTTCGTCTCGCGCAGTCGGCCGACCGGACGGGCAGCACGAGTTTCCGCCCATTTCAAGCCCGCTGTACGGAGGTGCCGCGGGGCCCGGCGGCGAGACTTGCCAGCCCCTTCCAGGGCTTCTAAGAATGGCGGCCCGGCCCCGGCGCTCCAGCAGCTCAGGCGCAGGACGCATCGCAGAAACCAAGTGAGGTCACGCATGCAAAAGCACCGTAAAAAGCGGACGCACTACAAGAAAATAACCATCGCCGCCGTCACCCTCGGCATCGTGGGCATACCCACCGCCGCCATGGCGTGCCTGGACACCCAGGAGGCGGGCTCTGCGAGGGCCGCCGGCCGGCACCACGGCATGCGCCCCTCCCACAGTGCCCCGTCCCCCAGCGAGTCGATCCAGATCCAGGCGGGTCCGGCGGACGCCCCGGTCGAGACGGCACCGGCCGTGCCGGTCGAGCAGACCGAGCAGGCTCCGCAGACGACGGAGCCCACCGAGCCGTCGACAGCCCCCGCGGCGCCGAAGCCCGCGCAGCCGGCCCCGGCCCGGCCGACGGCTCCCGTGACTCCGCAGAAGCCGACCACCCCGACCGCTGCGCCCTCCGGCCCGGCCGCCCAGGTGGTGGCCCTCGTGAACAAGGAGCGCGCCAAGGTCGGGTGCTCCGCGCTGACCGTCAATGCGAAGCTGACGGATGCCGCGCTGAAGCACAGCGAGGACATGGCCGCGCACGCCAACATGTCGCACACCGGCTCCGACGGTTCGGACCCGGGCCAGCGCATCACCCGTGCGGGATACACCTGGACGACCTACGGCGAGAACGTCGCCTACGGCTACAACACGCCCGAGCAGGTCATGACCGGCTGGATGAACAGCCCCGGGCACCGGGAGAACATCCTCAACTGTGCCTTCAAGGAGATCGGCGTCGGCCTCGCGCAGCCGAACTTCTTCTGGACGCAGGACTTCGGCACGGCCCGCTAGCGGGAGGTGCCGAACACCTCGTCCCCGGTCGCGACCAGGGCGCACTTCGGCGCCCCCTGCAGGACGGGGTGTTCGCGGACGGCGCCGAGCAGCATCGTCGACGGGCGGGCCGGCCGGCCGGCCGGCGGTGGGTGTAGCGCACCCGGGTGGTGGATCGGCCCGGGTGCCGGTCGCTGAGCAGCAGGCCGGGGACCGGGGAGTCACCGCCCTCCGCGACCGCCCGCTCGGCCGCCCGGGCCGTCGCACGGCACCGGACGACGCGGGCTTCCTTCGATTCCGGCCACCGGTTGACGGATGCCGGTACCGCGCAGGCCCGCCCGCCCGGATACGGCGAGGTCTCCTCAACTGGCCACGTGGAGACGGAACATGCGCATACCCGCCCTGTCTGTCACCGTCGCGATGGTCGCCGCGACCGTAGCGGGAGGAGCGGCTGCGGCCTCTGCGGACACCGTGGCCGGCCCGGTCAACCTGGAGGCCGGTACCGGCCTCCACCACCATTCCGCGACTGTGACCTACGAGCGCGTCGACGGCGCGGCGAACTGAGCCATCTCGAGCGGCGGGCCTTGCCGCCCGACGGGACCTTGGCCGCGGCGACGATGACCAGGCTCACGGCGGCGATCATGACGGCCCACATGACGGCGGTGATCTTGGCGATGTGCTCGATGCCCCGCCACAGCAGCAGGACCACCAGTGCGATCACGGCGAGCCCGACGAGGTCACCGCCGGTCTGCCCGAGGTCCGGGACCAGGTAGCCGAGGTACTGGACGAATCCGACGACTCCGGTGGACATGATCAGCGGGATGAAGAGCATGGCGGTCCACACGAACAGGAAGGGCATGAGCCGCCCCGTACGGTACTGGAACGCCTGGCGCAGGTAGACGTAGCTGCCGCCCGAGCCCGGCATCGACGCCCCGAGCTCGGCCCAGATGAGGCCGTCGGCGAGGGCGAGGACGGCGCCCGCGATGAAGCCGGCGACGGCCTGCGGCCCGCCGAAGGCCGCGACCATGAGCGGGATCGTGACGAACGGTCCGATTCCGCACATCTGGCTCATGTTGATGGCGGTGGCCTGGAACAGCCCGACGCGGCGGACGAACCCGCCGCTCGGAGGTGGCGATCCGGACATGGAGGGCTCCCTGGACTCGGCTGGGGCATCGGCCGCGATAAAATTAAGAACGTTTACTTAATCCGTCAAGGGATCGGCCTCGCGCCGCCGCCGCACGCCCGCCGGCATCGGAGGTCTTGCATCACGCGTCCATTGGACTCAATATGTGCGTCCAATGGACGCATAACAGAGGAGGCGGGCGTGGACCGGACGACAGGCACCCGAGGGCAGCACGGTACGGGCACGGAGACGGATACGGGGACAGGCGCAGCGGCAGGGGCCGGGCTGCGCGGGAGTGCGTTCGTGCCGCGCCAGGAGAACCTCGAACTGCCCCTGCCGCCCGTGTTCACCGACCTCGCGCAGGAGCGCGAGCACCGCAAGCAGCGGCTCGCCGGAGCCTGCCGCATCTTCGGCCGCCTCGGCTTCTCCGAAGGTGTCGCGGGACACATCACCGTGCGGGACCCGGAGTACCCGGACATGTTCTGGGTCAACCCGTTCGGCATGTCCTTCCGGCACGTCCGCGTCAGCGACCTGATCCTCGTCGACCACGAGGGACAGGTCCGCCACGGCAGGCGCCCGGTCAACCGGGCCGGATTCGTGATCCATTCGGCCATCCACGCCGCCCGCCCCGACGTGATCGCCGCCTGTCACGCCCACGCCGTCCACGGGAAGGCGTTCTCCAGCCTGGGGCGCCTGCTGGACCCGATCACCCAGGACGCGTGCGCCGTGTACGAGCAGCACACCGTCCACCGGGACGGCGCCGGCGCCGTGGTGGTCGAGGAGGAGGCCGGCCGGCAGCTCGCCGCGGGGCTGGGGCAGCACAAGGCCGTCATCCACCAGAACCACGGCATCTTCACGGTCGGCGAATCGGTCGACGAGGCGGCCTGGTGGTTCATATCCATGGAGCGCAGCGCCCAGGCGCAGCTGCTCGCGCAAGCCGCGGGCACCCCTCACCTGATCGACCCCGAGGCCGCCCGGCACACAAGGGACCAGACCGGATTCCCGCTCGCGGGCTGGTTCTCCTTCCAGCCCCTCTGGGACGAGATCGCCCGCACGGAACCCGACCTCTTCGAATAGGCGCCACCACCCATGAAACTCCAGCCCGAAGCCGATGGCGAACCCGCCCCCGCGGAGCCCGGCTCCCCCGCCTGGTGGCAGGACCGGTACGCCGAGCGCGACCGGCGCAGGCCCCGCCAGGGCGGGCTGACGCTCGACCGGATCACCGCGGGCGCACTCGAACTGGCCGACCACGAGGGCCTGGAGGCGCTCACGATGCGCCGGCTCGGCGATCACCTCCAGGTCCGCCACACCTCCCTCTACCGGCACGTCGCGAGCCGCGAGGAGCTGTTGATCGAGACGGTCGACCACATGCTCGGGGAGATCCGGCTGCCCTCCCTCGACGGGGACTGGCGGGCCGGGCTGGAAGGCGGGGCCCGGGAGTTCCGCCGGGTGCTCGCGGCACACCCGGCGGTCGTCCCGCTGCTGACCGCCGGTCAGCTGCTCGGCCCCAATGCCCTGCGGGCCCGTGAGCACGCCCTCGGACAGCTCCTTGCGCACGGTTGGGCCCCGCGGTCGGCCGTGCATGTCTACCTGACGGTCACCCACTTCGTGATCGGTGCCGCCGTGCTCGACTCCGGCGGCGCGGCCCGTACCGCCGGCCAACGTGCCGCGATGGCCGGACTGTTCGCCTCCCTCTCCCCGCGCACCCACCCGGTGGTCCACCGCCACGCCGAACTGCTCAACTCGCTCGACGCCGAGGCCGAGTTCGCGTTCGGCCTGCGGGCGCTGCTGCACGGCCTGGGCCACCTGCACGACGAGGAGGCCCGCGCATGACCGACGGCATGAGCGACGGCACGACCGGCAACTCGAGCGGCCGCATGACCAGCCCACGCGTTCTGCCGCCGCTGCGCCGCTGGACCGAGGGCGGCAGCACCGTACGGATCGACGGCCACGCGGTCTTCGTTCGCCAGGACGGGCCCGCGCACGGCGCGCCCGTCACCCTCGTCCACGGTTTCCCGACCTCCTCACACGACTGGGCCGCCGTCGTCCCGGCGCTCGTCGCGGCCGGACTCCGGGTCACCACGCTGGACCTGCTCGGCTTCGGGGAGAGCGACAAGCCCCGGCGCCACCGCTACTCGGTGCTCGACCAGGCCTCACTGGTCGAGGAGGTCTGGCGGCGGTACGGGATCGGCGGTACCGCCCTGGTCGCACACGACTATGGGGTGAGCGTCGGCCAGGAGCTGCTGGCCCGCGACCCGGCCCGGATCACCCGCATGGCCTGGCTCAACGGCGGCCTCTACCCCGATCTGCACCGCCCCGTGCCGATCCAGCGCCTGCTGCACGGCCCGCTGGGTCCGCTGCTGGCGCCCCTCACCACGGAGCGGCGGTTCGCCGCGTCCCTGCGCGCCGTGCTCGGACGACCGGTCCACGACGAGGACCTGCACGACCTGTGGGCAGCCGCGTCCCGGGCAGGCGGCCACCGCCTCGCCCCCCGGCTGCTGCGCTACATCGACGAGCGCCGCCGGCATGCCGCGCGCTGGACCTCGGCCCTGGAGGGCTTCCCCGGACCCACGCTGTTCGTGTGGGGACCCGCCGACCCGATCAGCGGGGCCCACGTACTCCCCCGGATCCGGGAACGGATGCCACAGGCCCATGTCGTTGAGCTCGCCGGGCCGTCGGCCGTCGGGCACTACCCGCAGCTGGAGGATCCCGAAGCGGTGGCGGCCGCGCTCACCGCGTTCCTCACGCCCTGAGGCCCCAGGAGTCCATCGGGGTTCCACCGGTCAAGGCGTCCGGGCATCAGGACGTCAGGACATCATGCTGATCAACGAGGCGGCGCGAGGGATAATGGCACTCTCGCCCACCGGCCGCTGGAGCCCACGATGTCTTCGCTCGCCTCGCTGATCAGCATCGACCGCACCAGCCCGGTTCCCCTGTACTTCCAGGTGGCCGTGCGGCTGGAGGAGCTGATCGCCGGCGGCGAGCTGCCCGCGGGATCCCGGCTGGAGAACGAGGTCGCCCTTGCCGGTGACCTGGGCCTGTCCCGTCCCACCATGCGGCAGGCCATCCAGCATCTCGTCGACAAGGGGCTGCTGGTCCGCAAGCGCGGCGTCGGCACTCAGGTGGTGCACAGCCGGGTCCGCCGCCAGGTCGAACTGACCAGCCTCCACGACGACCTGCTCCGCGCCGACCGGCATCCGCGCACCGAGGTCCTGTCGATGGAGCGCGTTCCGGCCCCGGACGAGGTGGCGGCCGCGCTGCGCCTGCCGCCGGGCGGCGAGGTCGTCGCGCTCGAGCGGCTGCGCTACGCGGACGACGAGCCGCTCGCCCTGCTCCGCAACCACGTCCCCGTCGAGCTGTGCCGGTTCACGGTGGAGGATCTTGCGGACCGGGGCCTGTACGAGCTGCTGCGCGCGGCCGGTACCCGGCTGAGCCTCGCCGACCAGTCGATCACCGCCCGGCGGGCGTCCACCGCCGAGGCCCGGCTGCTCTCCGAGGTCCGGGGCGCCCCGCTGCTGGCCATGCGGCGCACGGCGTACGACAGCGACGGCCGCCCCGTGGAGTACGGCGACCACCTCTACCGAGCCTCGCTCTACTCCTTCGAAATCACCCTCATGGCGCGCTGAGGCGTACGCCCGGACCCATCACGGTTCGATCTCACACACCCATCAACCAAGTCCGTATGTCTTGACATACTGACTTGCGCGGGACGAAGGTGATGCCACATCGCTGCGGCACACCCACCCGCCACCCGGGGTGCCCCAGCGACCGGCGCACGTACTCCCCTTCAGGGCCGACACCTCGCCTCCGGCCCCGCAGCCCCTCATCGGAGGTCGCACCCCATGAACGTGAACCACTCCGTACCCGCACGCCGCCCCTCCGCGTCCCGCAGACGCAGCCTGCCCCGCCTGCTGCCCACCGCCGCGGTCGCCGTCGTCCTCGCCTTCGCCGCCGCCTGCAGCGGCCCTGCCGCCGACGGCGGTTCGGCCAAGAGTCCGGCCGCCGACGCGTCCGGTGCCAAGCCGGCTCCCGGAAACGGATCCCTGCACATCGCGGTGATCAGCCACGGCGGTCCGGGCGACGCCTTCTGGAACGTGGTGAAGAACGGTTCCACCGACGCGGGCAAGCAGCTCGGCGTACAGGTGGACTACAACTCCGACCCGGACCCGTCCGGCCAGGCCAAACTCATCGACAACGCGGTCGCCCAGCACGTCGGCGGCCTGGTCGTCTCGATGGCCAACCCCGACGCCCTCCAGAGCTCGGTCAAGGCCGCCGTCGCGGCCGGGATCCCGGTGATCACCATCAACTCGGGATCCGCCAAGAGCCGGGAGTTCGGCGCCATCGGGCACGTGGGCCAGGAGGAATCGGTCGCCGGTGAGGGCGCGGGCGCCAAGCTCAAGCAGAGCGGGCGGCACAAGGTCCTCTGCGTGATCCACGAGGCCGGCAACATCGGCCTCAACCAGCGCTGCGACGGCGCCCGCAAGGGCTTCGGCGGCGACGTGGTCAACCTCCAGGTCGACGCGGCCAACCCGACCGACGTACTGTCCCGGATCCGCGGCGCCCTTCAGGCCGACCCCGCGGTCGACGGCGTCCTGACCCTCAACGCCCAGATAGCCGCGACGGCCACCGAGGCGGTCAAGGCCCTCAGCTCCAAGGCGCAGGTCGCCACCTTCGACCTCAACACCGACGTGATCAGCGCCGTCAAGGCCGGCGCCATCGCCTTCGCCGTGGACCAGCAGCAGTACGAGCAGGGCTACCTGCCCGTCGTCATGCTGAAGCTCCAGCACGACAACGGCAACACCGTCGGCGGCGGCCTGCCCGTTCTCACCGGCCCCGCCTTCGTCGATGCGTCCAACGTCGACCAGGTTGCGAAGTACGCGGCCCGGGGCACCCGATGACGGCGACCTCCCCCGCCCCGACCACCCCTGCCGCCCCGCAGCACGGTTCCGCCCCCGACGAGCGGCTCGCCCGGCGCGGCCCGCTGGGCCGGCTGCTCCTGCGGCCCGAACTCGGCGCGCTCCTCGGCGCGTTGCTCGTCTTCACCTTCTTCTCCGCGGTCACCGGCCAGTTCCTCAGCCCGCTGGGCGCGGCGACCTGGCTCGACGACTCGGCGACGCTCGGCATCGTCGCCGTCGCCGTCGCACTGCTCATGATCGGCGGCGAGTTCGACCTCTCGGCCGGTGTGATGACGGCGTCCACGGCCCTGGTGACCGCGCTGCTCTCGGTCGAGCTCGGCTGGAACGTCTGGCTCGCGCTCCTCGTCTCGCTGGCCTTCGCCCTCGGTGTGGGAGCCCTGAACGGCTGGCTGGTCATGCGCACCGGCCTGCCGAGCTTCATCGTCACCCTCGGCTCGTTCCTCGCCCTCCAGGGCCTCAACCTCGGCGTGACCCGCGCGGTGACGGGAACCGTGCAGGTCAGCGGTATGCGCAGCGCGCCGGGGTTCGAATCGGCAGGCTATGTGTTCGCCTCCACCATCGACATCGGGGGCACATCGTTCCAGATCTCGCTGGTGTGGTGGGTCGTGGCGACGGTGCTCGCCTCGCTCGTCCTGATGCGCACCCGCGGCGGAAACTGGATCTTCGCGGTGGGCGGCTCGGCACTGAGCGCCCGTCAGGTGGGCGTGCCCGTGGAGCGTACGAAGATCACGCTGTTCATGACCACGGCGGCCGCCGCCTGGCTGGTCGGCACCATCAACATCCTGCGGTTCACCACCGTGCAGGCCAACCAGGGCGTCGGGCTGGAGTTCCAGTACATCATCGCGGCGGTCATCGGCGGCTGCCTGATGACCGGCGGGTACGGCTCGGCGGTCGGCGCCGCGATCGGCGCGCTCATCTTCGGCATGGCCCGCCAGGGCATCGTCTTCGCCCAGTGGAACAGCGACTGGTTCATGGCATTCCTCGGCGTGATGCTGCTCTCCGCCGTCCTGGTGAACAACACGTTCCGGCGTCGGGCGGAAAGGGTACGGCGATGAAGGACGCATCCCGGGCGGTACGCCCGCTGCTGGAGGCCAAGGGCATCGGCAAGTCATACGGCTCCGTCATCGCCCTGCGCGACGTGAGCGCGGTCGTCAACCCCGGCCAGGTCACCTGCGTACTGGGCGACAACGGAGCCGGCAAGTCCACGCTGATCAAGATCCTGGCCGGTGCGCACCAGCACACCGGAGGCGAACTGCTCCTCGACGGCGAGCCGGTGCACTTCCCCTCACCGCGCGCGGCACTCGACCGGGGTATCGCCACGGTGTTCCAGGACCTCTCGGTCGTGCCGCTGATGAGCGTGTGGCGCAACTTCTTCCTGGGCTCCGAGCCCGTACGCCGCTTCGGGCCGGTGCGCCTCCTCGACCGGAAGTACGGCCGGGAGACGGCCCGTACGGCACTGCGCGAGATGGGCATCGACCTGCGCGACGTCGAGCAGCCGGTCGGCACGCTGTCGGGCGGTGAGCGGCAGTGCGTCGCCATCGCCCGGGCGGTCCACTTCGGGGCCCGGGTGCTCATTCTGGACGAGCCGACCGCCGCGCTCGGCGTCAAGCAGGCCGGTGTGGTGCTGCGTTACGTGGCGCAAGCACGGGACCGGGGTCTCGGCGTGGTCCTGATCACGCACAACCCGCACCACGCCTACCCGGTCGGCGACCGGTTCCTGCTCCTCAAGCGGGGCCGCAGTCTGGGCTGTTTCGAGAAGGCCGACATCTCGCTGGCCGAGCTGACCCGCCAGATGGCCGGCGGAGCCGAACTCGAGGCCTTGGAGCACGAGCTCCGCGCGCCCGCCCCCGCTTCCTCCGACTGACGGCAGGCCCGCTCCATCTCTCCCTTGATCTCCGCTCCATCGAAAGGCGACACCATGCGCGTCGGTCTTCTGGGAACGGGCCGTATCGGCTCCTTCCACGCCAGAACACTGGCCACCCACCCCGCGGTCACCGAGCTCCTCGTGGCCGACACCGATCCCGCCCGCGCGCACGACGTGGCGGACGGCCTCGCGGACGCCCGGGCATCCGTCGCCGCTCTCGACACGGTCGACGCCGTGCTCCGGGCAGGCGTCGACGCCGTGGTCATCGCGACCGCCACGGACGCCCATTCGGATCTGATCATCCGCGCCGCCCGGGCCGGGCTGCCCGCCTACTGCGAGAAGCCGATCGCCACCGACGTCCCGGGCACGCTCGCGGCGCTGCGCGAGGTGGAGCGCTGCGGTACCGCCCTCCAGCTCGGCTTCCAGCGGCGCTTCGACGCCGGGTACGGCGCGGTCCGCGAGGCGGTCCGTACCGGCGGCCTCGGCTTCGTGCACACGATCCGGGCCGTCACCGCCGACCCGGCCCCGCCCCCGGCCTCGTACGTGCCCACCTCCGGCGGGCTCTTCCGGGACTGCTGCGTCCACGATTTCGACATCGTCCGCTGGGTCACCGGCCGTGAGGTCGTCAGTGTCTTCGCCACCGGCTCCAACCTCGGTGAGCCTTTCTTCTCCGAGGCCGGTGACGTCGACACGGCGGCCGCGCTCCTGACCCTCGACGACGGCACCCTGGTCAGCTGCAACGCCACGCGCTACAACGGCGCCGGGTACGACGTACGCATGGAGGTCTCCGGCAGCCGGGGCACCCTGGTCGCCGGCCTCGACGCCCGGGCTCCGCTGACCTCGGCCGAACCCGACGGCCCCAAGGCCCCCGCCGACCCCTGGCCCGATTTCCTCGCCCGCTTCCACGACGCCTACGTCGCCGAGCTGGACGCCTTCCTCGATGTCGCGCGGGGTCTGCGCCCCAGCCCGTGCAGCGGGCACGACGCCCTCGAGGCACTGCTCGTCGCCGAGGCCTGCGAACGCTCCCGGCGGCTCGGCAGCCCGGTCCGCGTCGACGACGTCCGCGCCGAAGCCGAAGCCGAGGCCGAAGCCGAAGGGGATGCCCGATGAGCACGACGGACACCGCCCGGCCCCTGGCCGACCGGATCGCCGCGGCCCCGATCTCCTGGGGCGTGTGCGAGGTCCCCGGCTGGGGCCATCAGATGTCGCCTGCCCGGGTGCTGCGCGAGATGCGGGAACTGGGCCTCGCGGCCACCGAGTTCGGGCCCGACGGATTCCTTCCGGACGCCCCCGACCAGCGCCTCGCCGTACTCGGCGCGCACGGCATGCGCGCGGTGGGCGGCTTCGTCCCCGCCGTGCTGCACGATCCGGACCTCGATCCGCTGCCGGCGGTCCGCGCGGCCCTCGCCGCCTTCGCCGCCTGTTCCGCGGACACCCTCGTACTCGCCGCGGCCACCGGCCTGGACGGGTACGACAGCCGCCCGAGCCTCGGCACCGACGGCTGGCGCACCCTCCTCACCCGCCTCGACTCCATCAGCGCCGCAGCCCGCGAGTACGGCATCACCGCCACCCTCCACCCCCATGTGGGCACGATGGTCGAGCGGGTGGACGAGGTCCTGCGCGTGCTCGACGGCAGCGACGTCCTGCTCTGCCTGGACACCGGCCACCTCCTCGTCGGCGGGACGGACCCGCTTGCGCTGGCCCGCCGGGCCGCCGACCGGATCGCCCACGTCCACCTCAAGGACGTCGACGCCGCGACGGCCGAGCAGGTCCGCGCCGGCAGGCTCGGCTACACCTCCGCCGTCGCAGCCGGCATGTACCGGCCGCTCGGCCAGGGCGATGCGCAGATCGCCGAACTGGTCGGCGTGCTGGAGGCCGGCGGGTACGACGGCTGGTACGTGATGGAGCAGGACGCCGTCCTCACCGCCGAACCCGCGCCCGGCGAGGGACCCGTCCGCGACGTCACCGCGGGGCTGCGGTTCCTCGCCGGCCTGGGCGCCGGCCAGTGGACGGTCGGCCGATGAGCGCCGCGGGCATCGCCGGGGGCGGGGGCCGGACCCCGTCGTACGACCTGGTGGCCCTGGGGCGCGTGGGAGTCGACCTCTATCCGCAGCAGACCGGCCTGCCCCTGGCCGATGTGCGAACGTTCGCCAAATCGCTCGGCGGCACGGCCACCAACGTCGCCGTGGCCGCCACCCGGCACGGTCTGCGCACCGCGGTCGTCACCGGAGTGGGGGACGACCCCTTCGGCCCGTACGTACGGCAGACTCTGCGCGCGTTCGGCGTCGACGACCGCCAGGTGGTCACCGTCCCCGGCACTCAGACCCCCGTGGTCTTCTGCGAGATGCACCCGCCGGACGACTTCCCGCTCGTCTTCTACCGGCGGCCCGTCGCCCCCGACCAGTGCATCGCCCCGGACGCCCTGGACCTCGACGTCATCCGTGCCGCGGCGATCGTCTGGATCACCGGCGGCGGACTGGCCGTCGACCCCTCACGGACCACCACCCTGCTCGCGGCGGCCCAGCGCGCGCCCGACGCCGACGTGGTGTTCGACCTCGACTGGCGCCCGTCCTTCTGGGACGACCCGTCCGAGGCCCCCGCCTGGTACGCCCGGGGTCTGGAACTGGCCACCGTCGCCGTCGGCAACCGCGACGAGACCGAGGTCGCCGTCGGTACCCGGGACCCCGACCGGGCCGCCGACCTGCTGCTGGAGCGGGGCGTACGGCTCGCCGTCGTCAAGCAGGGACCGGCGGGCGTCCTGGCCCGTACCGCCGGCGAGGAGGTCCGGGTCTCCCCCTTGGCGGTCAAGGTCGTCAACGGACTGGGCGCCGGTGACGCGTTCGGCGGCGCGCTGGCCGCCGGGCTGCGCCGCGGCCGCCCGCTGCGGGAGGTCGTCGAGACCGCCAACGCGGCCGGCGCCCTCGTCGCCGGACGCCTCGCGTGCGCCGACGACATGCCCGAACCCCACGAGATCCAGGCGCTGCTCGCCCGCCACTGGCGGCGGCGCCCGGACGATCCGGTCCTGGCCGTGCCGCCGGCTGCACACCGGCTCAAGGACCCCCGTACCGAAGGCCACCGAGAGATGATCGTATGACCGAGATGTCCGTGGCCGCCGCGCCGACCGCAGGCTCCCCGCCCCTCCTGCGGCGGCCGTTCGACCTCAGCGCCCTCACCGAGCTGCGGGCCTGCGACCCCGAGGCCGTCCGCCGGCTGGTCCGCCAGCGCCCGCGGTTCGACCGGGAACGGCTGGCCCGCCCGATGTTCGTCCTGGCCGCCGACCATCCGGCCCGCGGCGCGATGGCCGCCGGCGGCGACCCCGCCGCCATGGGCGACCGGCACGAGCTGCTGGCCCGCTGCGCCGAGGCACTCGCCCGTCCCGGTGTGGACGGCTTCCTCGGAACCGCCGACCTGGTCGAGGACCTGACGCTGCTCGGGGCCCTCGACGGCAAGCTGGTGCTCGGCTCGATGAACCGGGGCGGTCTGAGCGGCGCCACGTTCGAGCTGGACGACCGGTTCACCGGGTACGACGCCGCCGGCATCGCCGACTCCGGTCTCGACGGCGGGAAGATGCTGCTGCGCATCGATCCGCACGACTCGCGCACCATCCGGACCCTGGAGAGCGCCGCCCGGGCGGTGGACGCCCTGAACGAGCGATCCCTCATGGCCATGGTCGAACCGTTCAGCTCGCGCCGGCAGCGGGGCAGGATCGTCAACCTGCTGACCGCGGACGAGCAGATGTGGGCGAACAACATCGCCCAGGGCCTGGGCCGTACGACCGCGCACACCTGGCTGAAGCTCCCGATCGTCGCGGACATGGAACGGATGATGTCCTCGACGACGCTGCCGACGATGCTGCTGGGCGGCGAGGGCGGCCCGGACCGCGACGCCATGTACGAGTCCTGGCGCCAGGCCCTGCGCATCCCGCAGGTACGCGGGCTCATGATCGGGCGCACCGTGCTGTATCCGCCGGACGGGGACGTCGCCCGGGCCGTCGACACGGCCGTCGGCCTGCTGGACCGCTGAACCCCTGCCGTCTCGTCCCGCCCTCGCCCCGCCCCTGCACCTGGAGCACCACGTGACACAACTCCACCTGCCCGACGGCGCCGCGGCGCGGGACGGGTACCGCTGCCGGATCGACCCGGAGTCCGCCGGCTGGACCCACACGTCCCTGCGCATCCTCGACCTGGCGCCGGGCGGCTCGCACACCCTCGAAACCGGCGACAGCGAGTGGATCCTGCTGCCGCTGTCCGGCTCTGCGGAGGTCGTGTGCGACGGGGCGCGGCTGCGGCTGCACGGCCGTCCGGACGTGTTCAGCGCCGTCAGCGATTTCGCCTACCTGCCGCGGGACGCGACGGCCCGGGTGAACTCGGCGGGAGGAGGCCGTTTCGCGCTCTGCGGGGCCCGGTGCACCTCGAAGCTGCCGCTGCGCTACGGACCGGCGTCCGGAGTGCCGGTCGAGATCCGCGGGGCGGGCCGGGCCGCCCGCCAGGTCAACAACTTCGCCTCCGCCGAGGCCTTCGAGGCGGACCGGCTGATCGCGGTCGAGGTCCTGACCCCGGCCGGGAACTGGTCCTCGTACCCGCCGCACAAGCATGACGAGGACCGGCCGGGCGAGGAGTGCCGGCTGGAGGAGGTCTACTGGTTCGCCATCGGCGGGGGGCCGGACGGCAGCGGGGGCAAGGGCGAGGGCATGGGTGAGGGCGAGGGCATGGGCATGGGCTACCACCGGGTGTACCCCTCGGGCGCGGGCGGTCCCTCGGACGTCCTGGCCGAAGTCCGCACGGGTGACGCCGTCCTGGTCCCCGACGGCTGGCACGGCCCGTCCATGGCCGCCCCCGGCTACCCCATGTACTACCTCAACGTGATGGCCGGTCCGGGCGCCGAGCGGCGCTGGCTGATCTGCGACGACCCCGCGCACGCCTGGGTCCGCGGGACCTGGCCGGACGAGCCCGCGGACCCCCGGCTGCCCCTCTACACCGCCCCGTCCCCGGAAGGCACGCACTGATGCTGACCCCGCCCGACACCACCCCCGCGACCGTCTCCCCCGCGGGCACGGTCCGGCTGACCACCGCCCAGGCGCTCGTACGCTTCCTCTCCTGCCAGTACACGGAGCGCGACGGCCACCGGCAGCGCCTGATCACGGCCTGCTGGGGCATCTTCGGCCACGGGAACGTGGCCGGCCTCGGCCAGGCGCTGGTCGAGGCCGCGGCACAAGACCCGGCGTGCCTTCCCTTCCTCCAGGGCCGCAACGAACAGTCGATGGTCCATGCCGCCGTCGGGTTCGCCCGCCAGAGCGGGCGCCTGAGCACGCACGCGGTGACCACCTCGATCGGCCCTGGTGCGACCAACCTCGTCACGGGAGCCGCCCTCGCCACGATCAACCGGATCCCTGTGCTGCTCCTGCCCGGTGACGTCTTCGCGGGCCGCCCGGCCGACCCCGTACTGCAGCAGCTCGAGACCCCGTGGGCCGGCGACGTGAGCGTGAACGACACGCTCCGGCCGGTCTCCCGCTTCTTCGACCGGATCTGGCGGCCGGAGATGCTGATCCCGGCGGCGCTCCAGGCGATGCGGGTGCTCACCGATCCGGTGGACACCGGCGCCGTCACCCTGGCCCTGCCCCAGGACGTCCAGGCGCAGGCCCACGACTGGCCGGCGGAGTTCTTCGCCGACCGGGTCTGGCACATCCGCCGTCCGCAGCCCGACCTCGGCGAACTGGAGCGCGCCGTACGGCTCGTCCGCGCCGCCGAGCGCCCGCTGATCGTGGCCGGCGGAGGCGTCCACCACAGCGCCGCCGAGGATGCGCTGCGCGCGCTGGCGGACGCCACCGGGATCCCGGTCGCGGAGACCCAGGCCGGCCGGGGCGCGCTGGAGTGGGACCACCCGTGCGCCCTCGGCGGCCTCGGCCACACCGGTACGGCGGCGGCCAACGCGGTGGCGCGACGGGCCGATGTGGTGATCGGGGTCGGCACCCGCTGGAGCGACTTCACCACGGCCTCGGCCACGCTGTTCGCCGAGCCCGGCGTCCGGTTCGTCAATGTCAACGTCGCCGCCTCGGACGGGCACAAGCTCGCCGGGCAGCCGCTGGTCGCCGACGCCCGCGTCGCCTTGGAGGCGCTGACCGCGCGCCTGGGCACGTACCGGGTCCCGGAGAGCCATCGGGCGGAGTACGCCGACCGGGTGGCGCGCTGGCAGCGCGCCGTCGACGAGGCCGTCGCCGCCCCCAACGGCAGCCGCCGGCCCACGCAGGCCCAGCTGCTCGGCATCCTGGGCGAACTCCTGGAGCCGACCGATGTCGTCGTCAACGCGGCCGGATCGATGCCCGGCGACCTCCACAGGCTGTGGCGTCCGCGCGAGCGCCGCCAGTACCACGTCGAGTACGGCTACTCGTGCATGGGCTACGAGATCCCGGCCGCGCTCGGGGTCCGGCTCGCCGCGCCGGAGCGCGAGGTGTTCGCGCTGGTGGGCGACGGCACGTACCTGATGATGCCGACGGAACTGGTGACGGCCGTCCAGGAAGGCATCAAGATCATCCCCGTGCTGGTGCAGAACCACGGCTACGCTTCCATCGGGGCCCTGTCCGAGAGCGTGGGCGCGGAACGCTACGGCACCGACTACCGCTTCCGCACGGCCGACGGCCGCTATGCGGGCCATCCGCTGCCGGTCGATCTCGCCGCCAACATGGAAAGCCTGGGAGTCGACGTGCTGTGCCCGCGCACGGTCGCGGAGTTGCGGCAGGCGGTGCTCGACGCCAGGAAGGCGGAGCGGCCCACGGCGATCTACGTCGAGACCGTTCCCCCGGAGCCGGACCTGCCGGCCCTGGAGTCCCACGCCTGGTGGGAGGTCGCGGTGGCGGAGGTCTCCGCGTCCCCTGCCGCCCGGGAAGCCCGGGAACGCTACGAGACCGAGCGGCGCGCCCAGCGCCGGCACCTGTGACCGGCAAGGACGGCCCTCAGTGGCGAAGAGCTGCGTCGAGCTCGTGGCGGAGCTCGTCCAGCCGGCTGCGCCCCGGGGTGAAAACCGGCATCTGCCGCAGGATCCCGCGCACTTCCGGCGGGGCGTGTTCGATCGCCCACCAGATCTCCTGGTCGCCCACGCCGGTGTCCTCGTCCGCCGCGAGCTCGCGAGCGCGTGCCACGTACATGGCGGGCCCCAGGGCGTGTTTCGCCTGGTGAGGGGTGGCCAGGGCATGGATGTAAGGGGTCGCCGCCGCGTAGCCCGCGGCGCGAGCGGCGGCTGTGGCAGCCGGATCCCCGACTTCACGCGCGGCGGTGAGGGCCGCGAGGGCGAGGGAGCGCAGCGGCCCCTTCCGCAGCTCCTCGCGCGCGTAGGAGCGGATGCCCTCGACGGCCTCGCGCGGGCGGGTGTCCGAGGGAGCCTTCGCCTCGAACAGCGGGAGCACCCGCTCGGCGCAGTCGGCAGCCCAGCGTCCGAGGGACCGGCGGTCTTCCTCACTGATGGTCACACTGTTCACCCGCACATCCTGCCGGTTCCGGTGTCCCCTGTCGCCGCAATTGCGTCCTGTTGCGTACGGGATACGGGGTACCGGACACCGGCAGCCGGGTGTCCCGGCTGCCGGTGTCCGAAGGACGCTAGCCCTGCATCACCAGAGCACGGGCAGCCGCTCGGGGATGCGCTTCATGAACCCGGTGCGCCACACCAGCTGCTCGATCGGCACGGCGAGGTCGAGACCGGGCAGCCGCTCGAGGAGGACCTCGACGGCGATCTGTGCGTGCCGCTTGCCGAGGGCGGTGGCGGGGCAGTAGTGGCCGCCTCCGCCGAACGACAGGTGCGCGTTCGGGTTCGGCCGGTCGAGGCGCACGGTGTGCGGGTCCTCGAATTCGGCGGGGTCGTGGTTGGCGGCCTCGACCAGGACGAGGACGAGCTCCCCCTTCTGCACGGTGACGTCACCGAGCTGCATGGTCTCGGTGGCGATCCGGGGCAGGCCGTCGGCGATCGACAGGTTGATGCGCAGCAGTTCGTCCACCGCGGCCGGGATGAGGGCCGGGTCGGCGATCAACCGGTCCTTGAGTTCGGGGTGCTGGATCAGGGAGACGAGTGCCATGGTGAGGAAGCCCATGACGCTGATGACGCCCGCGCCGAACATCGTGACGCCGACGGTGGCGAGCATCTCGTCCGTCAGGTGCGCGTAGTCGGGGTCGTCCCGCAGGGCCGCGAGTTCGGCCATGAGGCCCGTCGTCGCCGGGTCGTTGAGACGGTCGATCATGTGGCCCATGTCGCGGTCCCAGTTGATGCCCGCCGCGGGGATGGTGCGGGGGCTGTTCATGAACGCGACGTGCAGCGACCGGTAGAGGTCGGGGCCGTCGCTCTGGGGGATGCCGAGGATGTGGCAGTGCAGCCCGGTGGAGTAGGGGACGGTGAAGTCGCGGCGCAGGTCGGCCGGCACTCCCGTCGCCACCAACTGGTCGACGAGCGCGTGCGCGTGGCTGGTGAGCCACTCCTCCAGCCCGGGGGCCTTCGGGTTGAGGGCCTTCATCACGGCCTTGCGGAGCCCGGCACCCGTGATGTTCCCCATGTTGTTGACCACCTCGGGGGGGATGGTCAGCGCGTACTGGCGGGGCGCGCCCGGGGCGGAGGTGTCCTTGAGGGAGAACCTGGCGTCGTCGAGCACCTGCCTGCACAGGGGATACGAGGACACCAGCCAGGCCTCCGCTCCGGCGATGGTGCGGACCTTCTTGACCGGCTCGTTGGTGAGCAGGTGCGTGATCTCGTCGGGCAGTCGCGTGCCGTTGGCGTCGAACGGGAACCGGGTGAGCTCGTCGGCCGGGGCGGCCGAGGTGGGGTCGATGGCGGTGGTCATGCGGAGCGGTCCTGTTCTTCGGGTGCTTCGGCGGGGGTGATGACGGCGTGGCCCTGATTGCGCGAGGCACGCAGACCCCAGCCCCGTGCGTACAGCAGCTCTGCCAACGGCAGTGCCTGGTGGTAGCAGTTGAGCGAGGAGGAGACCCCGAGGATGGCCGGGGTGTCGAGGAACAGGGGTACCTCGGCACACACGTACTTGATGCACACCTCGCGCTGCAGCTCGGTGGGCGGTTGGCCGTTCAGCTTGTCGGCGAGGAACCGGGCCGCGAGCTGGTCGCACACCTCGCGGAACTCGGGGTCGTCGGTCATGAGGGTGTCGAGCCGGGAGCGGATGCGCTGGTAGGCCGGCAGCTCCAGGAGCGCGGACATGGGCCGGCCGCGCAGCCGCTCTCCCTCGGGGTCGAGGGCGGCGACGGCGGCGGTGACCTTGGCGCGGACTCCGCGGAGGTTCTTCACCGCCTTGCGCTGCGCCTCGACCTCGGGGTAGCCGAGGGCCACGAACATCTCGGCGACGTGCATGTCGGTCCAGATGAGATCGACCTGCCGGAAGTGTTCGAGCCCCCACCGGGCGAGATCGAGCACGCGGTCGTGGGTGAAGTAGGAGTTCCCGGACGAGATGCCGATGACGGCATGGTCTCCCTCGTCGTGGATCACCTGGCAGTGAGGCGTATAGGGACGGACGGCGAAGATGCCTTGAATGGCAGTCGTCAACGTGAGTATTTCCCCTGCACCGCGAGTCCCAACAGGGCCTTGTGCCCTGGGTGTGGCGGCGCGAGACACGACGGTAGCCGAGAAACCATCAGATGATCTAGAGCTACCGGCTGGTTACTCTACGGATTTCGTTGTGGTCGGCGGCATGCCCCGAAGGCGGGCGGGCGCTGACGGCACCGGCGGTTTACCCGCAGGTCACCTGCTCGACAGTCGCCCGGATCTGCGGATTCCGACTCCTGGCCGCGCGTCGTCACGCGGTCGGCGACCCGCCCGTCTGTAACCTGTCGGTCCTGCGGCACTCCGACCCACCACCCCCGTGGAGGCCCGCATGACCCGTGTGCGCAGGCGCATCCTGCCCTCGGTCGCCGTGATCGCGGCTCTCGCGCTGGGTGCCACGGCGTGCTCGGGCGACACCACGCCCTCCGACGTCGCGTCGAAGGCGGCCTCCGCCGTGGCCTCGGTGGGAGCGGATCTGAATGCCGCGGCGGCCGAGGCGAAGAAGAAGCTCGACAGCGTGAAGGACGGGGTGGACGCGAAGAGCGATGTCCGGCTCGGAACACCCTCCAAGGACGCCGACGGGCACGCCTCCGTGCGGGTCACGGTGTCCAACACGGTCACGAGCAAGAAGTCGTTCGCGGTCCAGGTCGATTTCCGCGACACCGGCGGGAACCTGCTCGACACGCTTGTGGTCACCATCTCGGACGTCGCCGCAGGGGCAGCCGGTGAGGGAACGGCCCGCAGCAACCGGGGGCTGTCGGGCGAGGTCGAAGCCGGCACGGGAACCGCCCTGCGTTACTGAACCGCGGCGGGTTCCGGGCCGCATCCGCGTTCGCCGCCGTGGTTCTCGGGTAGGCGGACGGCGTGAGCCATGTGACGCGAGGCAAGGAGTACTCCCGCGACGACCGGTACCTCACCACCCGGATCACCGCCGACGGCCGTCACGGCCGCGGAGGCCGTCCCGGCCGACCACACCCCGCTCGCCCCGTGAGCCGGTGACGACATGCCCGTACGCGTCGGCACCTCCGGATGGCAGTACCTGGACTGGGCAGGGGTCCTCTATCCGCCCGACCGGCCCCGGCGGTTGTGGCTGGAGGTGTACGCGGAGCACTTCGCCACCGTGGAGAGCAACAACGCGTTCTACAGGCTGCCTTCTCCGGAGACCTTCGCCCAGTGGCGGGAACGCACGCCCCAGGGCTTCGTCATGGCCGTGAAGGCCAGCCGGTACCTGACCCACATCAAGCGACTGCACGACCCGGAGGAACCGGTCCACCGGCTGATGACACACGCGGCCGCCCTGGGCGACCGGCTGGGGCCGATCCTGCTCCAGCTGCCGCCCACCCTGCAGGCCGACCCGGAGCTGCTGAACGCCTGCCTGGCCTGTTTCCCCAACGGCGCCCGCATCGCCGTCGAACCGCGGCACGAGTCGTGGTGGACAGCCGACGTGCGCACGGTCCTCGCGGACCACCGGGCCGCCCTGTGCTGGGCCGACCGCGGCTCACGCCCCGTGACCCCGCTGTGGCGGACCGCCGACTGGGGATACGTACGGTTCCACGAGGGACGAGCCGATCCGGCGCCACGGTACGGTCGGACGGCGCTGCGCTCCTGGGCCGACCGGATCGCCGGCACCTGGCCCCCGGACGCCGATGTCTTCGCATACTTCAACAACGACTCCGGCGGTGCCGCCGTCGTCAACGCCCGCGCCTTCGCCCGACTGGTCCGTTGACGAGATCAGCCTCCGGACTCCCGGCGGCGGGTCTTGCGTGGCGGCTCGGCCGCCTCGTTCGGCCGGTCCAGACGGCTCGCCTCGTCGGTGTCCGCCGCCCGGACGGGCGGCAGGTCCTTGCCGCCGGCCCCGGCCCCGGGCGCCACGTGCGGGGCGCGACGCCGTTCCTTGTCGTCGTGGCCGTGCAGGGGAACGCCTCCGGCGCCGCCTTGGTCTTCCATGGCCCGTCCCTCCTCGTACGTCGTGCGGTCCCCCATACCCGGCGCCTGCCCCGACGCCGCGGCCGAAAACCTGCGGTCGCCCTGCGCGGCCGGCTGTTCACACGGCGTACGAGGCGGCGCGCCTCACCCGCTCCCGGCATTGCTGCGCAGGAGCAGGCTCGGCATGACCAGCCAGCAGATCGCGAACCAGCCGGTGACACAGGCGGTCACCGGCCAGGCGATCCAGTGCGAGGTGGCGACCCGCAGCAGGAGCAGCACCGAGAAGGTCACGGTCAGCGCGAGGAGCACGATGCCGACGGAGACCAGATGGCCCGCCGCCTTGACCAGCTGCGGCTTGAGGTGGTGCCCGGCGAGCAGTTGGTGGTACGCGACCGGGGCGATCAGGGTCCCGGTCGCCAGGGCGCCCAGCGCCACCGTCACCACGTACAGGCCGCGGTCGAAATGGCCCAGCTCCTCGAAGCGGGCGGTGAAGGCGACGCTGAGCAGGAAGCCGAAGAGGATCTGGGCTCCGGTCTGGGCGACGCGGACCTCTTGCAGCGTCTCGTTCCAGCGGCGGTCGGCCCGCTCCGCAGGGGTCTCGTCCCGATCGTCCGGCATGGGGCGGACCTCCTCCGCATAGGGAAACAGCAGGCCACCGGCACCCGCCGCTCCCGAGCCTATTGCGACGCCGCGCCGGGAGCCGGCAACACGATGTCGGCGAGTTGAGCGGTCCTCGGGCGGCCCCACCGCCCCGGCGGCGCTGATTGAGACGTTTCCTTCCGGGCAGGCGCCCGGGGTACGAGAGGAGCCCGCGCGACGGAGCAAGGTGACGGCCCGCCACCGCAAGGTACGGAGCGTGCATGACCCAGCCCGAGGGGACCCCGGCCGAACGGGACACCGAGACCCGGTTCACGGTGTGGGTGGCCCTCGCGGCCAACCTCGTCATCTGTGTGGCCAAGGCCATCGGTGGCGTCGTCGCCGCGTCGCCCGCCCTGCTGTCCGAGGCGGCCCATTCGGTGGCCGACAGCCTCAACGAGGTGTTCCTGCTGGCCTCGGTCAAGCGCAGCCGGCGCCCGGCCGACCGGCGGCACCCCTTCGGCTACGGCAAGGAGCGCTTCTTCTGGTCCCTGCTCGCCGCCGTCGGCATCTTCGTCACCGGAGGCTGCTTCTCGGTGTTCCAAGGCATCGAGGCGTTCCGCTCGGGCGGTTCCGAGTCCCACGAGGGGTATGTGATCGGCTTCGTCGTGCTCTTCGTGGCACTGCTCGCCGAGGGGGCCTCCCTGGTCCGTGCCGTCCTCCAGGTCCGCGCCGCGGCTGCGGCCGCCGGGCACGGCATCCGCGAGGAGATCCGGGCGGGCCACGACCCGGCGCTGCGGACCGTTCTGGCGGAGGACAGCACGGCCTGTACGGGCGTCCTGCTGGCCATGGCCGGGATGGGCCTCCACATGGCGACCGGGCAGATGGCGTACGAGGCGTCCGCCTCCGTCCTGATCGGCGTCCTGCTGGTCTACGTGGCGTACACGCTCGGCAAGGGTGCCCGCGCCCAGTTGATCGGCGAGGCGGCCGACCCCGAGGTGCAGCGCGGAGTGAAGGAGCTGCTGCAGCAGCAGCCGGAGATCGACTCCGTCACCTCCTTGCTGACGATGCGCCTGGGTCCGGATTCCGTGCTGCTGGCTGCGAGCGTCGACCTGACGGCCGGGTACGACAGTGAGACCGTCGAGGACGCGATGGTCCGTATCAGGGCCGAGCTGAAGAGGCGCTGGCCCGAGCTGGACCGGGTGTTCCTCGACGTCACGGACGCCGCGGCAGCCCGCCGCGCAGCGGCCCGTGACCGGGGCCCGGCGAGGGCCTGAACCGCCCTCACGTACCGCCTCCGCTCCTCGATGCGGGTAACTCTCGGCGGCGCGCCGTCCCGCTTGGTCGGTGGAGGTGACGCCGGGTGCCAGGCTGACCGACAGGCCGTCGGCCGGCCGGTCCGTCGTCGCTTCTGGAGGCCCTGGTGTCGCTCACTGACCCGTTGTCGGCAGCAGCGGAGGAGGAGGACGAGGAGCGGGTCACCGGTCGACGGGTGCGGGCGGGGTCATACGTGCTGCGCCTGCTGTCGACCACCGACCACAAGGTGATCGGCAACATGTACCTGGTCACCGCCTTCGGCTTCTTCCTGTTCGCCGGCGTGCTGGCGCTCGTCATGCGGGCGGAGCTGGCCCGGCCCGGCCTGCAGATCGTCTCCGCCGAGCAGTACAACCAGCTCTTCACCCTGCACGGCACGATCATGATGCTGCTGTTCGCCACCCCGACGTTCACGGGCTTCGCCAACGCGATCATGCCGTTGCAGATCGGCGCCCCGGACGTCGCCTTCCCCCGCCTGAACGCCTTCACGTACTGGGTGTACCTCTTCGGGGGCCTCACCGTGATCAGCGGGCTCCTGACCGCGAACGGATCCGCCGCCTTCGGCTGGTTCGCCTACGCCCCGCTGAACGCGGCGGCGTACTCCCCCGGTGTGGGCGCCGACCTGTGGGTGATGGGGCTGGCGGTGTCGGGGCTGAGCACGATCCTCGGTGCGGTGAACTTCATCGCGACGATCGTGTGCCTGCGGGCGCCGGGCATGACCGTGTTCCGGATGCCGATCTTCACCTGGAACGTGCTGTTCACCTCGATTCTGGCGCTGCTGGCGTTTCCGGTGCTCACCGCGGCGCTGCTGGTTCTGGAGGCGGACCGGAAGTTCGGGGCGCACGTCTTCGACGCGGCGTACGGCGGCGCACTGCTGTGGCAGCACCTGTTCTGGTTCTTCGGCCATCCGGAGGTGTACATCGTGGCGTTGCCGTTCTTCGGGATCGTCAGCGAGATCATCCCGGTGTTCAGCCGCAAACCCATCTTCGGCTATGCCGCCCTGGTCGGTGCGACGATCGCGATCACGGGTCTGTCCGCGACGGTGTGGGCCCATCACATGTTCGCCACCGGCGCCGTGCTGTTGCCGTTCTTCTCCCTGCTGTCGTTCCTCATCGCCGTTCCGACCGGGGTGAAGTTCTTCAACTGGATCGGCACGATGTGGGGCGGGTCGCTGTCCTTCGAGACGCCGATGCTGTGGTGTATCGGATTCCTGGTCACGTTCCTGCTGGGCGGTCTGACGGGGGTCCTGGTGGCCTCGCCCCCGATGGACTTCCATCTCACCGACAGCTATTTCGTGGTCGCTCACCTGCACTACGTGCTCTTCGGCACGATCGTGTTCGCCACCTTCGCCGGGTTCTATTTTTGGTGGCCCAAGTTCACGGGCAGACTGCTCGACGAACGCCTGGGGCGGATGCACTTCTGGACCCTGTTCACCGGCTTCCAGCTGACGTTCCTCGTCCAGCACTGGCTGGGCGAGCAGGGCATGCCCCGCCGGTACGCCGACTACCTGGCGGCCGACGGGTTCACCCTGCTCAACACGCTCTCCACCATCGGATCCTTCCTCCTGGGGCTGTCCGTGCTGCCGTTCGCCTACAACGTGTGGAAAACGCATCGCCACGGCCGGCGCGTGGACGTGGACGACCCGTGGGGGTGGGGCCGGTCCCTCGAGTGGGCCACTTCCTGCCCGCCGCCCCGGCACAACTTCGAGGCGCTGCCCCGGATCCGGTCGGACTCGCCCGCCTTCGACCTGCACCACCCCGAAGTGGTGCCCCGATGAAGGCGGAGGCTTGGCTGTTCAGCGGTGTGGCGGTCTTCTTCGCCGTCACCGGCGGCGTCTACGCGGTGTTCTCCCGTGATCCTGCGGGGATTGCCGCCTTGGCGGTGTCGTTCCTCATGTCGGCGCTGGTCGCCGCGTTCCTGTGGCGGCAGTACGGCCGCGGCGGCCGACGGCCCGAGGACACCGCCGATGCGGAGATCCGTACGGGCGGGGGCAGGGAGTTCTCGTTCCCCGCGAGGAGCTTCGCGCCCGTGATCACCGCCGTCGGTACGGCGCTCATGGGCATCGGCGCCGTTCAGGGGCTCTGGCTGGCCCTCATCGGCGGCGGCGTGGTGATCCCTGGACTCTACGGATTCGTGTTCCGCCCGGGCCAGGACGCCTGATCCGGCACCGGGGTCAGTGCTCGCCGCCGGCCCCGGCTCCCTCGCCGTCCGGGCCGGCCAGCACGGCGGCGACGCGGCGGCGCTGTGTCTCGGTCAGCGGCGGCACCAGCTGGTCTCGGTAGTACCAGTGGCTCAGGCCCTGCCTCAGCCGCTCCGCGAAGCCCCGTACGGCCGGACGCCCCTCGCCTGCCGTCCGCCGCTCCGCTGCCGTCCGCCCGGGCTGGGGTACCGGTACGGGCGCCGGCACGCGGTGGACGGCCCGTACGTACCGCTCCGCCCCCGTCGGCGGCCGGTGCGTGGGGTGGAACGCGCCCTCGACCGACTGATGTACTTCGTCCGTCGGCAGTCCGCTCTTCAGCGCCTTGACGTCCTCCTCCTGGAGGGCGAGACAGATCCGACGGGTGAGCCAGAAGGCTGCCGGGGGCACGACGAGCACGGCGCAGCGCAGCGACCAGGTGATCGCCTGGAGGGGGACCTCGAAGACGAAGGCGACGATGTCCTGCGCACCGGCCACCAGCAGGATCGTGTAGGCGGCGAGCACGGCGACCCCCAGCGCGGTGCGGGCGGACCGGTGGCGAGGCCGGTCGCACAGGTGCTGCTCCCCGCCCTCGGGGGTGATCCAGCGTTCGAAGAACGGATAGCCGTACAGGCCGGCGAACAGCAGTCCCGGCAGGACGACGCCCGCGATCAGTGGATTCCAGTTCAGCGTGTGGCCCCACAGGCGGGTTTCGAAGGCCGGCATCAGCCGCAGGGCCCCTTCGAGGAAGCCGACGTACCAGTCCGGCTGGGACCCGGTCGATACGAGGTCGGGGCGGTAGGGCCCGTACGCCCACACGGGATTGATCTGCGCCAGCGCCCCGAGCGCGGACAGCACGCCGGCGACCATGAAGAACAGTCCCGCGGACTTCGCCGTGTACTGCGCGAAGAACGGCTTGCCCACCACGTTGCGGCCGCTGCTGCCGGGCACCGCCCACTGGGTGTGTTTGAGGTGCACGACCAGCAGCAGGTGCAGCGAGACCAGGGCGACCAGCAGTCCTGGTACGAGGAGGATGTGCACCGGGTAGAGCCGGGACACGATGTCCTCGCCCGGGAACTCACCGCCGAAGACGAAGAGGCTCAGGTATGTGCCCGCGACCGGCAGCGACAGCATGATGCCCTGGGCCGTGCGCAGGCCCGTACCCGACAGCAGGTCGTCTGGGAGCGAGTAGCCCGCGAACCCCTCGACCAGCGCGAGCAGCAGCATCGTGACGCCGACCGTCCAGTTCACCTCGCGGGGCTTGCGGAACGCGCCGGTGAAGAACACCCGCAGCAGGTGGACGCCGATCGCGGCCACGAACACGAGGGCCGCCCAGTGGTGCATCTGCCGGATCAGCAGACCGCCCCGCACGTCGAAGCTGATGCGCAGCGTGGAGGCGTAGGCGGATGAGACGGGCACGCCGCTGAGGGGGCCGTAGGAGCCCTTGTACGTGACCTCGCGCATGGACGGGTCGAAGAAGAACGTGAGGTACGTGCCGGTCACCAGCAGCACCACCAGGCTGTAGAGGGCGATCTCGCCGAGCAGGAACGCCCAGTGGTCCGGAAAGGCCTTCCGCACACCGCCCTTGGCCACGTCCAGCAGGGGCAGCCGGGCGTCGAGGCTGAGCACGGTACGCCCGGCCGAGCGTCGCAGCACGCGGACCGCACGGGCTTTCTTCCTCTCGAGAACCACCGGCTCCACGCCCTCCTCACATCCGCCGACCGGGCCCGAACGGCGTGGGAGGAGCATCGCGCGCCCGCGTCCCACGGCCCGGTAGGCACGCAGTCCGCCGGCCGGAAGCACGCGGACAGCCCCGCCGCGGACCGCGCAACGATCCCGATCATCTGAATAAACCGCTCTTCTCGCGCGCGAGTTCTTCATACGAAGCGGCGCCCTGCGTGTTCTCGCCGCCGCGCGGTCCGCGGTGCGCGACCATCGAAGAAACACCGAGACAGGAAGAAGGGCGGACGTGTCCGGCAGCGAGAGCGAGAACCCAGCAATCCCCTCCCCCACCCCCGCGCCGACCCGCCCCAGAACGAACCGGGACTGGTGGCCGAATCAGCTGGACCTGCAGGTCCTCCACCAGAATTCACCCTTGTCCGATCCGATGGGCGAGGACTTCGACTACGCGAAGGAATTCGCGGCCCTCGACGTCGACGCGCTGAAGCGGGACGTCTTCGAGGTGATGACGGCGTCCCAGGACTGGTGGCCTGCCGACTACGGCCACTACGGGCCGCTCTTCATCCGGATGAGCTGGCATGCCGCGGGGACGTACCGCATCGCCGACGGCCGGGGCGGTGGCGGCGCCGGGTCCCAGCGCTTCGCCCCCCTCAACAGCTGGCCGGACAATGCGAGCCTGGACAAGGCGCGCCGTTTGCTCTGGCCGGTCAAGCAGAAGTACGGCCGGAAGATCTCCTGGGCCGATCTGCTGATTTTCGCCGGAAACTGCGCCATGGAATCGATGGGTTTCAAAACGTTCGGATTCGGATTCGGGCGGGAGGACACCTGGGAACCCGAGGAAATCTTCTGGGGGCCCGAGGACACGTGGCTCGGAGATGAGCGCTACGCCGGCGACAGGGAACTCACCGGTCCTTTCGGCGCCGTACAGATGGGCCTGATCTACGTCAATCCGGAAGGGCCCAACGGCAACCCGGATCCGATGGCAGCCGCGAAGGACATTCGCGAGACGTTCGCGCGCATGGCCATGGACGACGAGGAAACGGCTGCGCTCATCATCGGCGGCCACACGTTCGGCAAGTGCCACGGTGCGGTCGACCCCGGCTGCATCGGCCCGGAGCCCGAGGCCGGCCCCATCGAGCAGCAGGGCCTCGGCTGGCGGAACACGTGCGGCAGCGGCAAGGGCGTCGACGCGCTGACCAGTGGGCTCGAGGGCGCGTGGACCTCCGAGCCGACGAAGTGGGACAACGGGTACCTGGACAACCTGTTCAGGTACGACTGGGAGCTGACGACGAGTCCCGCCGGTGCGAACCAGTGGACTCCCACGGATCCGTCGGCCCAGGGCACCGTGCCTGATGCCCATGATCCGTCGAAGCGGCACGCGCCGATGATGCTGACGACGGACCTCGCGCTGAAGAGGGATCCGATCTACGCGCCGATCGTGAAGAGCTTCCACGAGAACCCGGACAAGCTCGCGGTGGCCTTCGCCAAGGCGTGGTACAAGCTGCTGCACCGCGACATGGGGCCCCTGCCGCGCTACCTCGGCCCGTGGATTCCCGAGCCGCAGCTGTGGCAGGACCCTGTCCCCGCGGTCGATCACGAGCTGGTCGGGGACGCGGACATCACTGCCCTCAAGGGCAGGATCCTCGCCTCCGGGCTGTCCGTCCCCCAGCTGGTCACCACCGCCTGGGCGGCGGCCGCGAGCTTCCGCGGCACCGACAAGCGGGGCGGGGCCAACGGGGCGCGGATCCGGCTCGCGCCGCAACGGGACTGGGAGGTCAACGCCGTACCCGAGGTGGCCGAGGCGCTGCAGACCCTCGAGCAGATCCGGCAGGAGTTCAACGGCTCGGCCGGCGGCAAGAAGGCTTCGCTCGCGGACCTGATCGTCCTGGGCGGGTGCGCGGCCGTCGAGCAGGCCGCGAAGAACGCCGGGTACGACATCACGGTCCCGTTCGCACCGGGGCGTACGGACGCCTCGCAGGAGCAGACCGACGTGAAGTCGTTCGCCGTGCTCGAACCCCCGGCGGACGGGTTCCGCAACTACCTGCGGGAGGGGGAGAAGCTGTCGCCGGAGACCCTCCTGCTGGACCGCGCCAACCTGTTGACGCTCACCGCTCCCGAGATGACGGTCCTCATCGGTGGCATGCGGGCCCTGAACACCGGGTTCGGGCGATCCCCGCACGGCGTGTTCACGGACCGGCCGGAGACGTTGACCACCGACTTCTTCGTCAACCTGCTCGACATGGGCACGGAGTGGAAGCCGTCGACCTCGACCGAGAACGTGTTCGAGGGCAGGGACCGCGCCACGGGCGAGGCCAAGTGGACCGCCACCGCCGTCGACCTCGTCTTCGGTTCGCACTCCCAGCTCCGGGCCATCTCGGAGGTCTACGCGTCCGGGGACGGTGGGGAGAAGTTCGTGCGTGACTTCGTGGCCGCGTGGGACAAGGTGATGAACCTCGACCGGTTCGACCTCGCCTGAACCTGAGCCTCGCCGGACGTCCCGGCCGGCCGCGCACCGGCCGATCGGGACGTCCGGCATACCTTTCACGTCACCCCGTCGCCCACTCGACGAGAGCGGCCAGCGCGCCCGCCAGCGCGTCCAGACCGGGGCCCGCCGGTCCTCCGGGCCCGCTCATGTAGAGGTCCCGCCGGATCTCCACCATCAGCGCGCCGACCCGCGCGTCCTTTCCGTAGTGGCGCAGCGGCACGTACGTTCCCGCGAACGGGCTGTCCAGCCCCGTGCCACCGAAGCCCGCGAACGCCTGCTGCGCCGCCTCGCGCAGGGGACGGGGCGTATGGAAAGCGTCCGTGCCGATGCAGATCGGCGGGCGCGGTCCGTCACCGTGGAGCTCGTAGGGCAGTGCCTTCGCCGGATACGAGTGCACGTCGACGATGACCGCCCGCCCGACGGCCCCCAGCCGCTCCTCCACCGCGTCCGTCATCGCCTGCGCGTACGGGTGGAAGTACCGCTCGATCAGCGGTCGTCCGTCGAAGTCGGCCGGGCGGAGCTCGTCGCGGTGCGTCGTCCGTGTGTAGACCGCGCCCATCCCCCGCGCCAGCATCTCCTCCCGTTCATCGGGGAACCGCTCGGGGTCGACGACCAGCCGCGAAAGCCGGTTCTCGAACCGCCAGGGGGTGACGCGGGCGGCCTCGGCCGCCCTGGCCGCGATCTCCGCCGTGTGCGAGTCGGTGATGTGGTCCAGCTCCCCTTCGAGTGCCCGGTCGTCCAGCAGGATCCCGGCGCGCACGTCCGCGGGTATGGCGCGGGACGAGTGCGGGATGTGGAGTATCACGGGTGAGTCGGGAGCCCCGGGGTGGAGGAGGGCGGCTGCGTCGCTCATCTGGTTCCTCGCTGCATGTCGCGTACGGATCAAGGTGCCACCGACATGATGTCCGGTCGGCAGGGACCCCGTGGGAGGTGTCTCACCTCCCGTGATGACCTTGGCGCAGACGCTTGTAACCCCCGGGTGGCACCGCCCGTCACATGCACGCAACACGGACTTTCTACTTTGGGCCGCAACGGGATCGACCTGCACACGGCCGCGGTGGGGTCGGCCGGCGGCGCGAGGAGGTCTGCTGTGGCGGAGGCGAGGGCCGCGGCCGGTCAGCAGGTGCGTACGGTCTGCTCGTACTGCGGCGTCGGCTGTGGGGTCGTACTGGACATCGCCAGGGGCGCCGACGGGCGCCGTACGGTGGCCAAGGCCAGCGGCGACAAGCAGCACCCCGCGAATGCCGGGCGCCTGTGCACCAAGGGCGCCACGCACGCCGACATGCTGGCCGCGCCCGGCCGGCTGGAGACCGCGCTGATCCGCGGCGAGCGGGGTGACGGGCCCGCCGCCGTCGCGGTGGACGCGGCCGTCGCCGAGACGGCCCGCCGCCTCCGGGAGATCCTCGACGCGCACGGCCCCGACGCGCTGGCGCTCTATGTCTCCGGCCAGATGTCCCTGGAGGCCCAGTACCTCGCCAACAAGCTGGCCAAGGGGTTCCTGCGGACGAGCCGGATCGAGTCCAATTCCCGGCTGTGCATGGCGAGCGCCGGCAGCGGCTACAAGCTCTCGCTGGGCGCCGACGGGCCGCCCGGCTCGTACGAGGACTTCGAGCGGGCGGACGCGTTCTTCGTCATCGGCGCCAACATGGCCGACTGCCACCCCATCCTCTTCCTTCGGATGATGGACCGCGTCAAGGCCGCCGGCGCCAAGCTGATCGTGGTCGACCCCCGGCGCAACGCCACCGCCGACAAGGCCGACCTGTTCCTGCAGATCCGGCCGGGCACCGACCTGGCCCTCCTCAACGGGCTGCTGCACCTGCTCGTCGAGGGCGGCTGGACCGACCCGGACTTCATCGCCGAGCACACCGAGGGCTGGGAGGACATGCCCGCCTTCCTGCGGGAGTACCCGCCCGCGAAGGTCGCCGAGATCACCGGCATACCGGAGGCGGACATCCGGCTGGCCGCCCGCTGGATCGGCGAGGCGGGCGAGTGGATGAGCTGCTGGACCATGGGCCTCAACCAGTCCGTCCACGGCACCTGGAACACCAACGCCCTGGTCAACCTGCACCTGGCCACGGGCGCCATCTGCCGTCCCGGCAGCGGCCCGTTCTCCCTCACCGGCCAGCCCAACGCCATGGGCGGCCGCGAGATGGGCTACATGGGGCCCGGCCTGCCGGGCCAGCGCTCGGTACTGGTCGACGAGGACCGCGACTTCACCGAGAAGCTGTGGGGCCTGCCGGAGAACACCCTGCGCACCGACGTCGGACGCGGGACCATCGAGATGTTCGAGCAGATGGCCGCCGGTGAGATCAAGGCATGCTGGATCATCTGCACCAACCCGGTCGCCTCCGTCGCCAACCGCAGCACGGTCATCAAGGCGCTGGAGACCGCCGAACTGGTCGTCACGCAGGACGTGTTCGCGGAGACCGAGACGAACGCCTACGCGGACATCGTGCTCCCCGCCACCCTCTGGGCCGAGACGGACGGCGTGATGATCAACTCGGAGCGCAACCTCACCCTGGTGCAGGGGGCTGCCGACCCGCCCGGGCAGGCCCTGCCCGACTGGCAGCTGATCGCCCGGGTCGCCTGCGCGATGGGATTCGCCGAGGCGTTCACGTACAGCTGCGCCGAGGAGGTGTTCGCGGAACTGCGGCAGGCCTGGAACCCGAAGAGCGGCTGGGACCTGCGCGGTGTCACGTACGAGCGGCTGCGCGGGGGCCCGGTGCAGTGGCCGGCCGCCCCGGGCGGGCCGGACCGCAACCCGGTCCGTTACCTCAACGACGGCGTCAGCCAGACCCTGTCGGAGCGCCCGGACGGCAGCCGCCCCCGTCTCGTGTTCCCCACGGCGACGGGACGGGCCGTGTTCTTCGCCCGGCCCCACCTTCCGGCCGCCGAACTCCCGGACGACGACTACCCGTTCGTACTCAACACGGGCCGCCTGCAACACCAGTGGCACACCCTGACCAAGACCGGCAAGGTCGCCAAGCTGAACAAGCTCAACCCCGGGCCGTTCGTGGAGATCCACCCGCAGGACGCGTCCGCTCTCGGGATCGTGGCAGGCGACGGGGTGGAGGTGGCCTCCCGGCGCGGGCGGGCCGTGCTACCCGCCGTCGTCACCGACCGGGTCCGGCCCGGGAACTGCTTCGCCCCCTTCCACTGGAACGACCTGTTCGGCGAATACCTCAGCGTCAACGCCGTCACCGACGACGCCGTCGACCCGGTTTCCTTCCAGCCCGGGTTCAAGATGTGCGCGGTGACGCTGACGAAGACACGGGCCCCGGTTCCCGTGGCCCTGCCCGCTGCCGAGCCCGCCCTCGGCAGCCCCGTCGCCGCCGGGGCGCACCCGGGCGGTGCCATTGCGACGCTGATGCGTCCCGTAACCGCCCCGACGACGGCCGCGAGCGCGGTGGCGCCCGCCCTCACCTCGTTGTTCGGGCTGGACGGCCACACACCGCCCGCCCTCTGCGACCGCGAACGCCAGTACCTCGCCGGATTCCTCGCCGGGCTCGCCTCCGCCCCGCCCGGCACGGGCGTCCCGGCCCTTCCCGCCGGCGCCCCGTTCGAGGCCGGACACGCCCTCTGGGTCGACGGAGTGCTCGCCGGCACGTACTCGCGTACGGCGACGGCCCGGGCCGCCACGCCTCCGGCCGCCCCGGCACCGGTCCCCGCCGCACCGGGTACGCCGACCCGGCAGACCGTGGTCCTCTGGGCTTCCCAGACGGGGAACGCCGAGGACCTCGCCGCCACCATCGGCACGGAATTGGCCGCCGTCGGCACCGCGGCGACCGTGCACAGCATGGCGGACCGCACCCCCGCCTCCCTCACTCCCGGAACGGATCTGCTGGTCGTCACGAGCACCTTCGGCGACGGCGATGCCCCGGACAACGGAGCCCCGTTCTGGGAGGCCCTCGAGGAGTCCGACGCGCCCCGGCTCGAGGACGTCCGGTACGCGGTCCTCGCGCTCGGCGACTCCAACTACGACGCGTTCTGCGGCCACGGCCGCCGGCTCGACCGGCGCCTCGAAGAGCTGGGGGCCCGGCGCCTCCTGCCGCGCGTGGACTGCGAGCCCGACTACGAGGAGCCCGCCGCCCAGTGGCTGGAGCGGGTCCGCGACGCCCTGGCGGCCGCCCCGGAGCCGGCGGCCCCGGACCCGGCGACCGCCGGGCCGTCCCGTCCGGTGCCGGACAAGAACTCCCCGTACACCGCCCGGCTGTCCGGCAACCGGCTGCTGAGCCTGCCCGGCGCCACCAAGGAGGTCCGCCGGTTCACCTTCGACCTGGGCGAGGACGGCCCGGCGTACGAGGCGGGTGACGCCCTCGGCGTCCTCCCGGTCAACTGCCCCGACCTGGTGACGGAATGGCTGGCCGCCACCGGCCTCGCCCCGGACGCGGAGGTGGCCGTGCCCGGACACGCCCCCATGCCGTTCGCCGAGGCGCTGCACCGGCACCTGGACATCACCCGTCTCACGCCAGACCTCCTGAGGTTCGTCACCGAGCACACCGGCGACCGCAAGCTCAAGCAGCTGACGCGCCCCGACAACAAGGACGGCCTCGCCCAATGGGCCTGGGGGCGGCAGCCCGTCGACATCCTGGCCGAGTTCCCGGTCCGCCTCGGCGCCCAGGAGTGGGCCGAGCGCCTCAAACGCCTCCAGCCGCGCCTTTACTCCATCTCCTCCAGCCCCCTCGTCGACCCGCGCGAGGTGAGCCTGACGGTCTCGGTCCTGCGCTACGAGGGGCCGGGCGGCCGACAGCGCAAAGGCGTCGCCTCGGCCTTTCTCGCGGATGCCGAACCGGGCACCCCGGTACCGCTGTTCGTGCAGCGCTCTGCCCACTTCCGCCCGCCCGTCGGCCCGGACACACCGGCGATCATGGTCGGCCCGGGTACCGGCGTCGCCCCGTTCATGGCCTTCCTCGAACACCGCCGCGCCCTCGGCCACCACGGCGGCAACTGGCTGTTCTTCGGCGAACAGCGCCGGGCCACCGACTTCTACTACCGCGAAGAGCTGGAGGAGCTCCACCGGCACGGCACGCTCAGCCGCCTCGACCTGGCCTTCTCCCGCGACCAGCGCACCAAGATCTACGTCCAGGACCGCATGCGCGAGCACGGCGCCCAGCTGTGGTCCTGGCTCCGGGACGGCGCCCACTTCTACGTGTGCGGTGACGCGAGCCGGATGGCGAAGGACGTCGACCAGGCGCTGCGCGACATAGCCGTGGCGCACGGCGGCCTCGACGAGGACGAGGCCGCCGCGTACCTGAAGCAGCTCTCCGCCGACAAGCGGTACGGCCGCGACGTGTACTGAGCGCTGCGCGTGCGGGGGGGGTGCGTGCGGGTCAGCGCGTGGTCAGGCCGTCCACCTCGGCCTCGAAGAGGAGGGCGGGGTCCAGGCCCATGCCGGTGAAGTGGCCCGCCAGCTCCAGGGACAGCACGCCGTGCAGGCGGGTCCAGAAGGCCAGGGCGAGGCGCAGGGCCTGCGGCGGGGCGTCCGGGTGGCTCGCGGCCCACTCCCGGTGGCCGGCCAGGTGGTCCTCGAAGGCATGGGGCTCCGCACCCGGGGCGGGGTCCGGCCCGGCGGCTGTGCAGGCGTCGAGCAGGACGGACATCATCTCCGAGGCGATCACGGTGATGTCCTGCGGTGCGTGGTAGCCGGGTACCGGGGTGCCGTAGACGAGGAAGTAGCGGTGCGGGTCCTCCAGGGCCCAGCGACGGAGCACCTTCGCCAGCGCGACGAGGCCGGGTCGGCCCGCTCCGCCTTTCCCCCCGTCGCCGGCGGCGATGAAGGCGTCGGCGAGGCTGCGGTAGGCGTCGCGGATGAGTTCGGTGATCAGCTCGTCGCGGTTGGCGAAGTACCGGTACAGCGCCGGTCCGCTCATGCCCATCTGCTTGGCGATCGCATTGAGGGAGAGGGCGGAGGCGCCGGAGCCGGCGATCTGCTGCCAGGCCTTTTCCTTGACCTCATCGCGCACCTGCTGCCGGTACCGCTCACGGGGGGTCTTCGTACTCCCGGTCATGCCCGCCACCCTCTCATCGCCCATCACACCAGATGACGGTTAGAGGCTATCACCATCGGCAGGGCCACTCGCGATCGGACGAGCCACTCCCTTGACATCGGCGATACAGCCACTCATTCTGGTTACAGCTTCTAACAAACACGAGAAGCAGAAACCACTGGAGGTCGCGATGAACACCGCCGAGCTGATCGAGATCGTTCTCCCGGGCAAGGTCGAGCCGGAAGGCCTGGAGTTGCACCGGCGGCCGGTCCCGGTACCGGCCGCCGGACAGGTCGTGGTCGCGATGGAGGCGACGGGCGTGTCCTTCGCCGAGCAGCAGATGCGCCGCGGCCGGTACTACGACCAGCCCGCGTTCCCCTTCGTCCCCGGATACGACCTGGTCGGCACGGTGCTGGCCGTGGGCGCAGGCGTCGGCTCCGGCCTCCTCGGCCGGCGGGTGGCCGCGCTGACGAAGACCGGAGGCTGGGCAAGCCACATCGCGCTCGACGCCGCCGACGTGGTGGAGGTACCCGACGGCGTCAGCGCGGTGGACGCGGAGACCGCGGTCGTCAACGGCATCACCGCCTGGCAGATGCTCCACCGCAAGGCCCGGGTGCGCGCAGGCCAGACCGTCCTGATCCACGGCGCCAACGGCGGTGTCGGCTCGATCCTGGTCCAGCTGGCGCTCGCCGCGGGCGCCCGGGTGATCGGTACCGCCTCCGCCCGCCACCACGACGCACTGCGCGCCCTCGGCGTGGCCCCCGTCGACTACCGCTCCGGCGACGTTCCCGCACGGGTACGGGCCCTCGCGCCCGGCGGGGTGGACGCGGTGTTCGACCACGTCGGCGGTGAGGGCATCGTCGATTCCTGGCGGCTCCTGGCCCCCGGCGGCACGCTCGTCTCGTACGGCAGCGCCGCCACCCGCGACGACGAGGGCTCCGGCTCGTCGCCGATCCTCAAGCTCCTGGGCCGGGTGTGGCTGTGGAACGCGCTGCCGAACGGCCGCCGCGCGTACTTCTTCAACGTGTGGGCCGGCCGCGCCTACGCCAGGAACCGCTTCCGGGCGCGCCTGCGCTCCGACCTCACCCAGGTGTTCACGGCGCTGCAGCGCGGTGAGATCACCGCCAAGGTCGCGGCCGAGATCCCGCTGGCCCGCGTCGCCGAGGCGATGCGCCTGGCCGAGTCGGGGACGGTCGCCGGGAAGGTCGTCCTCGTCCCCTGACCCGCCGACCCGTCGCCGTCACCGCTCCCCCGCTTCCCCACTTCCCCAGGAGAACCGCCATGCTGACCACCCTGCTCGCCAAGACCGCTGCCCTGCCCCTCGCGTTCACGATCGGCATCTCCGGCACCGGCGCCTCCCATCACCCCGTGGAGATCGACCACGACGCCCCGGTGATCACGCGCGACGACATCGTCATCCATGCGCCGCTGCACAAGATCTGGAAGATCCAGACCGACGTGGAAGCCTGGCCGACGTGGCAGCCCGAGGTCATCGAGGCGACCAAGCGCACGCCAGGCCCGCTGCGGGCCGGCTCCGTGTTCCGCTGGTCCGTTCACGGCCTCGCCGACATCGACTCCACCGTCCAGCAGGTCGTACCGCAGCGCCGCATCGCGTGGGGCGGACCGGCGCAGGGGATCACCGCGGTCCACGTATGGACCTTCACCCAGCGCAAGGACGGGGTGCACGTCCACACCGAGGAGTCCTGGGCCGGCGCGCCCGTCAACGCCAACACCCCCGCTCTCCAGCAGGCGCTCGACGCCTCGCTCGACACCTGGCTCCACCGCCTGAAGGCCAAGGCCGAAGACCGGGCCTGAGCCCCGTCAGCCCGTGGGCCGCCATGGTGAGCTGCTCGTACGAACCGGGCGGATACCGGGCGCGGCACGGCGGCGACCACGCGGGATCGCCGGACCCGCCGTAACGTGGAAGGGTCAGAGGACTCCGTGGTGAGGGGCGATGCGCCATGACCTGGGCTTCGTGGACAACGACAGGGGTGTTCGCCGGACGCGGCGGAGTGAGCACCGACGAGGCGGGGGTCCTCAGCGGGGACCTGACCGTGCACACCACGTGGTCGGGCCAGGAGGCCCAGGTGGCCGTGCAGTACAGCGGCGGCTCGGACTGGTTCACCGTCACCGGAAGTCCGGTGCCCTGCGCCTCCGAGGACGGCAGCCGCCTCCTGCACCAGGCCGTGGTGGACGCCGTACGCACCGGTGGGGCCGCCACCGTCCCCCGCAACCTGCCGGCAGACGCCCACGAGGGTGGGCCAGGGCCGGCGTAGCAGCTTCCGGATCACCCTCAGCCGGTCGTCGTCGACGCGGTCGGCGCCCACCTGCCGAGGGACGGCGACCCTCGCCACTCAGTCGAGACAGAACTCGTTGCCCTCGATGTCCTGCATCAGGAGGCACGACTCGTTCTCGTCATCGGCCAGCAGCAGTCGTCCGCGTACCGCGCCGAGCGGGACCAGTCGTGCGCATTCGGCCTCAAGTGCGGCCAGTCGCTCTTCACCCACGAGCCCGGTGCCGACCCGCACGTCAAGATGCACCCGGTTCTTGACGATCTTGCCTTCGGGAACGCGCTGGAAGAACAGTCGCGGGCCCACACCCGAGGGGTCGGCGCATGATGCGTACGCTGCACCCTGATGCTCAGGGCTCGTTGCGCGATCGAAGTCGTCCCAAGTGGCAAACCCCTCCGGCGGCGGTGCGACGTACCCCAGCACCTCGGACCAGAAACGAGCGACGCGCTCGGGTTCTGCGCAGTCGAAGGTGATTTGGACCTGCTTGATCGATGGCATCGGTCCAGCATAGGGGCGGGGGCCCTCGTCGTCCCCACGGGCCCGCCCCCGGCCAGGTTGTGACGCAAGCGGCAGACGACTTCGGGAACGTCGCATGCGCGCAGGTGAGTTGTAGCCACGCCAACGCCAACGCCGGCGCCCCGGCCGGGTCGGCGATGCGGCCGCCGCGGATCGCGAGCGAGAGGTCAGGCGAGGTCGAGGAGCTGTTCGTGGAAGCCGCCGAAGCCTCGGGGGTGATGCAGGACTCGGCCTTGGCGCCGTCGTTGGTCTCGTGGGGGAACTCGCCGGAGGAAGGCCCCGTGTGTCCGGGCCGTCCGGATCGGACGGGGCTGGCCGTGGTCCGGGGCGCGGCGCCGCGGCCGCGCCGTGGTGCCCGGCGAGGATGGGCCCATGGCAGACACCTTCACCACACGCACGCTCGACGTGACGACGGGCTCCTCGGAGACCGTGCACGACCTGACCGCGGCTTGTACGGAGTTCCTGCAGGACGCCTCCCGGGGCCGCGACGGACTGCTCAACGTGTTCACTCCGCATGCGACGGCCGGGCTGGCCGTCATCGAGACGGGCGCCGGCAGCGACGACGACCTGCTGGATGCCCTGCGTACCCTGCTGCCCGCCGACGACCGCTGGCGCCACCGGCACGGCTCCCCGGGGCACGGCCGCGACCACGTACTGCCCGCGTTCGTACCGCCGCACGCCACGCTGCCGGTGGTGCGGGGCAGGCTGGCCCTGGGTACCTGGCAGTCCGTCGTACTGGTCGACACCAACCGCGACAACCCCCACCGCACGGTACGGCTGTCCTTCCTGTCCTCGTAGCCGTCCACCGGTTCTCGACCCCCGGGAGCGGGGGCCCTACTCGGCGACCCGGTACGGGACGAACGTGCTGCTGTTCTCGTCGACGGCCAGCGGGCGCCCGAGCGGCGGGACGGCGCGCTGCGGGCACTCCAGGCGCTCGCAGATCCGGCAGCCCATGCCGATGGGCGTGTCGGCGGAGGTGTTGTCCAGGTCGAGGCCGTCGGAGTAGACGACCCTCGAGGCGTGCCGGATCTCGCAGCCGAGGCCGATCGCGAAGGTCTTGCCGGGTTCGCCCCAGCCGCCCCGGTGGCGGGTGATGGCGCGGGCCGTCCACAGGTAGCGCTGCCCGTCCGGCATGGCGGCGACCTGGACGTGGATGCGGCCGGGCGCGGCGAAGGCCTCGTACACGTTCCACAGCGGGCAGGTGCCGCCCGCGCGGGAGAAGTGGAATCCGGTCGCGGACTGCCGCTTGGACATGTTCCCGGCGCGATCGACGCGCACGAACGAGAAGGGGACCCCGCGCAGCCTGGGGCGTTGGAGCGTGCTCAGGCGGTGGCAGACCGTCTCGTAGCCGAGGCCGAAGTGGTCGGTGAGCCGCTCGATGTCGTAGCGGAATCCCTCGGCGGCCGTATGGAAGGCGCTGTACGGGAGGATCAGCGCGGCGGCGAAGTAGTTCGCGATGCCGATCCGGGCGAGGCCGTGCGGGGTGGAACCGGCGGGGAAGTCCTCCGAGGCGAGCCGGTCCAGCTCCTCCCCGTACTCGAGCAGGGCCAGCTGGGTGGCCATCCGGAAGGCCTGCTGGCCCGGCCTCAGGCGGGCGGAGAGCTGGAGCACGCGGCCGGATTCCGCGTAGTGGTGCAGCCGCTCGGAGCCGGCCGCCGAGTCGCCGGCGACCACGACCCGTACGCCGTGCCGGTCCGCCAGCCGGGCGGAGAGGGCGCGGACGACCTCGCCGGGCCGGATCCCGATGGTGCGGGCGAGTTCCTCGGCGGCCAGGTCGGTGTCGTGGAGGTAGTTCTGGCGGCGGTAGAAGAACTCGCGGATCTCCTCGTGCGGGGAGAGGGGTCCGCCGCCCTCCCCGTCGCGGCCGTCCGCGACCCCGGCCAGGCCCTCGGCCAGCCGCTGGCTGCGTCGGCCGAGGTCCAGCAGCACCTGGGCGACCGCGGGCATCCGCGAGGCCAGTTCGGCGAGGTCGGAGGTGGAGACCCGGGCCTCGGCGACCTCCCCGGCCAGCGCCTCGCGCAGGTCCGCGACGAGGCGGCTGGTGTCCCGCTCCGAGAAGAAGCCGGGGTCGACGCCGAAGGCCTCGGTCAGCCGCAGCAGCACGGGCACGGTCAGCGGGCGGGAGTCGTGCTCCATCTGGTTGAGGTAGCTGGGCGAGATCGCGAGCACCCGGGCCAGGTCGGCCTGGCTCATCCGCCGCTCCTCGCGCAGCCGCCGCAGCCGCGCTCCCGCGTACGTCTTGCTCACGATGCCCCCTCGTGTCCCGCGCCGACCCGGCTCGGGAGTCCACATCGGTCCGCCTTTGCAGACTTGGCAAACCAGCGCGAAAAGATGCGCAGAACTTAGCAGACATCCCTTCTTGATGGCACTGGGTGTCATTGGGAGAGTCGTCCTGCGGCCCGCCGGACTCGGCGGCCGGCACGGAACAACCGGGCGCGATTCATGCCCTGATGTCGGCGATCCCGGCAGGTTCCGGCTGGGGTTCGACAACATTGCTCAGCTCGTTCCACGCACGGACGGCGGGCCGCGACCACCACGAACGGCACACAGTGCCAAGCCTTTGCATCTTTGACGTACAGGCGCAGCTCAATCGACATCATGGAGACGGTGACGGTCATGGCAGACACGAACACGACGGCAGCGGCAGCGGACCTCACCGAGCGCTGGGCGAGCGACCCGCGCTGGGCCGGCATCGAGCGGACCTACTCCGCCGAGGACGTGGTCCGGCTCTCCGGCAGCGTCCGCGAGGAGCACACCCTGGCCCGGCGCGGCGCCGAGCGGCTGTGGCGACAGCTCCACGAGCGGGACTACATCCACGCCCTCGGCGCCCTGACCGGCGGCCAGGCCGTCCAGCAGGTCCGGGCCGGCCTCCAGGCCATCTACCTCTCCGGCTGGCAGGTCGCCGCCGATGCCAACCAGGCCGGGCACACCTACCCGGACCAGAGCCTCTACCCGGTCAACTCCGTGCCCCAGGTGGTCCGTCGGATCAACAACGCCCTGCTGCGCGCCGACCAGATCTCCACCGCCGAGGGCGGCGTGGACGGCATCGACTGGCTGGCGCCGATCGTCGCCGATGCCGAGGCCGGTTTCGGCGGTCCCCTGAACGCCTTCGAGCTCACCAAGGCCATGATCGCGGCGGGTGCGGCCGGCATCCACTACGAGGACCAGCTCGCCTCCGAGAAGAAGTGCGGCCACCTCGGCGGCAAGGTGCTCGTCCCCACCTCGCAGCACATCCGCACCCTGAACGCGGCCCGCCTGGCCGCCGACATCGCGGACACCCCGACCCTGATCATCGCCCGTACGGACGCGCTCGCCGCGAACCTGCTGACCAGCGACGTCGACGAGCGCGACGCTCAGTTCGTGACGGGTGAGCGCACCGCCGAGGGCTTCTACCGCGTCCAGAACGGCATGGCGCCGGTCATCGCCCGCGGCCTCGCGTACGCCCCGTACGCCGACCTCATCTGGGTCGAGACCGGCACCCCGGACCTGGCCCAGGCCCGCGAGTTCGCCGAGGCCGTCCACGCCGAGTACCCGGACCGGATGCTCGCCTACAACTGCTCGCCCTCCTTCAACTGGAAGGCTTCTCTGGACGACGACCAGATCGCCAAGTTCCAGCGGGAGCTGGGCGCGATGGGCTACCGCTTCCAGTTCATCACCCTCGCCGGGTTCCACTCCCTCAACCACGGCATGTTCGACCTCGCCCGCGGCTACGCCGAGCACGGCATGACCGCGTACGTGGACCTCCAGGAGCGCGAATTCGCCGCCCAGGAGCACGGGTTCACAGCCGTCAAGCACCAGCGTGAGGTCGGCACCGGCTACTTCGACCTGGTCTCCACCGCCGTCAACCCCGCCTCCTCCACCACGGCGCTCGCCGGCTCCACCGAGGAGGAGCAGTTCCACTAGTGCCGCGTCAGGCAGCGTTTGCCCGTCAAGGAGCGGCGTCCGGTGCGTGCTCTCGGCGTGCCGGCCGCAAGCGCTCGTACTGGACGTACGT